>DKER01000149.1 GCA_002452555.1 Fidelibacterota bacterium UBA6817 | reverse complement strand
AACCAGTCATGGATTATATATAAGCGTGAATTAAAAGCATAAACAGAACCAAAAAAAACCTTATCGACCATGAAACCATCTAAATGAAACAAACGCAGTCAAAAGAAACAACATCATAGCAACTGAAACAAAATCAACGCACCCTACCGGCTACCGGCTACCGGCTACTGGCTACTGGATTGGCTACCGGCTACTGAATTCGCTACTGTTTCCAGCTCAATCCTTATGGTTGTTCCCTCGCCTTCTCTGGATTCAAAAACGTAAATTCGTCCTCTATGGTATTCTTCAAGAATGCGCTTTGTCAACGATAGTCCCAGCCCCCAGCCCCGTTTTTTTGTGCTGAATCCCGGTTTAAAAATTGCCTTCCATTGAGACTCGGGAATGCCCTTTCCCGTATCCTTTATATCAATTAATATTTTGTTTCCGTTCATGTCTTTTACGTCAACCGAAATTTTTCCGGTCTGTCCCCCGATGGCATCAACACTGTTTTTTATCAGATTTTCCAAAGCCCATTCAAGTAAATCACTATTCCCTTTTATTCTTCGTTTTGTTTCTACATTAAATTGAAGCTCCAGGAGTTTGTTTTTTTGGGGAATCCGCCGCTCCATATAGGTGCGAACATGCTCAAAAACATCCTTCAGGTTAATATCTTTTACCTGTCCCCTTGAACCAATCTGTGAAAAACGATTGGATACGTTTTCGAGACGTTGAATATCAACATCCATTTCATTGAATATTTCGTGATGAGGCGAGAATGTTTCCCGGGCGAGTGCAAGCCACCCCATGAGAGAACTGATGGGTGTTCCCAACTGATGAGCCGTTTCTTTTGCCATGCCCACCCAGATGAATTTCTTTTCGCTGCTGCGGATATATTGAAAAAACATAAAACCGATGAAGATCAAAAGAATGGCGCCTCCCAGTTCAATATACGGCATCCATTTAAGACGACGTATGGTTGCGCTGTCGCTGTAATGGATATATCCGATAACCAGCGTATCATATGTCAAGGGAACCGGTTCGGTAAACCGATCCATTTCTTTGACTTTTTCTGTTAACAGATGCTGAATTTCTTCCGACAACCGGACAGTATCAGATAGTGACGGGACATTTTTCCAGGCGCTGATTTCATCGTCGTTTTGTCCCGTAACTATGATAGGGAAGGATATCCTTGTCAATATTTCATCAAAAAGAAAAGCAAAATCCGTAAAATCATCTTCACTTGCAATTCTGGCGTAGAGTTCGGTATAAAAAAGCAGAACTTCTTTTGCTTCTTCCCGCAATTCACGCACATTTTTTTGAGAATAGAACAGAATGCTAAAAATGAACAAAAATGATGCGAATGCTAAAATCATTTTAATACGGAGTGAATTTATCATGGATCGGTTCCTTAAAATCAGTTCTTTTACTTAAGTTACGCAGAAACCCGTAAGGAAGGTAAATGTATTGAGACCAAAACCATTTCACCTGAAAAAAACACGTCTTGAATGAAATGGAGAGATCTATTAATTTTATGACAAAATTCATAATCAATTCGGAAGGAAAGAAATGAACCGATATGAGTATACAATGGGAAAGGATGTAGATTTAAAAGCTGAACAGGAAAAAACGCTACGAACACCGGTTATGAAATCTAACCTGATATTAAAATCCATGTTTCTAATGATGGATATTTTGTACGGCTTTAAAAGGACATTGCCAAAGTTCATGATCATTGAAGTTTTGGCCCGGTATCCGTATTGGGCGTGGGAGAACGGCGGTTATAAAATTGTGACCAAGTCCCATACCAAACGAAAATGGGCAACCCGAAAAGAATCTGATCTTGCCCTGTATCTCATTGATCTGGGAAGGGATTCTCAGGATAATGAACAGTGGCATCTCATGTTGATCCAAGATATTATGCGCCAGAAAGAAATGCGCTTGGGATGGCTGAAAATGAAATGTATTCCCCGCTTTTTAGCCGGGACTTATTATTATCTGACACGATTTATGTGGGCAATGAATCCTAAATGGAGTTTCCGCATGAATGCTGCCTTTGAATCCCATGCAGAACATGAATACATGAAGCTTGTTGATGAAAACCCCGAATGGGAATATGAAACCGTTGACAGTGAATATTTTCAGTTTTATCCCGCCCAGACCTCCATGGCGAATCTTTTTCGTCGTATCGGGCTGGATGAACGGGATCATATGAATCATTCTCTGGAAGCTATTGAAAAAATGAACAACTGAGAAGAATCAACAGCTTCCGCATCCCTTCAAAAGATTGTTATTAATAATCCGTTAATATATAAGAGATCTTAAAAGCCTGATCAGAAATCAAATGTGATTTTCATGGACTTCTGTGTGTCAATTTTCATTGTTCCGTCAAGCTGGCTGATCATCATGTTAAGTAATTGCAGTCCGAATGTTGAAGACCCATGCAAGGTATCCAATGAAGGGACCCCTGTTCCGTTATCATTGTAAATCAGTCTTTTGCCGGATTTTGTTTTGAAAAATTGAATGGAAATTTCCGGGTTTTCTACATTTTCAAAAGCGTGTTTAATAGAGTTTGTGACACATTCATTCAAAATGATTCCTAAGGAATACAGTGTTTTTGGATCCAGGATAATATCTTCTGTATCAATAAGAATTCTTATTTCAGAACCCATGCTATATAAGTTATTGAGTTCAGGAATCAGTGTGGACAAATACTCTTTGGCGCTCAATGCTCCAAATGCTTGAGAACGGTACAATTTGTCATACAAAACCGCCATACTTTGTACTCTGCCTGCAGCATCATACAAACTTTCTTGTATTTCGGGATTATCCTTAGATCTGGCCTGCAGTTTTAAAAGGCTTCTAATGAAGGCCATATTATTCTTTATGCGATGGTGGGTTTCTTTTAACAGCAGTTCTTTCTCGTTGAGAAGATCCCGGATTTTATCTTCAGCTTTTTTCTTTTCAGTAATATCCCGTATTATTGCAAAGGTTGCCGGCCTGTTTCTGTACTGTGTTATCTCATATTTCACGTCAACATCTATGATGGTACCGTCTTTTTTCTTGAATGTTGTGGAATACTGATTGGGTAATGGCTTTCCGGACAATCGCTGTTCTTGCCTTTTATAGAGATTTCGGAGTCCTTCTTTAGTAAAAATATCCAGGAAGGAAATGTTTTTTAGTTCCTGAACCGAATATCCCAGCATATCTGCAAACTGTTGGTTACAAAAAATAATCATATCATCTTGAGAAATCTCAATTCCGTCATGGGCTTTTTCCACGAGGAGCCTGTATTTTTCCTCATTTTCTTCCAGAACTTTTTCAGCTTTTTTCTTTTCAGTGATATCCCGGATTAAAGATATGGCTTCATTTTTTTCTATGGGAATAATTCTGGCTTCAAAATCACATAATCCTGCCGGGACGTTCAGGGAATATTCAATTTTTTCCATTTTTCCGGTTTTTACGGCATTACGAATTGTGTTTTCCAGGATTTTTCCCATTTCTCCGGGAATAATTGACGAAACGGTTTTACCGATAACCGCTTCTCTGGGCAATATCAGTTCATCCTCTCTGTAATTCACGATGTCCAGATATCGCCCTTCTCCGTCAAAACGCATGAGCATATCAGGGATGGCTGATAAAATAAGCCTTTGAAGAGATTCACTTTTCTGAAGCTTTTCTTCTGTCTTTTTTCGTTCCGTTATATCAGTGGAAATACCGGATAGACAAATCGGGTTTCCCTCTTTATCCTTTATAAGCTGCGTTCTGCAGTCCAGTATGATGGCATTCCCGTCTCTGGTGTAGTTAATTACTTCGCCCCGCCAGTGTCCCTTTTCAAGTGTCTTTGTTAGAATTTCTTCTTGTGTTGCCCCTCTTGACGGATCTTTTCCGAAAATGCTTGTTGGTTTACCGATTAACTCTCCCCGTGAATACCCAAGATCTTTTTCTTCAATTCTGTTCATATATGTGATGATGCCGTTTGTATCTGTTATCGTCACATGATCGGCAATCTGATCCAAAACAAGAGACTTGAGCTGCAGTTCCTCTTTTTCATTTTTTTTTAAGGTTGCATCGAACAATCGGAAAGCCATTTTTATGGATTGAATCAGCACGGTTTCGCCGGTATTTTTTACGATATACCCGTAAGATGTGATCCCTTCGGTCTTTTCCACGATCTCCCGCTCTGTATGTGATGACAAGAAAATAAGGGGGATGTCATATTCCTCCAGAATTAGCTTGGCGGCCGCGGTACCGTCCATTCCTTTTCCCAGATTGATATCCATAAGAATCAAATCAATGTCCGGGTTTTGTTTGACGGCCTGAACGGCTTTTTCACCGGTGTTAACTGAAAGCACCTTATAATTATATTCTTCCAATGTAGATATTACATCAAGGGCGATTATAACTTCATCTTCAACAAGGAGAATACGTTTACCTGCCATTTTTACTCCTTTACAGACATATTATTCTGATTTAAAAAGTATGTAATATCGCAACACCAAAGATGATCATGAATCCCCGAAATCGTTTTTTATGCTTATTATTAACATGTTATTTATCGTTGTATTTTAATAGTTATGACTATCATTTTAAAGCATATATTTATGGGTTCATGAGCTCAAGGGCTCATGAGCTCAAGGGTTCATGGGTTCAAGGGTTCATGAGTTCATGGGTTCAGACGTTCAGAGGTTGAGAGCGTTTGGTAAGAAGCTATACTATTAGTTCAGATTTAGGTCGAGGATGAATGATGCGCCGCCCAACGGGGAATTATCGCTGAGATAAAGCCTTCCACCGTATTTTTCCGCAATAGCGGAAGAAAATGCCAGGCCTTTTCTACTGATGTCTGATTAATGAAAAAAATCAAAGGGTAATTGATCACCCCTTTTTTCTTAATATGCTTTTTCCTTGCTAAAATCGTTTAAAAACCAGATTTTTCCGGGTGTCTGTATTGAATGAGATAACCATAACCGGGGATGAAATATGAGACGAACAGTTTTCTTATGTATTCTTTTATGCTCTAGTGCATTTATTACATCCTGCAGCCGGCCTGAAGACGGAATTCCGGTCATTGAAGCTGTCCGGCAGGAATTTTCACCGGATAAACGGGTGGCAATTTTTGATGTAACCGGTGACGTTGCCAAAGGTAAGTTGCACCTCACAGGCGAGACCAATCTTCCCGACGCTATTAGTGTTTTGGAAGAAAGACTCACCGAAGCAGGAATAACGTTTATTAATGATGTTAAAATCCTTCCGGATAAAAAAAATCTCAAGAATAAAACATGGGGTGTCATTACTGTTTCGGTTGCAAACATCCGTGTTGAACCGTCCAACAGTGCCGAAATGGCAACGCAGGCAATCCTGGGAACCCCTGTTAGGATTTATAAAAAAACGGACAAGGGGAATTACTACCGGATACAGACTCCGGATGGATACCTGGGGTGGATTGACAACAATTCCATTAAATTGATGGATCAACGGCAGTTTGATGCATGGCGGGACGCGACTAAAGTTATTTATCTTGAAGATCATGGGTATGTCTATGAACGGCCTGAAGTAAAAAAACGCGTCTCTGATCTGGTGGCAGGAAGTCTTCTTGAAAAAATTCAGCCTGTAAAGGATTACGTTATTGTGGCGTTCCCTGACGGAAGAAGAGGTGTTATACGCGATTCGGAGGTTATGGATTTCAATGAATGGCTGGAAACCCGGAATCCCACGACCAATACAATTTTAAGAACGGCTGAGCGCTACATGGGAACACCCTATCTTTGGGGTGGAACATCAACGAAAATGATGGATTGCAGCGGATTTACCAAGACCGTGTTTTTTATGAACGGGGTTATTATTCCCCGGGATGCATCCCAGCAGGTACATGAGGGAATTTTTCTCACGGATAATGTGGAATATCTGGAAAAAGTTCCGGAAGCATCCCTGGTGTTTTTTGGAAGAAAAGCAACAGAAGATACTCCCGAACGGGTGTGGCATGTGGGGATCTGGATCGGCAACGGACAAATGATCCATGAAGACGGACCTCTTAAGATCGAAGCACTTGATCCGATTCTCCCGTCCTTCAACAAAAACCGTTATGATACGTTTTTCAGTGCCAGAAATTATCTGAAAGCCATCGGTACCGGACAGATTGTCCGAATAAAAGACCATGAGTGGTATGTTTCAAAATAAAGGGTTTTATCGTGAAAAATTTACACGTAATACTGGGTGGAATACTTATGATGGTTTTTATGCTGTCCTGTTCAAAAGATATTGATGCCCTTATGGAAAAGGGAGAATTTCAAAAAGCTGAAAGGCAAATCAATTCGTTGATAGGCTCTGGAAATCTGTCTGAATCGGATATTTGGGATCTTACAGCCAAAAAGGAAATAATGGACAGGATACGTTTGGATTTTAATAAGGATATTGAGGACATCCTTCCGCATATCCAGAAATATTATCCGGACGTGACCCGCTCACAGCTAAGAGATTGGGAATTGACGGGCGCTCTTGAAATGCGGAGAATTGACGGTAAAAAGAAATATTTTTATAATGCAGCTCCCAATCTGTTCAGAATTGATCCTGAAGCCCGTGCGGTTAAAAAAGAAAAAGATAATCCCGATCCGGACTCTCTCGATGAAACGCTTAACCGGATCATTCCCAAAATGGTGGAGGAGGTTCGGAAAACGGGGAAAAACATACTTGACCCGGTCCGTATGCGACTTAATTATACTGCCACGCTGAAGGCGGATGAAATTCCGGCAGGTGAAATTGTCCGCTGCTGGATGCCTTTTCCCAGGGAAGGAAATGCACGGCAGACAGATATTAAACTGATCAGCACCAGTGAAAAGGAGTATGTAATAGCCGACGCCACCCATCTTCAGCGTTCTCTTTATATGGAAAAAAAGACAGTTGCCGGCGAACCGACCGTATTTAATGTGGTTTTTGAAATTTCGGCACACCCGGAAATATATCTTTTAAGAGAAGAGGATATTAAACCGTATAACAAGGAAAGTGAACTTTATAAGGAATTTACGGCTGAAAGAGAAACCCATATTATTTTTACGCCGGAAATAAAAGCGCTGTCAGAAAAAATTGTAGGCAATGAAACCCATCCTCTGAAAATCGCCCGAAAACTGTTTACGTATATCAGTGATAATTACCCGTGGGCCAGTGCTTTGGAATATTCTACTATTCCTAATATTCCATCGTACGTTATAAAGAACCGGAGCGGGGACTGTGGGCAGGTAACCCTTCTTTTACTCACATTATGCCGTTATAACGGAATTCCGGCACGGTGGCAAAGCGGATGGATGCTTCATCCGGGTGATGTGAACCTCCACGATTGGGGAGAACTTTATTTTGAAGGGATTGGATGGGTTCCGGCAGATCAATCCTTTGGTCGCCGTCATTTTTCCGATCCGGATCTGGATCTTTTCTTTCTGGGCGGAATGGACCCTTACCGTTTGATTGTCAATGATGATTATTCAAGACCGTTCTATCCTTCAAAGACTTGGTTGCGCAGTGAAACGGTTGATTTTCAACGGGGAGAAATGGAATGGCGCGGCGGCAATATTTACTTCAATCGCTGGACCCGGAAAATGGACGTTGAATATTTGGAAAGATCTGGGTTCTAAATACTCATTTGAATTTTTTTCTTCTTGCAAAAAGGTAGTATTTATTGAATGCCGTGAAACGGCGGGCGAATTTAAAATATGAAACGATGTAAGATGTTTGATTGCTTTAATTTAGGCGAAAACATGTCCCGATAAAGGAGGTTGGCTGTCTGTCAATCTGGCGCCGAGTTCCTGTCGTTTGTTACCCGGTCCCGGCAATCGTTTAGACTGGTAACTGCAATGATCAATAATTTTTTTGGTGGCCGGCTTCCGTTTAAATTTAAAAAAAAATGTTGAATGACAAAAAATCGTGTTATATTTTTTGAACTATAAAACGGAAAGTGTATAAAATGATCAAAAGCATAGATGACACCCGGGATACAATCCTTAATGTTGCCAATAAGCTGTTCAGTCGGTTTGGATTTCATAAAACCTCGATGGATGAAATTGCAAAAATAGCGCGAAAAGCCAAAGGATCCCTGTATTATCATTTTGCCAGCAAAGAGGTGTTGTTTAGAGAAGTCATTGCAAAAGAAGTCGATAACCTTAAAAATCAATTATCAATTGTTGTAAACAATCATGACTTAAGCGTCACTGAAAAGATGGAGAACTATCTGATAAAAAGAATGGAAATACTTAATTCGGCAGCATGTTACCATGAAACATTGAAAGCTGATTTTTTTGAACACTTTCATTTTATTGATGATCTTCGGGCAGAATTAGATTTTTGGGAAAAAGAAAATTTAAAAAAAATAATTCTTGAAGGTGTGAGTTCAGGCGAATATTCCCTTGTTTTGGAGATGAATATTATGCTGGATATTTTCTTGATGGTTTTTAAAGGTCTTGAAATTCCTTTTTTCCTGCAGAATAAATATGAAATATATTCACCGCATTTTGAAGGATTAATCAGCATTTTGAATAAAGGTTTGGCAAAGTAAATTTTTTAACCCGAAGCTGACTAAAAAACAATATTAGGACAAATAAGGAAAAAGATAAAATGAATAGATTTGCAGAATATATTATCAGACTAAGATGGTTAATCATTACCGCTGTCTTTCTGTTAACGGTCTACTTTGGGTATCAATTTAGAAATCTGCATATAAATGCAGATATTATCAGTTCATTACCTGATGATGATCCGGTTGCCAGGCTCTATAAGGACATAGGAGCAGAATTTGGCGGTAATGATATGGGTATGATCGTTCTGGAAACGGATAAGGTTTTTAGTGTCGAAGTATTTGAACATATCCGGCAAATAACCGACAGCATACGGTATATGCAAGGTGTTTCAACCGTGACCAGTTTGACAAATATCATAGACATTAAAAGTTCAGAATGGGGCATCGAAATTGGCAAGTTGGTTGATGAGTATGATTTTCCTCAAACACAAGCAGAACTAGACAGCCTTAAAGAATATGTTCTTTCCAAAGAGATGTATAAAGGTGCAATCGTTTCAGAAGACGGAACGGCAGCAGCGATTATGTTCACGCTTCTTCCTCAGGCAGACAATCAGGCTGTCGCCGAAGAAATTAAATCCAAAATTGAAAGGTTACAACTGCCGGGAAAACTATACTTTGGGGGCCTTCCTATGATGATGATTGATATCAACGATTTGATTATCTCAGATATCGTTTGGCTGATCCCCTTTGTTTTCTGTGTCATAGCAGTTATTCTCCTGATAAGCTTCAGATCATTCCGCGGTATTCTGTTGCCATTGTTAACGGCTGGTCTTTCAGTTATTTGGACTATTGGACTGATGGTTGTAACGGGTTATGAGTTAACCATAATATCGAATATTATACCTGTTGTGCTTCTTGCTGTTGGCAGTGCCTATACCATACATGCGCTGAATAGCATTAACCACATTTATCTTCACGATAGAAAACAAGCGCTGATCCGTGCTATGGTCTATGTTACTATTCCGGTAATTCTGGCTGCACTGACGACGTCAATTGGATTTATTTCTTTTGTTTTTGGGGCATACCTGACTATGATAAAAGATTTTGGTATTTTTGCGGCAGTCGGTACCCTTATTGCTTTATTGCTCTCAATATTCTTTATCCCTGCTTTGATTTCTGCTTTTTCAATGTACCGAAAACAACCGCAAACAGAAGAAAACAAACAGACCATCCTCACTCATAAAATTCTGTTGCCGTTAACGGAATTACTTTTTAAACACCCCAATTACACTTTTGCCGGCTGGGTCGTAATACTCTTATTGTTTATAATCGGGATTTTTCAGTTGAAAACCAGTGTGAATATTGCTGATTACTTTAAAAAGGACAATCCTACCCGGATTGCGGAAGATGTCATGCAGCAGAAATTTGGCGGCTCGTTACCTGTATTTGTAGTTTTTACAGGGGATATGCAAAGTCCTGAGGTTTTACACATGATGATGAAAACACAGCATTTTATGAAGCAGGATAATAATGTGAAGGTTGCACAATCTGTTGCAGATCTCATAGAACAAATGAACGATGCAATGGGTGAGGGTAAGAAAATCCCTGATGATAAGGCAAAAATTGAGCAGCTGTGGTTCCTTCTTGACGGACAGGAGATCATGTCACAGCTGGTTAACGATGATCTTTCCAAAGGCATCATCCAATCAAAATTTGCGTCGGTTGACAGTAAAGATATTGAAGCGTTTACGGAAAGAATGAATCGTTTTATCAGTGAAAACCAAAACGACAACTATCAAATAGAGCTTACCGGAATGCCTTCGATTTACGTAAAACTAAACAGCAGTCTGATTAACAGTCAATATAAGAGTCTGTTTATAGCCATAGTATTGGTTATCCTTATTGTAGGAGCAATACTTAGATCTGCTTCAAAAGGAATATTTGCCGCAGTTCCTATTATTGCCACAATCGTTGTTCTTTTCGGTTTTATGGGACTTACCGGAATCCCGCTTGATATAGCAACAGTTTTGGTTGCCAGTATAGCATTGGGGATTGGTATTGATTATTCTATACATGTCATTACAGGGTTTAATAATCATTTGCTTGAAAAGATGGATGCAGAAAAATCAATCGAAAGTGTTATTCTCTTAAGCGGAAAAGCTATTGTAATTAATGTGCTGTCCGTATCTGCCGGATTTTTAGTCCTTCTGTTCTCCCAGATTGTCCCTCTGCAAAATTTCGGATTACTGGTTGCTATCAGTATGTTTGGTTCAGGCTTCGGCGCTCTTACTTTGCTGCCTGTTATACTCATTCTAGCCAATAGAAAACGAAGGATCATAGCAAATAATCATAAATAGGAAGGGGTCAGGACTATGAATGCAAAGCTTAGAACCTTTTTTCTTATCATTTTAATCACGATTGGATGTGCTGTCTCTGTCATTGCACAGGATTCTGATACCATTTTAAAAAAAATGGATGATGTTATGTTTTCCCCCAAAGACATGACAGGGAAAAACAAAATAATCCTGATTGACAGGAATGGCAAGGAAGAGATCCGGGAAGCTGTTATTTATCAGAAAGGGACTGACAAACGGATGATGCGATTTACAGCACCAGCGTCACAGGCCGGTATTGCCGTGCTCTCTCTTCCCAATGATGTGATGTATATGTATTTGCCTGCATTTGGCAGAGAAAGGCGAATAGCTTCAAGTGCCAAAAACCAGAACTTTGCCGGTACCGATTTTTCCTATGATGATATGGAATCAGTTATGTTTTCTGAAAAATATAAATCCCGGCTGATAAAAACAGAAGACACTGTTTTTGTTCTTGAATTAACACCCAAAGGTCGCTCCGACTACTCAAAAGTAGTTGCTGCTGTTAACAAAACACACTTTTACCCTGAAGTAATGGAGTACTATGACAAAGCCGGGAATAAAATTAAAGAAGCTAAATATACTTTTGAAAAAGTTGATAAATACTGGAATGCATCTGAAATTGAAATGACCGATCTTAAAAAAAACCATAAAACAAAAATGATAATGTCTGAAGTAAAATATGATACAGGCCTTTCGGATGATGAATTTACCGTAAGGAAATTAGTGCAGTAATTCAGACCATGAAAAATAGAATTGCACTGGTTTTGTCGAGCGGCGGATCTCGTGGTCTTGCACAGATAGGCGTGATCATGGAACTGGAAAAACAAGGGTTTCATATTACGTCTGTTTCCGGTTCTTCCATAGGATCGGTAATTGGCGGACTTTATGCAATGGGAAAGATGGATGTTTACACAGAATGGGTAAGTTCGTTTAACATGACAGACGTATGGGGTTTTATGGATTTTACCTTGACAAAACAGGGCTTGCTGAAGGGAGAGCGAGTTTTTAACAAAATGAAAACGATTATTCCCGATATGAATATCGAAGATATGTCTATTCCCTTTGCGGTTGTTGCTACCGATATTATAAATAAAAAAGAAGTGGTATTTACCAAAGGTAGTTTTTATCAGGCCGTAAGGGCATCTGTCGCAATTCCTGCGGTTATTACTCCGACAAAATTTGAGGATACGATCCTTGTTGACGGCGGATTACTTAATCCTGTACCTATTGAACATGTTTTCCGAAATAGCGATGATTTGTTGGTTGTTGTTAATCTTTACGGAAAGAAAGATTCTTATACAGACCGGGAAGCGATAGATAGTCAGGAGAATGCCGGTAATTTGAAAAGACTTATGAATGCCATTTCAACTCTGGTTTCTACTGGCGATATGAATGACATTGGCTATTATTCTCTTTTAAGTATGACATCATCTTTGATGATTTCCCGGTTAGCAGAGATGAGTATTGAAAAAAACAAGCCTGATTTACTGATAAATATACCCAGTGATTCAGCCAGGACTTTTGATTTTTATAAAGCAAAAGAATTAATTGAGTTAGGTAAAATTTCTGCAAGAAAAGCATTAATGAAAATGTTTTGAGTAAATGGCGACATCAATACAATACATAGATATTCACAAAGTCCTTAAGGAAAGCAAATCAAATTTTCTTAAAAGCTTGCCTAAGTTTATAGTTGCTTTGTTGAAGATAATAATCAAGGAAAATGAAATTAATCGTATTCTTTCCCTTTATGCCGACTGTAAAGGAAAAGATTTTCTGCCGAAAATATTATTTGAATTGAACATTAAAGCAGAAATAGAGGGTTTGGAAAATCTGCCTGATAATGGCAGATGCTTTTTCGTTGCTAATCATCCCTTTGGTTTTGTTGATGGCTTAATACTAACAAACTTGATTGCTGAAAAATACGGTGATTTTAAGGCTATTGGGAATGATGTATTTATGCTTATTCCTCATGTGAGACCCATAATAGCAGCTGTTAATGTCTTTGGTATCAATCCCAGAAACTATCTTCTGGAATTAAATAAGATATTTGCTTCCGATTTGCCAATTACTCATTTCCCGGCAGGATCGGTATCTCGCGTGAAGAAATGTAAGATAGTGGACAGCGCTTGGCAGAAGTCTTTTATCACCAAGGCAATAGAGTATCAGCGAAATGTTGTCCCTGTTTATTTTTATGGCAGGAATTCCCGCGTTTTTTACATCCTTTATTTAATCAGAAAGATGTTGGGAATAAATACAAACATTGAGATGGCTCTGTTATCGCGTGAAATGTTCAATAAAATGAACAAGTCAGTGAAAGTAAAAATTGGCAAACCCATTTCATATGAAACGTTTAATAATTCAAAAACTCACTTTGAATGGGCACAAGTTGTGAAACATCATGTGTATAACCTAGGAAGTTAACTGAATGGAAAAAGTATCTGCAATCATATGTGCTTATAACGAAGAGAAAACTATAAAAAACGTAATAACAGCAGTATGCAATTACTCTTTTGATGAGGTAATAATAATTAACGATGCTTCAGAAGACAGAACAGGCAGCATTATAAGAGAACTAAAACAAAAGTATATAATAAATGATATTCACTTGCCTGAGAACAATGGGAAAGGGCGTGCTATGGCTGTTGGTGTTGAGGAATCACAGTCAGAGATTCTTGTTTTTTGTGATGCTGATTTGTCTAATCTAAATGAAAAACATTTTGAACAATTAATAATACCAATCATGAAAAATGAGGCTGATATGGTTTTAGGCCAGCCAACCCATACACTTTTTAACTATAAACTAAATCCCTTTAAATCATTTACCGGGGAAAGGTCTTTACGGAAGAAAGACATTTTACCAATTTTGGACAGTATAAAGACGTCAAAATTCGGGGTTGAAACATTGATTAATCTTTACTATCAGGCGTATGAAAAGAAGATTAAATATGTGTTGTTAAATGGGCTTAAGCACCCCACAAAATTTGAAAAAACGTCACAATCACAAGCCTTTATAGAGCTAATGCGGGAAGGATATCAAATTGCCGGGACAACGTTGAATAATTTGGAATTAATTAATAAAGTAGTAATAAATCACATTAAAAACTTTAGAGAGTGAACTATGAAAACCAAACTTTATTTTGCGATGGTTGCTGCAATAGTAGCATTATCAAGTACTGTCAGCGCACAGATTGAAAACAACCTTAAGCTGTCCGGCGAGTTGCAGACAGACCAACGTTTGTTGCTGAATGACGATAAGGACTGGGCATGGAACGAACTCCGATTGACTTTGAATCTTGATAAGCAAATTTCTTCTGTATATAAATTTCACAGTGAACTTTGGCTGCGCAATATCGGTGAACCTTCTGTTGTGACGTCCGGAGATTTATTCAACAAGCCGTTTGTTGACCCTTATAATCTTGAAATAAGAGACGCCTTTGTACAAGCAAACGGCTTCTTATTAAACAATCTAGACCTTATCATAGGTCGCCAGCAAATAGTATGGGGTACAGCTGACAGGCTTAATCCGACAAACAATCTTAATCCTCATGATCTTGAAGACATCCTGGATTTTGGGCGAAAAAGAGGCTCTGATGCTGTCAGTTTTCAGTATTATTTTAAAAATGGCTATTCGGTACAAGGTGTTTTTATTCCATCTTTTCAACCAGCCAACATGCCTGTAGGACTTTTTGCCAATGTACTTAATCCATCCATAGACATGCCGCAGGGGATGGTATTAAAAAGTATTTCAGATACCCTTATTATGCCAAAAAACAGTTTGAAAGAAAGTTCAGCGGCAGGATTTAGGGTTAAAGGGTTTGCCCGGGGGATTGATTTTTCATTAAGCTATGCCTGGTGTTATGATGGTTTGCCTTACAGCTCAAGCAATATTCTGAGCCCTGTAGACGTAATGGGCGGTACACACATTTATTCTCATCTTTCGTTTATCCGTAATCATATAGTAGGTGCGGATTTTGTCACCAGCATTGCCGGAGCAGGCTTGTGGGCAGAAGCGGCAGCATTCATGCCTGAAAATGACATCGTGATGACAACCGATCTGTCTGCTTTTTTTCCCGCTTCGCCCGTACCGGTAACGCAGGATTCTGTTTTATTGAAAAAAAATAAACCCTACTTAAAATATGTAATCGGTGGCGATTATTTTTTCCCCGATGGATCCTATCTTAATTTTCAATACCTCCATGGCTTTATTCATGAAAGAGGAAATAAGGCGTTAAATGACTATTTTTTTCTGCGGTATGAAAAAAATCTTTTCAATGATAAAATTAAATGTGTTCCTATAGGAGGCGGTTTTATAGTAACCGACTGGAAAAATATTGAAAAGAATTATGCAATTGTTTACATGCCTGAAATAGTATATAAGGTAAATCCAAATACTGAGTTATCGCTAGCATGTTCATTTTTTGATGGTAAAGGTCAGAATCTTTTTGCCGGATTAAACAAATATGATATGGTTATGTTTAAGATGAAATATAGCTTTTAAGAATCATACAGCGGAATGCTGCTATATGTTCTGGCAGAACAAATAAAGTCGTTATAACCGATTGACGGTAAGGGTAAATCCCTAACATCGTTATGGCTCATCGATCTTTCAAATTGACAGAGCTTCCCTATTATAACAATCTGTTTCATATGACCCGACAGATGACGTAAACCATGAAATTATAATATGGTATTTGTGATTCTATAAACAATAAAAGACATAATCCATGCGACACCGATCGTATAAAAGAAATAAAGGAATGTCCATTTGGCGGCCCCGGCTTCACGATGAAAGATAACAGTTGCCGCGATGCAGGGAACATATAGCAGGACAAATATCATAAGGGCAAGCCCGACGGCAGGATTATATAACGGGTCATTCTGAAGATGCTCTCTCAGGGATATTGATTCTTCATCCACATGACTGCCTATTGAATAAATGGTCCCCATGGTTGATACAACCACTTCTTTTGCCGCAATTCCGCTAACCAGCGCGACCCCGATCCTCCAGTCAAAACCCAGGGGTTTGATCAGAGGTTCGATAGCTTTTCCCAGACGACCGGCATAGGATTGTTCAAATTGAAGCGTTTCTCCCTCTGCTGTTATCTTTTGTATTGCAGCATCTTGTACGTCAACATCCAAATCCTGCGAAAGGATTTTTTCTATTTTTGTTGCCGTTTCCAGAGATATTGATTTGTTTTTTGGAAAATTTCCTGCCAGCCAAATAAGAATTGACGCCAAAAGAATAACGGTTGCGGCTTTTTTCAGGTACATCTGGGCACGATGCCACATTTGAAGAACAAGGGATTGAAATGACGGCCAGCGATAGGGCGGCAATTCCATTACAAACGGTTCTGATTCTCCTTTAAACAAGGTTTTCTTGAAAACCCATGCAGACAACAACGCTATCAGAATACCGAAAATATAAATACCAAAGAGGACTTTCCCTGCCTGTTTCGTCGAAAAAAATGCACCGATCAAAAGTGTATACACCGGGAGTTTTGCCCCGCAGCTCATAAAGGGAATAATCAAAAGCGTTGTGATGCGGTCTCCTTCATTTTTTAATGTTCGGGTTGCCATAAAGGCCGGAACCGAGCATCCAAAGCCGGTGAGCATAGGAATGAATGATTTCCCGTGAAGACCTATGCGATGCATAATTTTGTCAACCACAAAAGCAGCTCTTGCCATATAACCTGTTCCTTCCAGAAGCGATATTCCAAGAAACAGGATCAGGATGTTTGGCAGAAAAACCAATACGCCGCCCACACCGGCAATGATGCCGTCAACGAGAATTGCTCTTAGCAGCGTGTCTGGCAAAAGGATATGTAAGCCATTGCTTATCCAGTTAAAAAAAGTCTCTATCCACAACATGGGATATTCGCCGATCCGGAATGTGGCTGTAAAGATTGCATACATTATCAGGGCAAATATGGGTAATCCGGTGATCCGGTTTATTAACAGCGAATCTAAAATATCAGTCAAATTGTTTTTTTGTTTGCCCGGATTTCGAACGATTTCTTTCAATGCTCCCCGGATAAAACCGTAGCGCTCCTCGGTTAAACGTGTTTCAGGGTCACTTCCTGTTTCGTGTTTAAAAGGATCCAGATGCTGATTGAGATAATGATTCAGGGATATCCAAACAGGATGTTCCCTGAGCAGATTGTACACATCCCTGTCATTTTCCAGGAGTTTAATAGCCAGCCAACGAAAAGGATATTCAAGATTAAGACCTTTTGCATTGGAAAGTATTTCCGTGATATTATTTATTGGTTCAGATAAAAACCTTGAATACTGAAGTTTATAGGGATGAAATGTGATATCTCCGGTTCGTGTCTCTACAATATGGTTTAAAAGATCATTAATTCCGGTTTTCTTCACTGCAGAAGTCGGTACGATATGTACCCCAAGCAGTCGTTCCAGTTGATTCAAATCCATTTCAATATTGCGATCAAGAACCTCATCATACATATTCAAAGCAATGATGAACGGAATATTTAAGTCCATCAGCTGCGTTGTGAGATACAGATTTCTTTCAAGATTTGTTCCATCTGCAACATGAACAACCAAGTCCGGTTTTTCTTTCAGGATATATTCGCGGGCAACCCTTTCTTCGGGAGAATATGCTGATAAACTGTATGTGCCGGGAAGGTCTGTAAAGCGGATGTGGAAACCTCGATGGGTGCAGAATCCTTCGAACTTTTCAACCGTTACGCCGGTAAAATTCCCAACTTTCTGGTTTGAACCGACCAACACATTAAAAAGGGATGTTTTTCCTGAATTGGGGTTGCCGGCAAGAGCAATATGTATCTCGTTATATTTGCCCATATATTAACTATTGCCGGAAAATTTGAAAAAGCGATGGAACCAATTGTGTCGCCACCGACGTCCATGATCATGCAGACAATGTCGTTGTATAAAAGGTAAAGCGTTTTTTTCAAGACGTTTTACGTGTATTGTTTTTGCTTCTTCAAGCCTGAGTGTTAAAAGAAAACCATTTAACTCTACTTCAATCGGGTCGCCAAGGGGAGCTTTTCGTATTACACGGATAAACGATCCTTTAACCAGACCCATATCCAGAAGTCTGCGTCGGATTTCACCGGATGCATTTACTGCCAAAACTTCAAGGGTCATATCCCGGCAGGCCTGATCCAGTGTTTCTTCTATGTGTTCTTTTCTTTCCAGTCACACCCCAGTGAAATATTTAATAATATTAAAGAATTTGAGAACCAATCTCAAATAAAATATGGTTTAATAAGTAAATGTTCATTTTGGGATATTTTCCTGATATCAGTTTACAACTTCCAATAAATATTTCTCTTATTGAATGCATAAACGCAAAACCACAGGCAAACACTCCAGAGCAGAGCCCAGAAGAGACCATTATAACCTGTTTTATCCAGCAGAAAAGCTTGCCAGCCTTGCCACGACCATAAAGATGCCCATTGGAGGAGCATGTCATTTTCTTTGCCTGCAAAAAGCGGTTCAAGATGCAAAGCCCTGAAAAATATTCTCATAACGATCTGCATAAAATATGCTAACAGAGCATTTAACCCCAATTCTTTAAACGGGAAAATCCACCCCTTGAATTTTTTGACATCCACAATCCAATAGATAATCCCGAAAACAATACAGGCAAGGCCGGCGGTAAACAGAGAATAAGACGCTGTAACATCAGGCTTGTTGAAGCAAAGACCGGTTTGTCCTGTTAGCAATCCGGTTTTATGAAGGGCATAGCCAATCGCCATAAAAACAGTTCCCAACCTGAATGAATCAGACAGTATTCGTTTTGGATCTTTAGTAACCACGGCTTCTCCAAGCATCACACCGATAATGGTTAAAGCACCGTAAGAAATGGAAACCCATGGCAGACAGTGAATTCGCAGCGGCCGAGCCATACTCCCGTAAAGGGAGCTGATACGAAAAAACGGATCGGATATATCACCAAAAGCAAGCCACCAGTGTGTAAAATGACTCATAATCATGTGAAATCCCAGTAACGTAAAAACAGCAATCCACCGTCCACGGCGTGAAAGTTTTAAGCTGACGGCTGCGATAAAATAGGAGATACCGATTGCCTGTAAAATTCCCCACCACCAGGACAGGCCCAGAATCAAGCTGATATAAAGGACCCCGAGTAAAATTAACTTTACAGTACGGCTGAGCACATGTGTCCACCACTCCCGGCCGTGTCTGCTCCGGCTGAGGGGAAGGCATAATCCTACTATAAAAATAAAAAAAGGTGCCACAAGATCCGTAATTGTGAGTCCCACATTTTTTAATTTTGCTTCCGGAAGAGTCAGTATCTCCGTTTGTGTTAAGCCAGATTCATACTTTTCTTCAGCAAAACGCTCCCATGCGATATCCGCATGATTCCATGTTGAAATAGGAAGGCTTCCGAACCATGACGTTTTATGAGGCAGATCCCGATATTCGCCTGCCCCGATTGCTATGACAAAAAACATGAGAAATATTGTAAGCCCCCGGAAAACATCAATTGCTTCAATTCTTTCGTTACCCGGCTTTTCCATTCTGTCCTTCCTTATTGATAATCACAAAAATCTGTGCTTTTAACATCTTTAGTAACAAAACTCTTCATAATGTACGAATTATTCGTGAAGATTTGTCTCAATTGACAAAATATATTTACCCCGAAATGTTAAAAATATTCAAGACATTGTTACCATGTTTTTTTGGTTGATGTTTGTTTCTTTCAGCATTAACACGTTAAAAAAAATGTTATAAAAAAATGCAATTTAATTTGGGTAAAATATATACTGTTATTGATAATCACTCTCAATTATATTAGAAAAAATTGCTTTTAAATGTAGAATTTTACTTGTTCATCTGCTATATTGTAACCAATGATCTCTTTAAAGTAAAAAAAAAAGTAATATTGTATGGCTCGAAGTGAATAAGACACTTACGATGGTAAATAATTGTATCCCAAATGGAGGATGTCAATGCGAAAAGTTATAACTGTAATCGTCGTGTTATTATGCCTGGGGTTTTCCATGGCATGGGCAAGCACGGCAGGAAAAATTGTGGGAACTGTTTCGGATATTTCCACAGGAGCTCCCCTTGCCGGTGTTAATGTTTTTCTTGAAGGTACTACCATGGGCGCTGCAACAGATGAAAGCGGTTTCTATGTTATTTTGAATGTTCCGCCCGGAGTATATACGATTAAGTCTTCCATGATCGGTTATGCTCCTGTAACGGTGCAGGGCGTGGAAGCCAGTATGGGCCTGACAACAACCATCAATTTTCAGATGGCTACGGAAGCACTTAGAACAGGAGAAGTTGTTGTTGTTGCCGAACGCCCGCTATTAAGGCAGGACGAATTCACATCCCGTCATTCTGTTTCCTCAGAAGACATCACAATGCAGCCATTGGAAAATTTCAAGGATATTGCCCGTAATCAGGCCGGTGTTGTTGGTAATAACTTTCGGGGCGGCCGCAGCGGGGAAGTCCTGGTTTTGATTGATGGTATTCCTGTCCGAGATCCTGCCGGTGTATATTCCGGAGATTTGGGCGGTTTTACTGCAAATGTGCCTGAACAAAGTATACAGGAACTGGAGGTTACGCTGGGCGGATTCAGTGCTGAATACGGAAATGTCCAGTCCGGCGTTCTTAATTTGGCCATGAAAGAAGGCGGATCAAGACTTCAGGGACTGTTTAAAATCACCACAACGGACATGGGATCAGCCATAAATGAATCCCTAATGGGTAAACGGGATAATTGGCTTGGAACATATGATTTTCATACGAGATATGATTCCCTGTTGGATGGAAGTGTTCAGGAAACAAAGATTGACACACTTCTCTATGGAACGAAATATCAGCACAAACTTGAACAATTGTATCAGTTCAGCCTGAGCGGACCCATACCTCTTACCCGCTATTTCTTGTCAGGTCCTGCATCATTTTCGGTTTCAGCCGAAGTTACAGACAGGGCTCAGGGATATATGATCAATCAGAATTCATATACGGAGAATTTTCAGGGAAAAATTACACTTAAACCAACCAAAAACACAAAACTGGCCGTCGGCGGTCTGTATTCTTCCTCTGAATGGGACCAATTTTATCTGGCAGCCTCAAAATACGGCCCCAGGGGAGATTATCCAATTGATGTATATCAATACGTTGGAAGCAGTAATGAATACGGCTATCAACGGGACAGCACACTCTTTGTCTATAACTATGTAGATAATCCTCATGAATATAATTTCCAGTTTGAAGATACGTACAAACAAAGTGCTGATACACTTGAATCGGTTCAGTATTATAATGGTAAACCCTATAGATATGTAAAAGAATACTATGTAGGCGGCATGCAGGACTATCTGTGGAATTATGAAAAAGAGAGTCGGAACCTCTATTTTGTCTGGACTCATTCACTGAGTTCAAAAACATATTATGAACTTCGGTATCAGAATTTTTTCTCACAGTATCATTATGCAACGCCTGATATAGATGACAGAGATAATGACGGGAATACATCGGAGGATCTCGTGTGGGATCCGAATCCTTTAGTTGAGGGGCCTAAAAATATTTTCAGGGCCCGGGAGGATAATTACTGGTGGGTTCGGGGTGATGACCCCGGATTCAGGCATCAGGAATCAGTCTCACGGACCATCAAGGGCGATCTGGTAAGCCAGGTTACAAGAAATCATCTAATAAAAACCGGATTTGAACTGAACCTTCATGAATCGGATGTTGAAAACATCAGTTGGACGCTGGGTCCTGAAACAATTCGTAAAGATATCTGGAATGAAAACACCATTGATTTCGGTGTATATTTACAGGACAAAATGGAATTTGAGGGGCTGATAGCTCTGATCGGATTGAGATATGATTACTTCGATCCCAATGGCTGGGGCGATCCTGTTTATTATCCTGCAAATTTTGAAGAGCCCTATTCATCTCTGGATTCTTTGAACGTGCCGGTTTTGAACAATCCCCTCTCACCTGAACCTCATCATCAGTTAAGTCCCCGTATCGGAATTTCCCATCCTATCACCGAACAAACCGTTCTTCACTTTACGTATGGCCACTATTTTCAGAGACCCGATGCATATTTCCTTTATCGGAATCTGACGTATACCGGTTTAACGAAAGCAGGGAACTGGGTTGGAAATCCCGGTTTGAAACCGGAAAAAACCGTTTCATATGATTTGGGACTAGAACACCTTTTAACCCCTGATTTTAAAGTGTCGGTTACCGGTTACGTTAAAGATGTTACAAATCTTTTGGACAATTACAAATTCATCCTGAGACGATTGGGCGGAACTGAAGTAAGAATTTTCCAAAATGCGGATTATGCCAATATCAAAGGTCTTGAATTTGCCCTTCAGAAAAGAGTCAGCAATGGCTGGGGCTTTACGGCCAATTATACGTTTTCTATAGCAAAAGGCCGCAGCTCTTCATACACCGAAGGAGCCGGCGAGTTTGACAGCTCAAAGCGGATGAACATACTTGATTATGATCAAACACATACTGTCAATGCAACCCTTACACTGGTTTCTTCTGAAAAATACAATGCCCTGCTGCGCAACTGGCGGGGAAGCCTTCTGTTTAAATACGGAAGTGGTTTGCCCTATACATCCTATAATTCGAGTATAGTCAATGATGCCCGCCTGCCCTGGACGGCAAATTTTGATCTCAGAGTCAGCAGAACGTTTGATTTGGGCCTTGTGGATGTGCAGGCCTTTATGGATGTGTTCAATTTAGTGAATCGTGAAAATATCGATTGGATCGGCAGTGCACGTTATTATGAACTTTATGATGATCCGTCGATAATTCGGTATAATGAACTAACCGGGGAAATGACCCGGAGTCCCCAAGTGTATAGAAGTGAACGACAATTCCGCTTTGGAATGGCTGTTCAGTTTTGATAACCCCTCATGGAACGGGAGGTCATGAATGATCATGAAAAAATATGAAATACTCTTAACCACATTCTTAATGATCTTTTTGATGGTTGGGCTGCTTATGGCGGCAGATGCGGAAAAAGGTCATTTTCTCATGCGAAAAGATGCCTATACAGCCAATGATCCCATTGTAGAATCAGACTGGGACTGGCATACGATCGGCAGACTTTGGAATCGGGTGACCAATTTCAGTTACATGGGAGATGATGCCTATACGAATAGAACACCTTCCTGTGATTATCCGGGAGGTACGGGAAATTCCTATCTATACAGAGCAACAATCTGGTTGTCTGCTTTTGTTGATGGAACTTTTTATTCAACACAGGGAGATGATAAGGAATTTTCCGCTCTCACGCCGGTAACAATGTTTACGGGGAGTGATGCAACAAAAGCTGAACAGGAAACCCATGCGGAGTATTATGATGTAAAAGCGCCTTTGGCAACGAATCACACGCCGCTGGGTTTGAAAGTCATTGAAAGGACCTATGCCTGGAGTGCAGAATTCGCATCAGACTTTATCATCTACGAATATGATATCATAAATGTGGGAATTGATTCGGATAGCGACGGATATCCTGATACGGACAGAGATCTTGATGATTTTTATTTCACAATCCGTTTTGATGGTGATGTGAGCAAGCTTCCCCATTGGGGGGCAGAATACAGGTTTTCAAATCAGGATGACCATGTGGTAAGTAATGGTGTTGACTGGTCATGGATTGAAACCTTTCCCCAGATGCGCGGACGTGATCATGGTCTTACCATGGATGATATTGACAGCAGTATGATTATCATGTTTGACGGAGACAATCCGGATTTTGATGCTTTTGACGGACATCCCGATGATTTTGGGAACCCTGCAGAAGACGGAACCCTGCAATCCCCCGGTTTTCTGGGCTTAAGAATCCTTAAAACAGAGCCCAAACTGAAACCCCATTCTTTTCATACTTGTCACATATACAATGATCCGGGAACAGACAAAGAGACCTGGGACAGGATGATTTCCGATCCCACATTTGAAGACATAATTCTTCATCCCCAGACGGGCAAGCCCTATCCACTGGATTACAGGGGTATCCTGACTTTTGGTCCAATGGAAACATTTAAAGCAGGGGATACCCTGAAAGTCACAACAGCCCTTGGCGTTGCAAGTGATCCTGACAGCGGCGGTGTTTACAGTCTGGTTGAATTTATTAAGATCATGCGTATGGCACAGTTTATCGTGGACAATGATTTCAGTCTCGATGTTTCAATCCTGATTCCCCCTGCTCCCAATGTAGAAGTTCTGGAAGTTGTTGATGCAAATGGAAAATTTTCCGGTGTAAATCTTACATGGGATGACTCTCCGGAAACACACGAAAATTTTGCCGGATATATTGCATACAAAGCGAGTGAAAAAAGTGCAACGGGTGAATTGATATGGGTTCCCCTTGATACATTCATGGTCGGAGTAAACTGGCCGCCTGCCCCGTACCTGGGAAAGAAATCATCGGTTTACAGCATATTTGATCCTGATGTAAAATTTGGGTTTGATTACTATTACACGGTACAATCCGTCAGTATTGATATTCAGGATCCGCCGGTGGGTGTTCAGAAAACGGCTATGAGGGATTCCAAAGCATTCTATCCTATTTCTCCCGCAACCCCGGAAGCAACGGAAACCCTGGATGATGTTCTGGTGGTGCCTAACCCATACATAGGTAGTTTAGTTTGGAATAATCGAATCCCTAGCAGTGCCAACCCATGGGAACATAGGATCCAGTTTATTAATCTGCCATCTGATGCAACCGTAAAGATTTTTACCATAGATGGTGATTTTGTTAAAAAGATCTATGCCGGTGAAACAGTCCGGATCGGAGAAGGATATCCTTCGGCACGACCCAGTGTGGCTGAGTGGGATCTGTTAACCCGTAATGACCAGGAAGCAGCTCCCGGAATATACATGTTTGTCGTAGAGTCCCCTACGTTAGGGACCAAGATCGGTAAATTTGTTATTGTCCGGTAATGCTAAAGAGAGGATAGAAATATGCGTGTTAAATGGTTTTTCATTATATTGCTGACAGCGCTGACCTTTACTAATGCTGTGGCAGAAACATTCGCTCCAGTCGGAACGGTTGTTGGTCAGTTCCTTGAAATCGGGATGGGAGCCAGGGCTGCGGCTATGGGCGAAGCGTATACAACCTCCGCATCCGGTGCCGGAGCAGTTTTCTGGAACCCCGCCGGTTTAGTAGAGGGAGGCAGTAAGCAGCTTTTTGTTTCTCAGACTCAATGGCCTGCCGGAATGGCTTTTGGCGGGGCAGCCTTCTCAGTTGCATCTGAAAACAGCGGAACATTCGCTGTCAGTGCTGTCTACCTGATGACAGACGACATGGAAATTACAACCCTTGATTATCCTACCGGGACCGGTGATTATTTTTCACTTACAAACTATGCAATGGGACTCAGTTATGCACGGTATCTTACAGACAGGGTTTCCATAGGCCTAACACTTAAAATGATTGGCGAAAAATATCTGGATAAAGGATATGACACATGGTCTTTGGATCTTGGCTCAGTTTACCGTACTAATTTCAAAGGCTTGAAACTTGGGATGTCTGTCATGAATTTTGGACCTGAAGTAACCTTCAGCGGAAAATTTATTGATTATTCTGATCAAACATCCTATCTGCCGGATCCCAAAGTACCAAAGAGTTTTGAAGCTCACTCTCTTCCGGTTATGTTTCGTTTTGGCACCAGTATGAATATATTGGAAGGATCCTCATACAGATTAACTGCAGCAGCAGATATGGTTCACCCTAATAATAATCTGGAACAATATAATGTTGGGTGTGAATTGGCTTTAAAAGAAATATTTTACTTCCGTTCAGGTTATAAACTGACAGCTGATGAAGGCGGTTATTCTGTTGGGACAGGACTCAAAATGAATTTAATGGACTGGACAAAACTCATTGTTGATTATGCATATTCTGATTTGGGTGTTTTGACCAACAGCCACAGATTTTCTCTCGGGATATCATTTTGATTGAACTTAAAATGATATAATGTTAATACATAACAAGAAAAGAAGGAGAAAAAAAATGAGAAGAATTGCTAGCGTAACGGTTCTGGCTCTTTTCGTCGTTTCTTCACTCTTTGCAGTCGACTTTACCCAAGTCGCCGAAATTCCGATACCCGAAGGGGCGTTGAATAACGGCGGCGTGGGAGCGATGATTGCAGGGGTAGATACAGACGGAGACGGCAGGCCGGAGATTTTTCTTGTTAACGACAACTGGAATGACGGTCCCAGCGAATTAATCCCTCGTATCTACAAGCTGGAACACAACGGCACGGACTGGGAAGTCGTCTGGAGCGCCGTTGCCCCGGTGGCAGCCCAGAACACATGGCCGCCCTTGGCGTTGGCAGATTTGGACAAAGACGGGAAGATGGAACTGATCTGGATGCCGATCAATAATTTTGCATCGGAAACCAATCCGTATCGTGTCTTGATTTACGAACAGCAGTCTGCCGGATCCGATATTTTTGGTGTCGATGACGGTTCAGGCGGATATAATCCGAATGCAGCCTGGACCATCGTAGAAGAAGATAATGTGAATCTTCGTCCGTTTTCAGTCAAGATTGCAGATATCAAAGGAGATGGCGTAGACCGGATAATCTTTGCAGATCGGACCGGCAACAACAGCGGTTATCATTTTGGCGTCATCACGGTGAGTGATGTTCCGGACAACGGTGATGGTTCGGAGACATGGGAAATCGAAGCAACAGCGTTTGATTTCGAAGAGACCAGCGACAATAAATGGGATGTAGCCGTGATCGGCAATTCCTTTTATGTGTTCGATGAAGGCGTTATCGGTAAAGTGACGTGGAATGGAACCGACTGGGAATACGACGAACTTGATCCTCTTCCTGGCGGAATCACCTTCAATGCAGCTCAGGTAGCAGATATTGACGGCGACGGAACCGAAGAGATCGTAGTTGGCGAATATCTTTACGGAGATGCAAGCCGTACGATCTGGCTTCTTCAGGAAGAAGGCGGCGATCTGACGAGAACAGCCCTGTTTGATGTAGGTCCTGAATCAAACTTCAATATAGGCCGTATAGCCGGCGGAGCTCATGGAGATATTGACGGTGACGGCTATCTGGATTTTGTATTCGGATCCCGTTCATCAACCCCCAATGCTTCTATCATCATGGTTTCTCACAGAGGCGGGGATATAACCAATCCTGATAACTGGGAACTGACATATGTGGATACCGGTTATGCAGAAACCGGCGGAATCTGGAATGTAGTAGCTGTGGGAAATGTAGACAATGATCCCCAGCTGGAAGTTCTTTATACATCCAGTACACCGCTTCCCGGCGGCGACATCTTCACACCGGACTTCTCTCCGCCCATTGTCATTATGGATCCTAAAGGCGGTGTAAGTGTTGATGATTTTACTCACAGGATTATTCCGCTTGACTATAAGCTGAACCAGAACTATCCCAATCCTTTTAACCCCACGACGACGATTAGTTTTACACTTCCCCAATCTGAACAGGTTTCTCTTGTTATTTACGACATGATGGGACGTCAGGTTAAAGAACTGACAAATGGTCAACTTTCTGCCGGTGATTACTCCTTTGTATGGGATGCTACCGACATGAGCGGCAGAAAAGTTGCATCCGGTGTTTACCTCTACCATTTGAGAGCAGGAAATGTTAATAAGATCCGCCGGATGACTTTATTGAAATAAACAGTATTTTATACTGATTATAAAGGGTGCGTCAAACGCACCCTTTTTTTTTACTAATTTTTCAGTGACAAATTAAAACATGCGAATGCTTTGGATTTTCATGAGTATGGCATTTTAAACGTTAGGCAGAGATGAAAAAAATCAGTTCCTTATGGAAAATCCAGTTTTGTTTTATCTGTGGAAATTCATTTGGATCGGAGCATCGTCAGGAGCATTTTGAATCGTTTTACGGCTTTGACGGCGTGGGGGATGTTTGCTGGCATTAGCAGTGCACTGCCTTTCGTTACCAGGTGAACGTTGCCTCCCACTGTGAATTCACCTTCACCGTCAAGTACCTGAACCAACGCATCGTAGGGAGTGGAATGCTCACTTAAACCCTGGCCCGAATCGAAAGCGAATAATGTAACGGTCCCGGCATTGTTCTCTATTAATGTACGACTTACAATGCTGCTTTCAGAATAGTTAACCATTCCTTCAGTATTGAGAACTTCATTAACGGGCATATTGGACTTGACTGACCGGTCAGTGTTTGTTTTCTTCTCCATGTCCATGTTCAACTCCTTTCTGAATTGTGTTATGCAAACCTTCGATAAAATGTACGAAAATCACATAAGCTTCTACATATTTTCTACCGGCCTCAACCGATTCATTTTTGTGTTTCTTTGTTTCCATCAAATGTTCAAATCGCTCCATAATTGCTTTTTCGGCGGCCAGATTGATATTAGTGGTAAGTCTTTCAATATTGCCGGTTTCAATTGCTTTATCAGCTGCCGCAACCGGAGGTTCAATATGACCTGCGGGCTTTAATCCTGTATAGGGAGCACCTTCGCCTGCTCGGTGGATTCTGACAAGTGTTTCAAAAAAATACATGTCTGCAAGTTCCTTTGCTTCTGAACCTTTGCTTCTGACTGCCAGTGTCTTTTTAAATGATGACTTAATTTCTTCTTCGTGCTCTTTCGAAACCCATTTTAGAAGTGGTGTAACATCTTTCTTTTCCAGTGCTGCTCTGGCTTCAATAACCACCGGCCCGTCCAATGTGTCACAATGTGCCCATGTTACGTTAGGAACAAACAGCCATACTCCCAATACTGCCATACCGACAATTGCTGTCAACGTTTTCCGTTTCATGGCATATCCTCCTTTTGTGAAATGATATTTTCGTCGGTTTAACCCATGAAATACTTTAATAACTCAGCGGTAAATGCTTGAAAGCATAGATTTATTAACGTACAAGTAATAAACCTGGAACCGTATGAGAATGCGGAGCTGTTATCAAAAGGGATATAAACTTTTTCAATCAGGGTGATTGACAGACTGTTTACGGTAACCGAGCATGTTGGACGTGTGTGTTTGACTTTTATAATTGGTGGAGGCGCCGGGAATCGAACCCGGGTCCGAAATAGCGACTTACAGAATTTCTCCGTGCGCAGTTTTTTGCATGATCTTACTGCCGGGAGGACAAAAAACAAACCACCGACAGCCAGTCTGTTAATGTTTAATCTTCAGTCCACAGACAAAACTTCGGACGAGTCCGCGTAATTGGCGCCCGGTCCGGACCCGCAGACATATCCGGATGGACGGCAGCTTAGTTTAGATTAAGCTGCGTAAGCGTAATTGTTTGCAATTACGATTGTTTTCAGGTTGATTAGCGGGGAATCCTGAGAACCCCGGCACGCTGTCCCATAAACCGGTCTATCCCGTCGAAACCTGTACACCCCCATATCAAAAAGCAAGTGAGTTTAAGAATATTTACCATTCTGTTCAAGTATTAAACAAATCCGTAAGCTGCCGGTTCCCCCTTATGGTTTTTGTCGCTCATTGAGCAGACTCTCATTAAATTCGATTATGCAATTAACCAAAGAACATCAAAAACAGATCAGATCTCTGCAACAGAAAAAAAACCGGATTCAAAGTCAATCCTATCTTCTGGAAGGCGTGCTTCTCCTTGAGGAGGCTCTGAAGATGAATGCGCCGGTGAAAGAAATATTGTTTCAACCCTACCTTATGAATAAACCCGGGTTTATGGCGTTGTTAAATTTGGCGCAATCAAAGAATATTCCCCTGTATGAAGTCTCTCCCGGCGTTATCAATAATCTGAGTACTGAAGTGAGTCCGCAGGGTGTGATTGCTGTTGTATCCATGCTTGCTGTTCCCAAACACGTCCCATCAGATTCTCTGCTTGTTTGTGATGAGATCCAGGATCCCGGCAACCTGGGAACCCTTATCCGTATTGCTCACTGGTTTGGGCTGGCAGGCGTTATTACTACGCCGGGGACAGTAGATTCATTCAATCCAAAAGTAATTCGTTCTGCTATGGGATCCCATTTTCATCTACCCGTCATTGATTTGACTATTCCGGAAATACTGCAAAAAACATCAACAACACATCGTATTCTCCTGAGCATTGTTCGTAACGGATTACCGGTTCACGAATTGGAAAATTCAGATAAACCTTTTCTGCTTGTAATCGGGAATGAAGCACGCGGAGTGAACCCTCAATGGACCGGAAAAACGGTTTTGCCCGTCACCCTGCCGCCTTTCAGTGATTGTGAATCTCTGAACGCGGCAACAGCTGCAGCCGCGATCCTCAGCATTTTAAAATATTAATGGAATGCTGAATTCTGAGTTCTGGATTCTGAATTAGATTTTGTAATTATGAATTTATTGAGTGAATTATTAGACGAATGTTCTCCCCACTGCCCCTCATTTCTCAATACCCGAGACTCAATCAGATAAATTATTCAATTCTCCGTCCCTGCATGCTCCACACTTATCCCTTGCTATCCTCTGCGTTTCCGTGCACTCTGCGGGTGGATAAAGTATTTCGAGTTCTTTGCGGGGGAAAATAACATAATACCCAATTCTCCAATTCTATTCTCGGCACATTCATAGATTTATTCCGGCAAATAAACCTCCGAAAAACCGCACAAACGGTGTAATAATAATCCCAAAAATACTGAATCCGGACAACATTCCCAGGAAGATGAGTCCCATCAAAACGAAAGGACCGTATTGTTCCAGGCGGTCCACAATATGTTCATGGCGCCAGGGTAAAAGTCCTCTCAGAATGCGTCCGCCGTCCAGGGGCGGTATGGGAAGCAGATTGAAAATTGCCAAAGCCAGATTGATATACAATCCGTAAAGAAGCATCATCTTCAGAAAGTCCATTGTAAAACTGCCGGTGGATTGTAAGCCAACCGCCCGAATAAGCAATCCGAATAAGAAAGCAAGAACCATATTTGAGGCAGGACCGGCGAGAGCAACCCAAAGCATATCCTGTTTGGGATTTTTAAAGTAACGGGGATCGACAGGCACAGGTTTTGCCCAGCCGAAGCGGACAAGAAACAGCATGAGTGTCCCTATTGGATCAAGGTGAGCTATGGGATTCAGAGTAAGCCGTCCCATCATTTTAGCGGTGGGATCACCGAGTTTCCATGCTACAAATCCGTGTGACACTTCATGTACTGTCAGGGCAATCAAAATGGGAACAGCCAAAGCCAGAATATCTAAAAATTGTTGATTCACGAATGTCTCCGTTCTCTTGGGTGAAAGGTTTTATGGACTTCCTTCAGGTATTCACGATCAAGATGAGTATAGATCTGGGTTGTGGATATATCGGAATGTCCCAGCATTTCCTGAACAGCGCGCAGATCGGCCCCTCCTTCCAGAAGGTGAGTGGCAAAAGAGTGGCGGAAAGTATGCGGACTAACTTTTTTGCTGATCTTTGCCGCCTGAATATACTGTTGGATGATCTTCCAGACACCCATTCGGCTCAGCGGTTTACCACGGGCGTTGAGAAAAATGTAATCCTCGCTTTTTAAGGATTTTTGTGCAAGGGTATATCGAACATAGGTCAGATAATGTTTAACCCAGTCCCGGGCCTCAGCACCCATGGGGACGACCCGTTCTTTTGAACCTTTACCAAAGATCCTGAGCCAGCCGTGGTTTATATAGATATTGGATATGCGCAGATCCAGCAATTCGGAAATGCGCAATCCGCAGGCGTATAGGAGTTCCAGCATAGCCCGATCCCGTTTCCCCAGATCCGTCTCTGTATTGATGACATTTAAAATTGCTTCCATTTCATGGATTTCCAGAACCTTCGGAAGTCTGGCAGGGAGTTTGGGCAGATCAATATTTTCAGTCACGTCTGTATCTGTGTAGCCTTCGTTTACCATAAACCTGTGATACATACGGATGGCTGAAAGGTTCCGGGAGATACTCCTTGGGGCAAGAGGAATATCGTGCAATTCACGGATAAACTGAATGACGTGACGAATGTCAATTTTATCCGGATGTTGAATAGAAAGACTGTCCAGATATGAGATATAGCGGTTCAAATCGATATTATATGAATCGATGGTATTGGCAGCCAGATTTCGTTCAACCCTTAAATGATTGGTAAAATCCTTCAGGCTGTCTTTCAGGCGATTCATAAAAAATCAGGATTTAAAAAGTTTGAATTCGATCAAATCGCAGAGGATATGCCCAATCGTGATGTGAGCTTCCTGGATATGCTGTGTATTATGGGAAGGAACAATAATGGACAAATCGGTGACCTTATGAATAGTGCCTCCGGATTTCCCCAGGAGGGCAATGGTTATCATTTCCTTTTTCCGTGCAGCGTTAACGGCTTCCAGGACATTTTGTGAATTTCCGCTGGTAGAGAATCCGAACAAGACATCTCCCTTTTTACCCAAGGCTTCCACTTGTCTGCTGAACAGCGAATCGAATCCCACATCATTGCTCCAGGCCGTAATCAAAGATGTATCGGTTGTTAGCGCAATGGATGCCAGTCCCGGGCGCGTCAAATTCAGGCGGGCCACCAGTTCTGCAGACAAATGCTGTGAATCAGCTGCCGATCCGCCATTGCCGCACCAGAGGATCTTTCCCCCTTTTTGAAGGCATTGGATCATCAAGGAAGACGCATCATAGATCCGCTGGACAAGATCGTCTGATTCTGCAATTTTTTTCTTCAGCAAACTGCTGTCTGTCAAGTGATTTCGGATACGGTCAAAATATCCGGACATTTCAAATTTCTCCGTGAACGGTTTTTACAAAATCCTCAAGCAGGTCAAGGTTTTCCCNNTCCAGCACATTACCCGTTACAATAAAATCAGCGCCCGCCAATACTTTTTCGCGAGCCGTTTCAGGCGTTTTGATCCCCCCGCCGACAATAACGGGTATCCGGACATACTTTTTAATAACAGATATCATTTCGTTCGGGACAGGCCGCTCGGCACCGCTTCCTGCTTCCAGATAAAGCATTTTGAGTCCCAGCATCTCTCCGGCCAGTGCATGAGCCAGTGCCAATTCCGGCTTATGGGCCGGCAAGGGGCGGGTTCCGCTGATAAATTCTGCGGTTGTCACCTTTCCTGATTCGACCAGCATATATCCGGTCGCGATGGTTTCCACGCCGGAACGTTTGATCTGAATTGCAGACGTTACATGATCCCCGATCAGAAAATTTGGATTACGGCCGCTGATCACGCTGATATACAGAATGGCATCCACATGAGAACTGACTTGTCCCACAGAGCCAGGAAAGAGAATAACCGGGATATCGGATGCTTCCCGGACGGCTTTCAGCTTTTCTGTGAAACCGTCATCTGTTATCAGGCTTCCGCCGTAAAGTATGGCATCAACACCGGACCGGCTGATAACACGGGCAAATTCAGCCGTTTCATCCAGAGGCCTGGCATCGGGATCTATGAGAACCAGGTATCCTGCCTTTTGGCGGGAACGGCATTCCATCAGATGTTTATAGACACTCATAAGCTTCCTAAAAATGAAATCAGTTTATCCATTTGTTCTTTTGTTCGTTTTTCTGTGACAGCCAGGATCAATTCATTCTTGCAATCCGGATAGAATTGTCCTTTACAGACTCCGGCCAGAAACCCTGCCGCTTCAGCCTGGCGAACGATCTCCGCAGCAGGGATAGCTGTACGAACGGTAAATTCTTTAAAAAACGGTTCATGGGTTACTTTTTCAAAACCGTTTAATGCAGTAATCTTATCATGAAGATAATGGGCTTTTTGTGTACACAGTTCGGCTACATGGCGCATGCCATTCTTACCCAGGAGGGCAAGATAGACTGTAGCAGCAAGAGCATTCAATCCCTGATTCGTGCAGATATTGCTGGTAGCTTTTTCTCGCCGGATGTGCTGTTCGCGGGTTTGAAGGGTTAAAACAAATCCCCTGCGGCCTTGTGCATCTTCCGTAGCGCCGATAATTCGTCCCGGCATTTTTCTCACATATTTACGATCTGCGGCAAAGAGTCCCAAATAGGGTCCGCCAAAATTCATATGATTGCCAAGCGCCTGTCCTTCACCGAAAACAATATCCGCCTTATAATCTCCGGGAGCCCTGAGAATTGCGAGCGAAATCGGATCAAAACCCTGGACGAACAAAGCACCGCCATTCCGGGCAATATCAGCAGCTTTGGCTGAGGATTCAATATATCCGTAAAAGTTTGGACTTTGGAGAATGACCGCTGCCGTTTTGCTGTCAATCAATTCGGACAGACGTTTCAGATCTGTAACATAATTTCGGGCAGGCAGAATGTCAATTTCCAATTCCAGAGATCCGGCATATGTATTCAGGACCTGCAGATAGCGAGGATGGACAGTTTCGGAAATGAGAATACGGTTTTTTTCGCTGATATTCCGGGCCATCATGGCGGCTTCAGCCATTCCGCTGGCTCCGTCGTACAGGGAAGCATTTGCCACTCCCATGCCTGTCAGTTCACAAATCATGGACTGGAATTCATACATCGCCTGGAGTGTTCCCTGACTCACTTCCGGCTGATAGGGTGTATAAGCGGTTTTAAATTCCGACCGGGAAAGGATAAAATCCACAACCTTGGGAATGTAGTGATCATAGGCACCGGCGCCCATAAAATTTATCAAGCGATTTGAAGCACGGTTCTCAGAAGCGATACGGCAAATTTCTTCATCCATTTCCATTTCTGTCAGGGGAAGGGGAAGATTCAGTTCTCTGTCTGATTTTAAAACATCCGGAATGGATCCCAGAAGGTCCTCAAAACTATCCACGCCGATCGTTTTGAGCATCTCCTGAAAATCCTGTTCGGAATTCGGTATATAAACCATAATTCTTACCTTTCGGGGGATTTAATGATTATCCAATGTTAAGGGATGGATATCAGCCGATAAAAGCCTCGTATGCTTCTGCATCCATCAGGCTGTCTGTTTCTGAAGGATCTGACATACGAATCCGGACAAGCCAGCTTTCGTAAGGATCCTTGTTCACATCTTCCGGAGAATCATTCAGGGCTTCATTTACGGCTATAATCTCCCCGGATACGGGCGAGAGCATATCAGAGACTGTTTTAACGGCTTCAATTGTGCCGAATGCTTCACCTTTTTCAGTCTGATCGCCCACGGCAGGGAGTTCTAAAAAAACAACATCCCCCAATTCACTTTGGGCGAAATCCGTTATACCGATGACTGCTTCGTCACCTTCCACACGGACCCATTCATGATCGTCCGAATACTTTAGGTTCTTTGGGATATTCATGTGTCGTCTCCTTAAACTTTATTGGGGTTAAAATGAAAATATTCCAAAAAGTCCGTATCAAAATTCCCGTTGACAAAATCCGGGTGAGACAGGACCTGTTTATGAAAGGGGATCGTTGTTTTTATTCCTTCGATGACTGTTTCTTCCAGAACTCGGACCATACGGTTAATGGCTGACTCCCGGCCAGATCCCTGCACAATAATTTTAGCAACGAGGGAATCATAGTAGACAGGGATAGAATAGCCGCTATAGAGATGAGTATCAACACGGACACCGGAACCGCCGGGAATATGGAGAGCGTTGACGGTACCGGGGGAGGGTTTAAAGCCGCTGGCCGGATCCTCTGCATTTATCCTGCATTCCAGAGCATGCCCTCGAATTTTATACCCTGCCAGTTTTTCCGGGAGTGTAAATCCGTCAGCGATTTGGATTTGTTTTTTTACCAGATCCATACCCATGACCATTTCGGTGATAGCGTGTTCCACCTGAATCCGGGTATTCATCTCCATGAAGTAAAAATTCTTTTGATCATCCAGAAGAAATTCGATGGTCCCTGCGCCGGTGTAATGTACGGCTTTGGCGGCGCGGACTGCCGTATCCTGCATTTGGTGGCGTAATTCAGCGTTCACAGCGGTTGACGGTGATTCCTCAATAAGTTTCTGATGCCGTCTTTGGATTGAACATTCCCGTTCACCCAGCGCATAGACATTGCCAAAAGAATCGCCCAGTATCTGAATTTCGATATGCCTTGGTTTGCGGATAAATTTTTCAATATAGAGATCCCCGTTTGAAAAAGCACTTTCCGCCTCACTTCGTGCTGTATTAAAAGCTTTTTTTATTTCATCAGATTCATTGACGATTCTCATTCCCCTGCCGCCGCCGCCGGCAACAGCTTTCAGTATTACCGGATAACCCAGTTCATCGGCAATTTTTTCTGCTGAGGCAGGGTTAGAAACGATGCCATCGCTTCCGGGAATGACGGGAACACCAGCCTTCTTCATGATTTCACGCGCCATGGCCTTATCGCCCATTTGGCGAATGACAGAAGGGGAAGGTCCGATAAAAGCCAGGTGATGATCGTTGCAGAGTTCGGCAAAGGCTGCATTTTCAGACAAGAAGCCATAGCCCGGATGAATAGCATCTGCATTGGTCAGTTCAGCTGCTGCCATAATCCGGTTAACATTCAGATAACTTTCCCGGGGATTTGCTTCCCCGATGCAGATAGCTTCGTCGGCAAAACGGACATGCAGTGATAATTTATCGGCTTTCGAATAAACGGCAACCGTGGGAATATCCAGTTCGTGACAGGCACGAATAATTCTGAGGGCTATTTCCCCCCGGTTGGCTATAAGAATCTTTTTCAGGGCCATTATTCAATCCGGAATAAAGGTGTTCCGTATTCTACAGGACTGGCATTGTCCACCAGAATTTCTTTAACGGTTCCCGCTCTTTCGGTTTGTATCTCATTCATGATTTTCATGGCT
>DKER01000105.1 GCA_002452555.1 Fidelibacterota bacterium UBA6817 | reverse complement strand
GGCTACCGGCTACTGGCTACTGGATTAGCCTTGCCCTTTCCCCTGTCAAATATTATATTACAAGTCCCTAATATTCTTTGAAACGATATAAACGGTTATCGCACAAATAAAACAAAATCAAACGCATACTCAAGGAGACATATCATGAAATTTGTTAAGGGCTTATCCATAGGACTCACCCTCATACTAATGGCAAGTGTGGCGTGGGGGCAGACTAATCCCACAGCACAAAGCCTGCCTTTTTCTGAAAATTTTGGTACTTCTTCTTTTAGTTCACTTCCTGCAGGTTTTGCTGCATGGAATGGTACTGGTTTAAAGAAAAGCTTATCGGCTGCAGAATCATCTATTCCTACAGGTGATGCTACTGTTACTAATAGAACTGGAACTAGCACTACAGCAGGTGTTTCTGGATTATCAATTTCTGGTGATGGTAGGGTTTACATTCAAACTTCATCAAATACTACAAATGGAACTAATCAATTAGCGCTTGCAATAAGTACAGTAAATAAACAAAACATTACAATTAGTTTTAAGACTAAAGTCGAATTACCCCCTGATGCATCCAGAGCTTATGGTGTAGTTGCACAGTATAGGATAGGCACAAGTGGTAGTTGGACTACATTCACAAATGGTTCAATTGAATATACAAATCAGGTAGCAGGAACAACCACATCCTTCACTGAACTATCTTTCGGGTCTGACGCAGAAAATCAATCTGTTGTTCAAATTAGATGGGCTACTTGGAGAGCTGACGGAAGTGGTTCAAGTGGTGGCTTAAGTATAGATGATATTGTTATAAGCGGTAATGAGATACTTGAAAATACCGCCCCGGTTATTTCAAGTCCCACTGCCAGTTCAATTACAACAACAAGTGCTAATCTATCTGCAAATATAATATCTGATGGAGGTGCATCGGTTTCCGCGAGAGGTTTTGTATATAGTTTAAAAAGTGAAAATTCTGATCCAACAATTGGAGGAACAGGTGTAACAAATATTTCATCAGGATCAGGAACAGGCTCATTTAATGAAACTATTTCAAGCTTGAATGTAAGTTCTACATATACCTTTAAAGGGTATGCTACTAATAGTGAAGGAACAAGCTATACAAACTCTACAGATTTTATAACTTTAAAAGAAGAACCTGTAAACCATGTTTCTACTTTTATAGCTACTGTTGGCTCTCCAAACTATAGTTTAATCAATATAAGTTGGACAGATGCATCAGCAGATGGTTATTTAATCAAGGGGAGCTCTATTGATTATGGTGATATTTCTGATCCAGCAGATGGTACAGTAGAAAGTGATGGTGTATTGGTGAAAAATGTTGCACAAGGAATACAATCTGCTTCTTTTAGTAAACTCACTGCAGAAACAACTTACTATTTTAAGATATTTCCGTATAATAATTCTGGTTCAAACATTGATTATAAAACAGATGCGATAGTACCGACAACAAGTGTCAGCACTGATGTACAGCCAGATATCCCCAAATTACTAATTTCTGAAGTAACAGATCCAAGCGATGTCTGGCAAGCTAGATTTGTTGAACTATATAATAATTCTGGATCAACTATAACTTTTGATAGCGAAACCTGGTATTTATCAACACAATTTAATGGAGGTTCTACTTGGGGAGAAATACAACTAACCGGTTCATTGAACCATGGTTCTTTTTATATAATTGCATATAGCCAATTAGATTTTGAAACGCAATATTCTTCATCTGCAAATCTATATAGCAATACAATAAATGGAAATGGAGATGATGGGTATTTTCTATATTATGATGGTAATCGTGAAATAGGGATATTAGTTGATGCATTTGGTTTAATTGATCAGGATGGAACCGGTTATGATTGGGATTATACAGATAGCCGTGCAGTTCGTTCGGGTGTAACACAGGGCAATCCAACTTGGACTGCATCTGAATGGACTATTACCTCAGCTAATGTATCTGATTGCACTCCTGGAGAATTTGATGCTGACCAATCCCTCCCCGTCACCCTATCCTCCTTTACCGCCAAAGCCGTTAAAGGCAATGTTGTTCTGGAATGGGAAACATCTGCAGAGATTGAAAATCAGGGGTTTGTCCTTAGTCGCGAGGAACGAGGAACGAGGAACGAGTGGGACGGGTTTGAAACCCGTCCGGAAGTCATCGCCAGTTTTGCAGCGGATGATGCGCTGAAAGGACAGGGGACAACGACTGAGACAACGAAATATGTATTTGTCGATAAAACGGTGGAGCCGGGTAAAATATATGTTTATACGTTGGCTGATGTGGATTATGCCGGGGTTGAGACCCTTCTGGAGAAGGTTGAGGTTAAGGTTGAAGCTGAAGGGACCGTGGTGGCCGATGGCTATGCCCTGGATCCGGTCTATCCGAATCCGTTCAATGCAGCCCTGACTGTTCCTTTTACACTCACCGAATCCATGACCGTGTCCATCGAACTTTACAGCCTTACCGGTCAGCGCATCATGACGGTCACGAACCGTGAATTCGGTGCCGGCTCATATAACTATACCGTTCAGGCCGATGATCTGGCATCCGGCATCTACGTTGTACGCTCTGTGTTCAACGGCCGGTCGCATATGCAGAAAGCAGTGCTGCTGAAATAAGAATGTAGCCGGTAGCCGGTAGCCAGTAGCCAGTCCGGCAGTCAATGAACAGTTGTCAGTTGTCAGTCGGGGTTAAAAAGAAAATAGTTGCCTTTATAAATTTAATATTTTAGTATTGTATTGAAAATTCTCTGTAACAAATAAGGGTGTTATTTCTGAAGATTTGTTAAAACGTTTAAACACATTATCTCGATTTGATATCTAATGAACACCCGCTGTGTATATGATTTGTTCTTTAACAAACAAAAAATGTGAAGGGGTAACGTGATGAAGAAAGTGTTAATGGGTTTATTTGCGGTGATGTTACTGACCTGTACATTATTGGGACAGTTTACAACGGATTGGGAAAGGAAAACTCCCGGCTCAGATCCGAGTTGGATGACAACAGGCAGCAATACTCGAGGGTTAGGATATGGTTATGTTAATGGTAACCAAAGACTTTATGTTGCTTATGATGGGAATAAAATTAAGATATTAAATGCTGAAACAGGTTCGGATGTTGGAGATTTAACAATGACAGGTGTTTCCGGTGGAGCCAGATCATTAAATATTGTTAAAGTGGCTGAAGATGACCGGATTTTTGGATGCAATTTAACTACAAATGCAACTACTAGTGCATTTAAAGTTTATATGTGGAACGGGGAATCTGGAACACCAACTGAAGTTGTTTCATATAACACTGAAGCATATCGGCTGGGTGATAATTTTGCTGTAATTGGATCGTATGAATCAGGTACTGCCGTTATCTATGCAGCTGCAGGAACAACCAATCGGAGAGTATTGCGCTGGACACAGACTGGTGCAAATTCTGCATTTAATTCAACACCTGATAATTTTGATTTGCCAAATACAGCAGCAGACTGGGGTACGCCGGCATATGTTGCTCCAGTTGAGGCCGGTTCTGACTCAAAATTTTGGGCGGGAGGTCGGAGTCAGACTTATCTTCGAGAGTATACAAGCTTAAATACTTCAACTGGATATGTATCAATTTCAGGTGTATCATCTGTAAAATACTTTTATTATAATCAAAAAGAATATTTAGTTTGTAGTCTGCCTGGAACATTTAATGCTAAACTGCAAGAGATTGGTGCATCCGGGACCACCTGGACAGACCGTACAGGTACAACGTATGGTTCCACAGCTGCACTAGGAGCAACGAGTGCAGGCGGTTTAGGTGATGTTGATGTAAGAAGTAATGGAGACGGGTCATTTACAGTCTATGTTTTAATTACCAATAATGGTATAGGAGCCTATACTACTGATTCATCCCCATTAAACAGCCAATTAACTCCCAAGACCGTAACTATGTCTGAAGGGGTTAGTAATGCAGATGCTTTTAGTCCTCAGGGTTTAATTGGATCAGATGGCTCCGCATCATTTTATGCACATTGGGATGCCGATTATCTATATCTTGGTTGGAGTGGTGGCAGGACAAATTATTCTTCTGATTTATATTATGCTGCTATCGATACGGATCCGGATGGAACAGATGGAACAAACAGTTCAATCATTGGTGTTGGTTTTGCATCTGGTGATCCCAATCCTGATTACTTTGTGGTTTATGAAAATAATAGTACATATTATGGAGCTCCGGCATCAGAAGGAAATGCGTATGAATTATATTTTAACCAAAGTGGATCTTGGGGGTGGTCATCCAGAACAAGTGGAGACGATGGGACATCTTCCCAAGTTGTATTTAGTGATGATGCCGGTGAAGTCAGGTTAAGAATAGCGTGGAATGATCTTAGTTTCTCTCCGGGAAATTCAGCAAAAGTAGGTCTGGTTATGTGGAACAATAATTCATCTGGGGATTATATGTGGGCACGTATTCCAGATTCAAATCCGGGAAATGGCAGTACCCCTAAAACCTTATCAACACAAATTGTCTTCAACAGTACCGGTGATGGGGTTAACCCAAGCAATTCTTTCCAGGATCAATCCCTACCCGTGACCCTCTCCTCCTTTACCGCCAAAGCCGTAAAAGGCAAAGTTGTTCTGGAATGGGAGACATCTGCAGAGATTGAAAATCAGGGGTTTGTCCTTAGTCGCGAGGAACGAGGAACGAGGAACGAGTGGGACGGGTTTGAAACCCGTCCGGAGATCATCGCCGGTTTTGCAGCGGATGATGCGCTGAAAGGACAGGGGACAACGACTGAGACAACGAAATATGTTTTTGTCGATAAAACGGTGGAGCCGGGTAATATATATGTTTATACGTTGGCTGATGTAGATTATAAGGGTAACGTTAACGAACTCAAAGAGGTTGAAGTAAAGGTTGATGCTGAAGATGCTGTTGTGGCAGACGGTTTTGTCCTGGATCCGGTGTATCCGAATCCCTTCAATGCAGAGTTTACCGTACCGTTTACACTGAATAAATCCATGCATGTTGTCATTGATCTCTACAACATGAAAGGCCAACGGATTAAATCCATAACGAACCGTTTATATTCACCCGGTTACTATGAACTGAAAGTCAATGCCGATGATATATCTTCCGGAATTTACTTTGTAAAAGCTGCTTCTGAGAGTTTTAGCTATACACAGAAAATTATCCTGATGAAATAATGTAACACATTGCATGGTTACACGTGAAAGGGCTGATTGATTTATCAGCCCTTTTCTTATGATGGAAATTGTGATTTTTCACAAACTATGTAAAAAAAATATATCTTAGATTCTAAAAAAACAGACCGGAGAACAATGATTCATAAGTTGAAAAATTCGCTTTTATCCTTTCTCATTTCTGTGTCCCTTTTAACGGCAGCACCTAAGGAAGAGTTCAGAGCAGTGTGGGTTACAACCGTTTCCCGACTGGATTGGCCTTCTTCGTCCACGGTTTCTGCCCAGCAAAATGAAATGATACAGATTCTGAACAATCTGCAGGACTGGAATTTCAATGCGATTATCTTTCAGGTGCGTCCGGCCTGCGATGCCTTTTATGCATCCTCCATCGAACCCTGGTCCAACTGGCTTTCCGGGACCGAGGGAGTTGCTCCCTCACCCTACTATGATCCCCTTCAGTTTGTCATTGATGAGGCACGGAAACGGGATATTGAGGTCCATGCATGGTTCAATCCGTACCGGGTTAAGACCGGAAACGCCGGAACATCGCCCGGTCATGTTTACAACACTCATCCCGAATGGGTTCTGACCATTGGGAGCAAATCCGGTCCAAACGGATTGATGCGTATGGATGAACGGGATCTCCCTGCCACAAAAGCTCCCACGTACATTCTGGATCCGGGCATGGCTGATGTGAGAGACTATGTTCTAAGCGTAATTGCCGATGTGGCAACCCGGTATGATATTGACGGGGTTCACCTTGATGATTATTTCTATCCCTATTCAGGAATGGGGAATGAAGATTCACAAACTTTTAACAAAGAAAACCGGGGATTTTCTGATATTGGAGATTGGCGGCGTGATAATGTGAACCTGTTGATCCGCGGAATTCAGGATACACTTTTGGCGATTAATCCCAGAATTAAATTCGGCATGAGTCCTTTCGGTATATGGAAAAACGGAGTTCCCACAGGAATTACCGGTATGGATGCCTACAGCGTGATCTATTGTGATGCCGTAACCTGGCTCACTGAACAATGGGTGGATTATCTGGCGCCTCAGCTTTACTGGCCTTTTGGAGGCGGACAGGATTATGGATTGCTTATGCCCTGGTGGGCCGGATATGCAGAAAGTAATGCACGTCATCTCTATCCGGGACATGCAGCTTACAAAGCCAATGACTGGGCGAATAATGAAATCCCCCGGCAGGTCTGCTTAAACCGTGCGACTGTAGATTCTCCGGGAAGCATGTATTTCCGATATGCCCATATGATCAGCAATTACAAGGGTTTCCGGGATTCTCTGGAAACCAGTTATTATAAGTATCCGGCAGTACCGCCCCGTATGCCATGGAAAGATACTCAGGCTTCACCACCCCCGGCACAGGTTCACATGAATTATTCGGGCAGTGATGCAGTGATCACCTGGGAACACGGAGATTCGGGGGGATTTAATGATGAAGCCCGACGTTATCTGGTTTATAAATGGCCGTCAACAGGAACCCTGGATACAGATGATCCGTCCCAAATTACCGCCATAATCCCTGCTTCTGAAATGCTCACCTATACCGACAGTGATCACGCAGATTATCTTTTTGGTGTTGCCTCTCAGGACAGACTGAGCAATGAGAGTCCTCTTGTAATGCCGGATTATGATTTCAACCTTGATTTGAATTTTGAGGATGATGGGGATATCTCAAATTGGGGGAATCATGATGAAGGTGATGTTGGAACGGTTGTTTCCTGGAATGGAAGCGGTGGTGTAAATGGTACCGGAGCCCTGAATTTTTCAGATCCGGGATGGACATTTCTCATCAAGCGTCCGGTTAATGCAACAAGTCATGCTTTTTACATACTTTCTCTTGATGTAAAAACAGAATCGTGGACTCATCCCTCCAATACACTGAACCTGTATGTAAGCGGTTTAAGTTCCTCTGAGCCCTCGGCTGTTGTTTCAACCCATACAACATACACAACGGTTACACTGACCGGTGTGGCAGATGCGGGAACAGTAGGATATATCCGTTTTTATGGAGTCAATAACGGCAATCCCATTTCCTTATGGATTGATAACCTGTCTTTTATGGCGGAGGCACCGGAAATCCAGGCTGTGGAAACACTTTTCCAGGGTTCGGGGATAAGCGGAGAATTCTCCGGTACGAATATATCCCTTTATTTTGGATCTGTAAGCACAGGAGGATCGGTTCGGGTGAGTCGTTTTGACTCAGGACCGGTCAATCCAACATTTTCAGGGACACCACCGCAGAATGTCAGTACATACCGATGGATTATGAATCCCGGGGACCTGGAATTCAGTAACGGGACGATCAAAATCGCCGTTGAAGGACTGGGAGGGATCAGCAATCCCAATACGGTGGATATATATAAACGGGACACTCCCGGCACCGGCGCGTTTACAAAACTGACAACCAGTTACGCAGAAGGGTTTTTATCAGCACCTGTTACATCCTTCAGTGAATTTGTCCTGGGCTCCAATGATAATTCCCTCCCCGTCACCCTATCCTCCTTTACCGCTAAAGCCGTAAAAGGCAATGTGGTTCTGGAATGGGAAACATCTGCAGAGATTGAAAACCAGGGGTTTGTCCT
>DKER01000233.1:207-3453 GCA_002452555.1 Fidelibacterota bacterium UBA6817 | reverse complement strand
AAAAACTTCATTATTTTTCAACTGATCTGCGGCCTGATCTACCTGGCTTTGCAACATGCCAAGATCCTGAGCTAACAGAGTTAACGATAATATCAGAGACAAAACTGACATAATGAGAATTTTTTGTTTCATAGTGATCACATATCCTGTGTTATGGATTTTCAAAAAATATCTTGTGTGCCCAGGGCGGGATTTGAACCCGCACGCCCGTCGGGCGCTACCCCCTCAAGATAGTGTGTCTGCCTGTTTCACCACCTGGGCTTGATTCTTAAAATGTTAAAAAACTTTGGGAATCTAAAATCTTTATGCAAGCAATTCTACAATATTTTAAAGAACAACAGCCGTTTTTTTATTCTTTAACCGGTGCTGCCGGTTCTTCAATATCAATCCCTGCCGGACGGGGAAGGGTTGATGATGACGTTATCACACCTTTTGAAGCCTGCTCTTGCACAATACTTCTGTTACCGTCAGAACCGCGGACAAGAAAATTGATAATGATGATCAAAACAAAGAAAGCCAGAGCAAGATACTGCGTCGCTTTAGCTAAGAATGTCGCTGCATTTTTACCGCCGAGGACGCTGTTCAGTCCGCCCATTCCACCGCCGAATGCTGCACCGCCAAGCCCGGCACCTTTCGAGGATTGCATCAGAATAGATGCAACTAGCATCAGGCTGACAATAACGAGTATGATTATGATGAAAGCCAACATTTTTTTATCCTTTTTCCATGAGTTTATGTGCTGTTGAAATAATGTCAAAAAAATCATTTGGTTTTAAACTTGCTCCTCCGATAAGGAGCCCGTCAATATCTTTTTCAGACAAGAGACTTTCTGCATTGGCCGGATTGGCACTGCCGCCGTACAAAATCCTGATATTTTCGGCGAAAGCTTCTCCGAAANNAACATGCTGCTCAGGGTTTTTCTGATCAGAGCATGTACGTCCTGTGCCTGTTCAGGTGTAGCGGTTTTACCTGTTCCGATAGCCCATACCGGCTCATAAGCCAGAACCAATTCTTTCAAGTCTTCCTGTGTAAAGTCCTTTAGTCCATCCTTCAATTGCCGAACAATAACCTGAGACGTGACGCCGCCATCCCGTTCTGCAAGAGTTTCGCCAATACAAACAACCTGTTTCAAACCTGATTCTTTTGCTCTTACAATTTTACTGCGGACGGATTCGTCAGTTTCATAAAAATACTGCCGGCGTTCCGAATGACCGATTAGAACATAATCACATCCCGTATCTGCCAGCATTTTGGCTGACGTTTCACCTGTATAGGCACCTGCGGGTTCATGATGAATATTCTGGCCGCCAATGAGTACCGGTGTATTTTCCAATGATTTTTGAAGTGAGGGAATGGACAGGGTGGGAGGGAAGAGGAGAATTTCCGGGAGCAAATCGTTTAACCCTCGTGCTTTCAAATTCCTGCCATACTCCAGGGATTCTGAAGGGGTATTATTCATTTTCCAATTACCTGCAATAAGAAGTCGTCTCATAATCACCCTTTATATCGTTTATTTTTCAGATATTTTTGCTACCGCCGGAAGATCAAGTCCGGATATCAGTTCAAGAGAAGCGCCGCCACCTGTTGAAACATGACTCATTCTGTCACTGTATCCAAGTTTTTTTACTGCGGCAACCGAATCTCCGCCGCCTACCAGGGACACAGCTCCTTTATCTGTTGCATCGGCCAATGCAGAAGCGACGGCTTCAGTTCCTACTGCAAAACGGGGCATTTCAAAAACACCCATAGGTCCGTTCCAAAGGACTGTTTTGCTTTTACTGATAATGTCAGCAAATTTTTGAATACTTTCCTGACCAATATCCAGTCCAATTTTATCGGCAGGAAAATTATCAACCGGAACCGTAGCGGCCGGGGCCTCATTTTCAAATGCATCAGCAGCCACAACATCCACGGGAAGCAAAAAATTGACCCCTGATTTCTTTGCTTTATCAAGGATCTCTTTTGCCAGGTCAATCTTATCGTCTTCAACAAGGGATTTCCCGATTTCATATCCCATTGCTTTATAAAAGGTAAAAATCATACCCCCGCCGACCATCAGATTATCGACTTTTTGCAGAAGGTGAAGAATCGTATCAATTTTTCCGCTGATTTTTGCACCGCCTAATATGGCAGTATAAGGGCGGGAAGGATTTTCAATCTTATCTTTAAGATAGATAAGCTCTTTTTCAAGAAGAAGTCCGGAGACAACCTTTGGGAAATATTCTGTAACACCAACGGTTGAAGCATGCGCTCTGTGGGAGGTTCCAAAGGCATCATTAACATACATATCTGCATAGGATGCCAGTTTTTTGGAAAAATCCGGATCATTTTTTGTTTCTTCTTTATAGAAGCGAAGATTTTCAAGGAGAAGAACGTCACCGGGTTTTAGTGATTTAGCAAGGTTTGCGGCCTCTTCGCCGATACAGTCCGGGGCAAATTTTACATCAGTTTTCAGGAGTTCTGAAAGTCTTGCACTGACCGGGCGAAGGGAGAATGCAGGGTCATATTCACCTTTGGGGCGACCGAGATGGCTCATACAGATAACAGAACCGCCGTCATTCAGTATTTTTTGAATAGTAGGTAGTGATGATACAATACGGTAGTCATTGGTAATTTCACCGGATTCATTCACGGGAACGTTGAAATCCACCCTGATCAGAACCTTCTGATCTTTGAAGTTTACATCATTTACTGTTAGTCTGGCCATTTTAATCCTCCATTATTCAGACTTTAAATATAATAAATTTTCAGGTGTGATTTTCAATGAAAAAATAAGAAGCATAAGATCCGGATTTCGTATAATAGTATACCATTTAATAACAGGTCTTAATATTTGGATTATTTGAGACCGTTAACGGGGGAACAGAATTGGTTGATCACATGTTAAATAAGGTAGAAAAAAAANNAAAAAAGGAAAAAAATGAAAAAATTCTTTTGACATTGTGTCTTGATTGGAGTATTATTTCTGGCTTTTTGACAACGGAATTGAGAAGGGTTAGGCGACTCAAAATTTTGCAGAAAACCGAGGGTTAAAAAAAGAAAAAAAATAAAATTCGCTTGACATTAATTTTGGATTCCGGTAATATTTATGGCTGTTCTAAAAAAGACAGTTTAGAAAAAAAGATCTTTGAAAAATAGGGTGTATGCAAAACGAAAAGAATATGAGTTTTGGCTCGACAGATGATGTTGAGGCAGGAAAGAAAATAAATAATATTAATAAATATAATGGAGAGTTTGATCCTGGCT
>DKER01000233.1:0-176 GCA_002452555.1 Fidelibacterota bacterium UBA6817 | reverse complement strand
GAACGGGTGAGTAACGCGTAGATAACTTGCCCAGAGGACTGGGATAACCTCGAGAAATCGGGACTAATACCGGATATAGCAAGCGACTGCAGGGTTGTTTGTGAAAGGGGGTTTCGGCTCCCACCTTTGGATAGGTCTGCGTCTGATTAGTTAGTTGGTAGGGTAACGGCCTACCA
>DKER01000026.1 GCA_002452555.1 Fidelibacterota bacterium UBA6817 | reverse complement strand
AGCGAGCCTCAACCTCTCAACGTCTGAACGTCTGAACCTCTCAACCTTTGAACCTCTGAACTCTTGAGCCCATGAACCCATGAGCCCCTGAACTTAAAAATTAAAATTATCCGGATCCGGTCCCATGCGTTGATTCCTGTCCAGACAGTTCAGGGTTTCCATATCATCTTCTGATAATTCAAATGAAAAAATATCCGCATTGCTGATAATACGGTCTTTTTTAACAGATTTGGGAATGAGAACAATATTATTCTGCAGTCCCCAGCGAAGTGTGATTTGTGCCGGTGTCCGTTTGTATTTTTCTGCAATGTCCAGAATTTCCCGAACCTTGAGGAAATGTCCCTGCATTAAAGGTCCCCAGGATTCAAATACAATGCCTTTTTCCGCACAAAATGACCGCAACTCTCTTTGCTGCAAATAAGGATGACATTCAACCTGGTTTACTGCCGGTACAATGTCTGCTGCAGGCAATAATTCATTTAAATGGTGAATATGGTAATTGCTGACACCGACGGCTTTGACCCTGCCTTCTTTATAGAGCTCTTCCATTTCAGGCCAGACGGATGATACTCTGTTCTCTATAGGCCAGTGAACCAGATAAAGATCAACATAATCCATCTTTAAATTATCCAGACTCCGGTGCAGCGCTTCTTTTACCCGATGATTGCGGATGTCTTTGTTCCAGAGTTTGGTCGTAATGAAAAGATCCTCACGGGGAATCCTGCTTTCCCGAACAGCCTTTCCCACCGAGCGTTCATTGTTATATACGGCTGCCGTATCAATATGGCGGTATCCGGCTTTTAAAGCTTCGGTTACGGCATAGCGGGTTTCATCTCCGTCCTTGGCCAGAAAAACACCCAGACCGAAAACCGGCATGCTTGTTCCGTTGTTCAATGTAATTTTTGCTGTACCTAATGAATTCATATGATGCTCCATTTTTTTATTTAGAGGTGTTTATATAAGATGGTTACAGTATCGACGGGTTTACTGACTCCTTATGGACTCCGATTCGCTGGTTTCTCAGACCATAAGTAATACTTTTAGATATAAATGTCCACAAAAATTTCTGTGACCATCACCTGATTCAAGTGTGAGTTTTTTAAAATCATTTTTTAATTTCTTTGTGAATTATTTAAAACAAATTAACATTAAATTTCACTTTAAAGGAGTTGAAATGTCAAAAACTCATAGTCAGTGTTTGATTTTATAATAATGTGGTTTTTCATAAGGAGGCATAAAATGAAACATAAACCGGTTCTGTTGATCATTCTTGTTAGGAGATGCTGTTTCTGACTTCTTGTGAAGATGAAGAGATTTCAGAGTATATCATTTCCGGACTTGCGACATCATGGCGGCAACAATTGGCGGGGCAGGAAAATATAATGGAATACTCAGACACAATTCGTTTTGCCTATGATTATGCAGGCCGGATCGACCTTTATAGTTTTGATAGTGATGATGATCCGATGCTGATAAGTTATAATTCAGACGGGAAAATGATAAAAGCAGAAACTGAATCCGGTGAATTCCACTTCCAGTTTACCTGGGAAGGGGATTCTTTAATAACCCACCGGTACTATGCAGATTATCAGGGTGTTTTGAAACCGGTTCATCAAAGCAAATCATAAATTTTAATCAGAAAAATGAAATGATCAGAAATGATATTTATTACAATTATGGAGAATATGACAATGATGACTGGGTAAAAACCAACTATACAACTTATACCTGGAAAGACGGAAATATTATCAAAAATGAAATATACAATAATATTCCTTTTGGGAAAAATCATGCAGGGGTAATTCCCGTAACCCCGGACGACATCATCCGGGAAGATATGATGCCTCAAAACTCGGTTAATATCTTAAAAAAACACAGCAATGAAGGATTGCATCAATACACATACAATTTTGTTTTTGATAACAAAAAGAATCCGCTGAGTGCCCATGAATCGTTAAGATTATATTTTTCCGGTTATGATTTCAAAATATTACATCATGGACTATAATTGATGAAACATCATGTGAAAGCGCCTCAGAATCCTATATATACGAATATAATAAAGATGGATATTCAATAAGCAAAACATACACATTCATCTATGAAAATGATGAAGGATGGATTGAAAGAAGGTGGGATTACCTGTACATGACGTTTACACAAAATTCTAAAGGGTTACCTTAACGATTAATTTTTATATTCACATTTTCCTATAACAGCTTTTGTTAAGTGAATTATTTGTTGAATTCTGATACGTTTGTGTGAAAACACGGTTTTGAAATTAATAAAGATCAATTGCTCATATTTTCGTGTGTATGACAGGGTATTTTTATACTTTTGTTCATGATTAAGGAACAAATGGGTTGATAAAAGACATGCAGGATATATATGATTCTTTTGCTGATACCTAATGAAGATCAGCGCGGGTTGTTTGATATGTCGGAAATTTTTGAGACTTTTTATCAATCCTTAGAACATGAGTAGGGTCAGTTGTTGGATTTGGGATGCGGAGCCGGTGAACCTATTCCGGGGTTGTTTATTGATCATGGATGGAATGTTACCGGTGTAGATTTTTCCCGCCGAATGTTGGAAATGGCCCATAAATTTGTGCCGGAAATGAAAACCATTTTATCGGATATGAGGGATGTGGATTTTGCCCCCGGTTCATTTGATGCAGTAACCATGATATACAGTTTGTTTCATACTCCTAAAAAAGATCATGTTACGCTTTTTCGTAACTGGCTTCGACCGGGAGGTAAAGTCCTGTTTACGTATGCCACGGAAAAATACACGGGGAGTCCTGAATTTGACGGTTATAAAGAATTTTTGGGTCAAAAACTGTTTTACAGTCACACGACTCCGGAGAAACTGTATTATGAACTGGAAATGAGCGGTTTTACGATTGAATCGGCAGTATACAGGGACATTGGTCATGAAATTTTTTTGTGGATTACAGCGATTGCCCGGTGATCCGTCTAAAAAAAATATGTTTATCGGAGTGTTTTTTGTAAGAAATCTTTGAAAATATTTTGTGAATTGTCCGGTTCTTAATTCATAACAATGATTCTGGTTACAGAGCTGTAAGAACCGAAAATACCCATAACCGGTTTCCCGTCCCGGTCCCTCAGATTTGTTACTTTAGGATTATCAACAGGCAGGGATGTAATATAATAGCGTGAAAGATCCGGGTTCATGGCATGTATAGTCAATTCATAGTATCCCTGAATGATTAAAGGTGTGAAAAAAATATATCCCAGAGCAACATCCTCTGATATTTCCAGAGAAAACCCCGGATTTGAATTGATCAAATCACGGCTATCCTGTCTCTGCCGGTACATACTGATATAATATGACGATGCTTCAATGTCTGACAGCCAATATAAAAAATTATCCTCCCCATAATTAAAAAATAATGTATCATTCATGTCTTCAGTAAAATCAGATTTTAAAATTCTTACAGGAGATACAGGCTTTGTTCGGGCTGAAATAATTTTATCAAATTTCGAGCTGATAACCATGAGTTCATAGTCACTGTCCAAATCCACGCTAAAGGAATGCTCCGGTTTGAAGGCACTGTATATTTTCGTTACGAAACTATCCGGCAAGAGGGACTCTTCATCGGTCCAGAACCGGTATTGAAATGAATCGGCTATTGTTGTCCAGACAAACGGTATTACCTTTCCGCTGTTCAATTCTGTTATATAAACCTGTGCTGTGCTGTCAGCCAGCTTACGGTTGATCAGGCCAACCGAATCCTGCCATGGGTTTTCTTCATCAAATCCGCTGAAGATCTCTGTATCGTCCACACGAATACTCCTGTCCACCATGACGATGCTTTTCATGGGATTGCCTGCATCCAAAAATGCTTCAATGCGTAATTCCGGCTCATATTGATCATAAAAATCGGAAAATTCCGTTATACTCATTTCTTTTTCACAAGCAGTGAAAAGAATCAGAATTGTTATGAACAGAGAAATTTTCTTCATATATCAAACTCCAGACCCAGTGAAGGAATAACCGGGAACATGCCCACAGCCGTGACGCGGCTTGGACTATAACTGTGATCCCAACTGTAAAGCAGTATATTAAAACGATTGCTCACATTAATAATTTGCATCTTTAATTTCCCGTTAAAACCAAATATCTGAATATTTCTTACGTAACTGATATCTGCCCGGATATAATCGGGAAACGTAGCAGAATTGATTTTTCCGCTCAGCGTATTCAAACTTCCGAAAGGATTAAATAAATCAGAAAACCCGCTCCGGTGAAAGACTTTGCCAACGACCGGTGTATAACGTTGACCATTTTGATATACATAGGTGAAAGATATGCTGTTTTTCTCGTTCAGCTGATAATTCAACAGAATATTAACACGATGCGGCGTATCATATTTCAGGAAGTATTTTTCGCCATCCTCTCGTGAAACAAATCCATCCTGATTCAAATCAATGTTTTTTTGCACACGTGAATATGCATAACCGATCCAGCCGGTCAATTTACCGCTTTCCCGTTTCAGAAGAATTTCACTGCCGTATGCCCAACCGGAACCGGCAATAAAATCATCCGTGTCATCAGACGGATCATTGTTTGGGTTCCTATCCAGAACAGAAGAATACTTTTTATAATACCCTTCAATTGAAAATGTAAACCCGTTTCCAATCCATTGCTCCACTCCGATAATTGAATGAAGACTCTCTTTAGCCGGTAAACCCGGGGGAACCGGTTCCCAGAAATCAACAACTCTGAGAATTTCGTTTTCATCATTGGTAGTAAATATAAACTGATTATATTTTCCCAGACTGAGTTTTACTTTGCAATCTTCCGTGAGATTGTATTTCATACTTAACCGAGGCTGAAAATAAATCCTATTGTGGAGTTCATATTTGCTGATCCGAAATCCTCCCAGAATTGTAAGAAGCGGATTGATTTTCCATTGATCCTGCAGGTAAGTTTCAAATACATACGGCTCATGTCCGATTTGGTAGAGCGTGGTGCCGTTCATGTTGAAATTCAGGCTCATATCCAGATATTTCAGACTAAATCCTGCTGAAATCTGATGGGATTTACCGGCAAATATGGTGAGATTATCCTGTAACGTTAAATCATAAACGGAATTATCAACCAGAATTCGCGTTTCCGATTTTCGACCCATGGTATCGGTTTGAGCCAAAGACAGATCAACATCAAAAAGATACTCGGTTTTGCTCAGGATCACCTCGTTAAATATTTTGGAATTAGGTACCCATCGCCAGTTTAAACTGTTGGTCCGGTTGCCCCAGTCCCAGTCAAAATTGATTTCGCTTACTTTACTGGGCTCGAGAGTAAATGCCAAAACATCCTGTCCGCCAAAACTGCTGAAAGATAAATGATTGTTATTGTTGAGTTTCTGAGTGATTTTTACTTGCAGATCACCAAAATGATATTGCCAGTCCTGGGGTTCATTTTTTACCTGGTAATACAATGATGCAAGCTTGTCAAAGTATGTCCGCCGGCCGCTTAAAAGCCAGCTTCCCCTCAACACGGGACCTTCCAAAAGAATTTTGGAACTGAGTATGTTGATTTCACCTTTGACATGACTGATGTCAAAATAAGGCCCTAGCGCTGAGTTGTTAAAAATTCGGCCGTTTTTCGAATCGCCTTCACGTGTGTTTATCTGCAGAACAGAGCTTAACCGGCCTCCGAATTCCGGTGAAAAACCCCCTGCAAAAAACTCAGCTTCGGAAATTGCATCTGCATTGAATGTGCTGAATATTCCGCCGATATGGTATGGATTATAAATCTCGCTGCCGTCAAGAAGAATAAGATTTTCATCCGGGCTGCCGCCCCGGACTATAAGAGCTGAACTGAAATCGTTTTGTGAGCTGATTCCCGGAAGGAGTTGCAGACTGCGAAATACATCACTTTCAATAAAAGCCGGAGCAGATTTTATCTCCCGTAAGTTAAGATTAATCCGGCTCACATCCACCTGCGTTTCAAAACGCGTCCGCTCAGCCGTTACTGTAACGGTTTCTCCCTGTATTACCTCAATCTCCATGCTCAGATCAATGCGAAGATCACGGCCGTATTCCAGTTCTAACTCAATTTCCCGGCTTGCATAACCCATCATCATGGCTTTCAGCGTATACGTTCCGGGAGGAATCCCGCTGATAACATAATAACCATGTATCGATGATGCTGATCCATAATCCGTACCTGCCAGTACAATATTTGCATAGCTCAGGGGCTCACCGGTGTCTGCAGACGTGATGTAACCGCTGATGTTTGCAGCATATATTGAAATTATCCATATCAACTGAATGATTATGAACTGGAATACTCTCTTTATTTTTATCATCTCAACCTTTCAACAATCAGCCATTTCCGTTTTATTCCTGTAAACAGGTTCTGTAATATACGTTTTCTCAGGTTTTAAAAATGCGTGCAATATTAAAATTAATCCCAAGTATAGGATACAATTCTACTACTTATGCCGATTTTTCCAGTGCAATCCCATTTTCCAATACAATTGAAGGAATAGTCTGTCTGAAAAAAGAGTTTGTGACGAAAAAAGTGTTCTGGACAATTCTGCTTGAATCAATTCTTTACAGTATATTCTTTGGATTGCTGTCTCCTTGGTTCTTACTTTGATATATTATTGATTCATTCCAGGGAACTCTTTAAACTGATTTATCAGCTTTTATCATAGGAGGTGAGCTTATGGATATATATCTACTCCGGGAGTTTTTTATGTGGTGTTCAATCCTCAACGCTGCCGGTTTGATTTTTGCTGCGATCGTTTTTGTTTTTTTTGGAGATTGGGTTTATAAACTGCACAATAAATGGTATACCCTTTCCAGTGAATCATTTAACAGTATTGTTTATGCTATTGTCGTTTTTTACAAAACAATTTTTGTGGTATTCTGTCTTTTTCCATTCATTGCACTTCTGATTATGGGATAACGTTAATTCCCATATCCGTAACGTTTAGTTTTTTGCTTTATCTTAATAAAAGTTATTGGATGATAATACTGTGATCCAATTCTGAAAAGACCACAGATAAACAAGATGGAGGAAATAATGAAAAAATTGCGTGACAAAGTATCCATAGTAACCGGCGCAGGAGCAGGAATGGGAAAAGCAATTGCACAATTGTATGCTGACCATGGCAGTAAGGTTGTAGCTGTGGATATTGATAAAGACAGACTGGATCTTTTAGAGAAAGAAGTTAAGGAAAAAGGCGGTGAAATTACAACGCTTGTTGCCAATATGGCCAATGAAGATGATATAGAAAAAATGATCAGAAAAGCCGTCGATACGTACGGTACGCTGGATATTCTTGTAAACAATGCCGGGATCATGGATCATTTTGCACCTGTTGCTGAGCTGGACAATGCGATGTGGGAAAAAGTGATGAAAGTCAATCTTGACGGACCGTTTAAGGCAATGCGCAGCGCCTTGAAAATTTTTCTGGAAAAAAACTCGGGAGTTATTATCAATGTCAGTTCAATAGGCGGACTGAAAGGCGGCGTTGCCGGTGCAGCATACACAACCAGCAAGCATGGTTTAATGGGTTTAACCAAAAATACCGGCTATATGTATTCTAAAACCGGTATCCGTTGCAATGGTATTGCACCCGGAGCTGTGAGCACCAGTATCGGTGATACAATTGATTTCAGTAAAGTCACACCTCTGGTCAATGATCGCATTATGACCGGTATGGTACTGAACCCCAGAACAGGAGAACCGGGTGAAGTTGCACAGGCTGCCCTTTTTCTTGCATGTGACGATTCAAGTTTTGTCAATGGTGCTATCCTGGTTGTAGACGGCGGATGGAGTGCCAGTTAAATCTGTATGATTAATAGTGATTTGGATGTTAAAATAGATGTGATTTAATTATTGATTTGTGATTTGTCTATCTGCCTGATCTTTCAGTTATCTGAATCANNCTGTCTGTGCTCACTTTGTGCTGGCAGGTTTATTGATCCCGGTATGAGAGGGAATATTCTTTATTGTTCAGTTTGAAATGCGTGTGCGATATCTGCCTTATTTTATGTTCAGTCAACCGGCAGAATTCTGCTGTTGGATTACCTGCTTCTGTCATAATTTGTTAAAGTGTTTTTTTACAAGTATTCATATCGTTATGAGGAATCACTATTCGTTTTTAAACTAAGGAATTGATAATGTTTCGCCAATTCTTTATACTGATTTAAGATAAATATTTCAAAGGAGGTGTCTTGTGGATATGATTAAACTCCGTGATTTTTTGATGTGGTGTTCTATCCTCAATGGGGGATGTCTGATCATCACTGCTCTGATTTTCGGCTTTTTCTGCGATTGGATTTATTCAATGCATACCAGATGGTATGCCCTCTCCAGGGAATCCTTCAATAATACGATTTATGCATTCTTTGTTTTCTACAAAATGCTCTTTATTCTTTTCTGCCTTTTTCCCTATATAGCTCTTGTAATTATCACATAAACACTTGTTTGTTTTAAAAAAAGTCCTTAATAATTTTTATGAATCGAAGTATTTGTATTTTTGAACGTTAACGGTAAATTGCGTAAAAGCAGTAAACAGCAATGATAAGACAAAAAAAAAATATTGGACTGGCGTTGGGCGGAGGGGCAGTTCTTGGTGCGGCACATATCGGAGTCCTTCGGGCTTTGGAAGAATTGAAGATTCCGATTTCATTCATTGCGGGAACAAGCATCGGTGCATTTGTATCCGCTTTTGTTGCTTTCGGGAAACGCTGGGATGAAATTGAAGAACTGGCAAATGAGCTGAAATGGCTGGATGTCTCCAGTATTTCACTATCTCAATTCGGCTTGTTATCCAATAAGAAAATGGGGAAGCTTTTTAAGGATACGTTGGGTGACGTAACCTTTGATCAGGCGAAAATCCCGGTAGCCATGATTGCAACAGATATTTCCAACGGTGAAAAGGTGATCATTAAAGATGGCGAAATTTCCACTGCTGTTATGGCCAGCACCTGTGTTCCCGGGGTATTTGTCCCCATTGAACGTGAAGGGCGCCTTCTGGTTGATGGCGGTGTTGTGGAAAATGTGCCCATTACTCCCTTAAAAGAAATGGGTGCTGATTTTATTATCGGCGTTGATCTTATATCCAAGCGGTCCAGCCGAAAACCCAAAAACATCATAGAAGTTATTTTGAACACTGTGGACTTTACACTTATGGCAGCGACCAAACTCCAGACTGAAGAAGCAAATATTCTGATTTCTCCCGATTTGTCAGCCTATAATATGGTTAATACGGATAATGTAAAAGATCTGATAAAAACTGGGTATGAAGAAGCGATTAATACAATGGGCAGTTGACAATCCAGTAGCCGGTAGCCGGTAGCCGGTAGTCAGTAGCGATCAGTGGTCAGTCGTCAGTTCGTGCCGTTCAATCACTTCGCTGCGCTCAGTGTTC
>DKER01000128.1 GCA_002452555.1 Fidelibacterota bacterium UBA6817 | reverse complement strand
CCACAGGATCTTATTTTTGAAAAGGATTTTGTACGTCTGAATCTTGAATACCTGAATAATATTATCAGGAAAACAAGATCTGTTGATATAGTATCTATAGTAGGTTATATAGATAATCCCAGGGAAGGGGAGTTTTATAATGCCATAGCCGTTGTGAGTGGGGGAGAGCTTGTTAAATCAATCTATAAAACACATTTACCAACCTATGATGTGTTTGATGAGAAACGGTATTTTCAATCCAATACCCGTATTGAACCTGTACCGATCAGTATTAATGGTAAAACAATAAATCTTGGGATTGAAATCTGTGAAGATCTGTGGGATAATGAATATCCGGTAAAAGTTACCCGTGAATTGGTTGAGAAAGGCGCAGAGCTAATCATTAACTGCAGTGCTTCTCCTTACAGCTACCATAAATTTCTGAAACGGAAAGAACTGGTTCTTGATAAAGTGAAAACGTTTAAAATCCCCTTTTGCTATGTGAATATGACCGGGGGACAGGATGAATTGATTTTTGACGGGAACAGTTTTGCCGTTGATAAAGATGGATCATGGGCTGCATTTTCCGGAGGACACAAGGAAAACATGACTTATGCAGACTTCGATCCGGTTTTTGCAGCATCGATGAGTTTACCTGAGCCAAAGATTGTTTTGGATCACGAACTGTTGAATTCACTCATCGTCGGAATACGGGATTATTTTACCAAAACCGGGTTTTCAGATGCACTGATCGGACTGAGTGGAGGCATTGATTCTGCTTTGGTGGCTTCTATTGCTGCTGATGCCTTGGGTCCTGATCATGTTTGGGGTGTTTTGATGCCATCCCAGTTCAGTTCGGACCATTCCGTTACCGATGCTCTTGATCTTGCAAAGAACCTTGCAATTCATTGCGATACCATATCCATACAGCCTGTCTATAAAACAGTTACTCAAATGTTGGATAAGCAATTCAAAGGAACCGGTTTTGGCCTTGCAGAAGAGAACATTCAGGCAAGAAGCCGAGGCGTTATCCTGATGGCTTTGGCAAATAAATTCAACAGACTGGTCCTGACGACAGGCAATAAAACAGAACTGGCCCTGGGTTACTCGACGTTATACGGAGATATGGCCGGTGCATTGGCCCCAATCAGTGATTTGAATAAAGAAGATGTATACAGACTATCGCGTTTTATCAATTCCGAAGCCGGCTATAACAGAATTCCCGAAAATATTCTCAATAAAATTCCTTCTGCAGAATTACGTGAAAATCAGTATGATCCCTTTGATTATGAAGTCGTCAGTCCTCTTGTAGAAGAATTGCTGGAAAACAATAAAAGTACCGATCAGCTTGTTCAGGAAGGATATGAGAAAGAACTTGTCCTGAAGCTCAACAGAATGATCCATCTTGCAGAATATAAACGAAGACAAGCCCCGCCCGGACTCCGGGTTACAGAGAAAGCTTTTGGGATGGGCAGACGAATACCAATAGTAAACAGGTTTATGTACAAAGATCAGAAACTATAACCTTTTGTCCGGTTTATTCAGCCCGGTACCGTCACTGTCCTGTTTTTTGATCAGTTCAGTGATGATCATTATTTCCTTCAAATTATTCTCAATGCCTTTCTTTCTCGTGATTTTGGCATGTCTTCTAATCTTGATTTATCTGTTTCGTTCTTATGGTTTGATTTTTCCTGCACTGCTGTGGATCGTGTTGTTTATTCGAAAATCACCGCCCGTAAATGATGATATAATAAATGGCATTGAATCCCGGAATCCGGTTACAATCAGAATCCAAAAACAACACATTGACTGGAAACAGGATATCAAACTGGATGGTACGATATTATATGAAAACAAATGGTATCCCGCGGCAATCTATGGTGATATTGGAAAAATCCCATCATCTGTCGATAATGATTCGATAATTTTACCGGATGCAGAGCCGATATTTAGACAAACATGCGATCTTTATAATCCTCGTATAACTGGCCGAAAGTTTAAAAATTCATATCGAATATCCATTACGTTAATGGACAATTCATATGTTATAAGAAAACCGAAAAAAACCTTTTCAATGGAAAAATACCTGGAAAATATACGTGAGGTGATACGATCTATTTTACTGAATAACAACGAGTTGAGGAATGGGTTTATAGCGTGTGGACTCTTTTTGGGCGAAAAGCAAATGATTCCGGAACCTATACAAAGACGGATAAACGGAAGCGGAATCAGTCATCTTTTTGCTGTCTCCGGTCTCCATGTGGGTTTTATCGTTTTATTGTTTACCGGTTTATTAAAACAATTGAGTGTCAGTAACCGTATTCAATTAGTGCTCATTTGTCTGTTCTCATTCTTCTATGCTCTATTGACTCCCTTTTCATCCTCTGTTTTTCGGACGGTCCTGATGCTGATGTTATCTAGTATTTCCCGTTTGTGTAACAGAAAAATCCATATATTGCATATAGTATTTTTCAGTGCATTGATAATGCTCACCCTGAATCCGGTTCAAATTACACAGGTTGGATTCTGGTTTTCATATATGGCAGTGCTGGGCATTCTCATCTTTTATCCGATTCTATCTGCGAAATTTCAATTTGAAAATACCCTTATCCGGTATATTTGGGATATGATTCTGGTATCCTGTTCAGCCACATGGGGAATTCTTCCAGCCGGAATTATGGTTTTCGGAACGGTTTCAACCCTTGCCGTTTTTTTGAATATTGTTATGATACCGCTTGTATTTCTTATGCTTGGAACAATCATTGCAAAGCTTTTGACGGCCTTTATTCCATTTTTTAGTCAATGTATTTCATGGGTTTATTCATTCTTATCTGCAATTTTTTTTTCAATCCTGGAAACAGTTCACCCATACTCGGATTATCTGGTATATAATATTCGAAACATTCCGGTTACCGGATGTTTTTGGCTGATTGGAATCCTATTATTCTTTAAAATTCCCCGAAAAAGGATTCATCAATTATACGTATACAGCGCGATTATTCTTATATCCTGCACAATTCCCGGCATTAACCGTTTTATTGCAGTTTCGTCAGAAGCCGATAATTCGCTTTTTATTGTTGACCGGAAAAAGGTTTTGATGATTAATGGAACCGGCATGAATTCATTTGACACTTCCATTCTGAAAAGATTCCGGCTCCAGGGGCGTAAACCGGATATTCTTATTGTAACTGACACGTATCATAATAGTATTAAAAATATTCTAACCCTTCAAAAAAGATATTCCGGATTGAAAGTCCTTGTCCCAGAACCATTTGAACCTGTTGAATGTGTAACAGTTTTACGGGACACAAGTTTTTCGTATGGGAAAATGCAGATATCAATCATACCCAAAAACAACCGGTTCGATGTTTATATTCAGAAAGAAAAATTGATTGCGGGTGTATTGGAATATCCTCCCGCATTGACTGCCAATCTTTATTTATCCCGTAAAAAATACAGTGAAAAAAGGAGTGGAACCGATAAATTCCTCACTGTCCGTATGATACGTGATCATGAAGAGATGAAGGCGATTATGAAAAATTCAAATCCGGAGGAGTCTTTCAAAATATGGTAAATGACAATCCTTTGTGGTTATTTGATCAATCACAGCGCTCAAATCCGGCTGATCTTGTAGTCGGTGTCGATGAAGCGGGACGCGGACCAATTTTTGGTCCGGTAGCCATAGGAGCTGTTCTGTTTCCCCTTCATTTCAGTCCCGATCCCCTGATACGCGATTCAAAAAAAATGACGGAGAAACAACGGGATATCGCTTATCAATGGATTATTGATTATGCTCTTGCATGGAGTGTTGTTCTGATTGACCACACGGAAATTGACCGGATGAACATTTTAAATGCCACATTAAACGGAATGAAACAAGCTGTTGAAAAACTGATCATTCGACCGGATCGAATCCTGATTGACGGAAACCGTATTCCAAACGGTCTGGATAATTGTATTGCCGTAAAAGGCGGGGACAGGAAATCATTTTCAATTGCTGCTGCATCAATTCTTGCAAAGGTTGGAAGAGACAGATATGTAAAGAAAGCCAACGACCGCTATCCGTTTTTTGATTTGGAAAAACATAAAGGGTATGGAACGGAACTCCATTTACAAAAGCTTAAAGAAAATCTTCCGTCTCCCGAACATCGTTTGTCTTTTGAACCTTTAAAATCCTATGTTTTTCCTCCATATCCCGACAGAAGGATTCTGGGCGCCTGGGGGGAAAGCTGGGCTTTATATGCATTAATGCAAAAAGGGTATGAATTTATTGAACGGAATGTGAGACTAAAACACTATGGAGAAATTGACCTGATCATGAAAAAAGGGGAACAGTTTATACTTATCGAAGTAAAAACGTCTGGTCCGAATGATAAACTGGATCCCGAAGAATGGATAACCGACTACAAAATAAAAAAAATGCTTCAACTATCAGAATTATATTTCAATAAATTAGGCTATGAGGAATATCATGTTCGTCTTGATGTGGTTATTGTGAAGGCCACAAACTGGCGAAATCCGTCAATAAAACATTATGCCGATATAATTTACGGCAGAGAAAGTGAGCTGGATTCATGAACATCAGGGAAATGTACAGGCGATACCGATTAAAGAAGGAAAGCAATAAAAAAGTCTTTAAAACACGCAAAGAGCGGGTCATTTATGAAATTAAATCATGGACACTTGTCATTATTGCCGTCTTTTTTATCCGTGCCGGTATTATTGAAGCTTATCAGATCCCAACCGGATCGATGGAAAAGACTATCAACGTAGGAGACTTTCTGCTGGGGAATAAATTTGTTTACGGAGCCCGTACACCGGACTGGATCGGTATTCCTTTCACGCGGATTGGATTTGATATACCGTATTACCGTTTCCCGGCGTTTGACGAACCGTCAGTAGGCGATGTGGTGATATTTAAATTCCCCCTCGATCCGTGGACCAATTATGTAAAGCGATGTTTGGGTGCCCCCGGTGATTCCGTAGAAATAATCGACAAGAAAATCTTTATGAATGGCGAACTCTATGATGATCCGGATCACTCAATTGTAAATTATAACAACATTTGGCCGAAAACATACAATGAACCCCGGATTTTCCCTGCAGGCAACGGCAACAGGGACCAATACGAAACAATCTATATTCCCAAAAAAGATGACGTTTTTATATTATCCGAACTGTCACCGACTGAAATTGAATACATTCGGCATATCATGATTCTGGACGGTCACAGCTCAAAGGATAATTTTGGTATATTTTATGAAGATGGAGAACCAAAATACAAGGTCGAACAGAATTATTACTTTATGGTAGGGGATAATCGGGATAACAGTTTTGACAGCCGTTACTGGGGATTGGTCCCCCATGAATTTGTAATGGGGAAACCGCTCATTCTTTATTTTTCATGGGATAAATCTGTTCCATGGTCCCAATTCTATAAAAAGATCCGTTGGAATCGATTATTACACACCGTTTCCTGATACGATGATGATGTATCCGGGGATTTACATTCATATTCCCTTTTGTTTTAAAAAGTGTTCCTACTGTGATTTCTATAGTGTAGGAGGAAATAAAGAACTCCATAGCACATTTATCAGTTCTCTTTTACAGGAAATCACGGAAAAATCGCATGTTCATGCAGGCAAACGTTTTGATACTGTCTATATCGGCGGCGGAACACCCAATGTATTGTCCGGTGATCACATTTCCAGCATCATAACTCATATCAAAAAATCCTATAGTCTTCTTGAGGATACAGAAATAACATTGGAAATTAATCCGGAGTTTGTGTCAGAAGAAACGCTGTTACACTACAAATCAATGGGTATCAACAGGTTTTCTGTGGGTTGTCAGTCTTTTACTGACAGTGAATTAAGATTCTTAAACCGTATCCATAATAGTTCCAAAAATCATGAAATCCTGAAACTTTTGAGACAAAATGATGTTTCCAATATATCCTGCGATTTGATTGTAGGACTTCCGAATCAGTCCCTGCAAAACATAGAATACAATTTTGAGCAATTACTGACATATCGCCCTGAACATCTTTCAGTATACACCTTGTCTATTGAAAAAGACACACCTCTGTATCGTGATGTTGAATCCGGATTTCTTTCAAGCCCCGATCCGGAAATCGTTAGGGAAATATACCTGGCAGCACATCGCTTGCTGACAAGTGCCGGCTATCACCATTACGAAGTGTCAAACTATTGTCTCCCGGGTTTTGAAAGCAGACATAATATCAAATACTGGAATGATTGTGATTATTTGGGATTTGGTCCCTCAGCCCATTCAAAATCCGGCAATAAACGATCATGGAACAGTAATGACCTTCAATCATATATAAAGGGAAATCGGGAGGTTGAAGAGGAAATATTGAGTGACAAGGAACAAATTGATGAAAAAATAATGCTGAGTCTCAGGACATCCCGGGGGTTGGATGTCTCTGAACTGACACATGGCGGAAGAAAAATGAATAGTCAGGCAATATTGGATGACATTAACAGAGAAGGGGGGAATACTCTGATTATTATGGATGACAATAAAATTAAAATCACTCCCCATGGATGGGTTGTTCTTGATACAATAATTGAAAAATTATCAGAAATAATGGTTGGGTAACTTGCATTTAAAGAAAATAATTAATAATTTTTATAATCGAGGATGAAATATTCTGACTAATCAGCAAATATGATGAAACGAAATGAAAGACACTTAAGGATCGATTCAAATGTGGTGTTGCAATGAAAAAATTTAAATGCTTTTTTTTGATTCTTTTGTTTATTCCCGCTTTGGGACAGGAAGCTGATAGTCTTATTATGTCTGAAGTCGTAAGTCCGATAATTGACTTGGAATCGATTGCAGATACGATTATTTACGAGCAGGATACAATATTATCGGATCGGGAATCAACATTTCCTGCAGAAGTATATCCGGATGAAACGTCGCCCGGACTTACAACACAATTATTTATTATGGATGTAGACGTTTACAATTTCAGTTTTTCAGGAATATCATGGCATTTACCCAAAGATCGTGTGGAATGGCTGCTGGAAGCCAATCAGTTTGTGAAACTGTCTGATACATTGTGGATCACTCAGGCTGCTGATGATTCGCTGCTTTGTTACCCGTACTACCGGTCAGATATTCTTTATGGATTTCATGTAGATTATCTTCCGGAAAAAAGAGCGGATTTTTTACTGTTGGAACGGTATAAAAAAATTGTCCGAATTCTAACAGAAAAATACGGGAATCCCGGAAAAGTAACGGTTCTGGAAACCCGTTGGTATGTTCCTGAAAGGAAGTTTTATACACATTCATGGAAAAATGGTAAAGAATCTCTGACAACATCAATTAACAGAGCTGAAAAAAAGATAGAGCTGATCTATTCGATTGAAGCGGATACAGTTAAAATAAAAAAAAATGAACTCGATAAACGATTAAATGAATTATTCTGATACATACTATACGGCACGTTGGTGGTCCGTTTTGCCTGATTCACAGGAGAAAATCCAATGTTTATTATGTCCTCATAAATGTCTGATGAAACCCGGGCAATCCGGTATTTGCAACGTGCGAAAAAATATTGGCGGTGTACTTTACAGTATATCATACGGACATCCGGTTGCCATGCAAATCGATCCCATAGAAAAAAAACCGCTGTATCACTTTTATCCCGGAGAATCCATATTCAGTATTGGTACCTTCGGGTGTAATCTGTCCTGTGATTTTTGTCAGAACTGGAATATGTCACAAACGGGATATGACAACAATAAACTCCCGGTGTATTATTCTCCTCAGGATATAATCATGAGTTGTAAGCAGTCAGATCTTCATCTGATCGCTTTTACGTATAATGAACCGGTGGTTTTTTCGGAATATATGACTGATATTGCTGAACAAGCCTGCCTGGAAGGAATAAAAACAGTTGCCGTTACAAACGGCTATATTTGTCCGGAAGTCCTACCTGAAGTCTTTTCCCGCATTGATGCCTTCAACATCGATCTGAAAGGGTTTTCTGATTCCTTTTACAGGAAATATACCGGTTCATCGTTTGATCCAGTTCAAAAAACTATGATCACTTTACGAAATATGGGAAAACACATTGAATTGACAACATTGCTGATACCGGGACTTAATGATTCTGAAGAGGAATTGAAAAAAGAATTTGAGTGGATATGCACTATGTTGGGAAACCATACACCTCTTCATTTATCTGCTTTTTATCCCGGCTATAAAAGACTTCATCACCCTTCTACAAAACGGGAATCCTTATTTCGGGCAAAAGAACTGGCAATGGAAAGTGGCCTTTATTATGTGTATATTGGCAACATCCACGATGTGGATAATTCTACGTATTGTCCCGATTGTCATGCTTTGTTGGTTAATCGGCAACATTATCAGGGAAGACTTGAAAAAGAAGGATTTTGCCGTTGTGGACGGCTTATTGATATTATTAACGATAAACTTTGAAAATCTGATAAATGATACCATTTGATGATCAAAACTGGACCGGCATAAAACTGAGAGACAAAATAGAGATTGAGATAACCCGTCAAAATTTATTCTATATGCAGCGTCAGTTTTCCGTTGCCGAATATATTGATTTTTTCCCCTACGATGTGATCGGTGCCATGAATCCGGCAGATAATGTAAATTTAAGCTATAAGGTTAAAACGATTACTATTAATACTGATGCAGGGTTTTCCATTGAAACGGATATTGTTGACAAACGGTTTGTCTTAAGAAACCGGAGTTATACAAAAGGCACGACTCGGTATATGTCCGATAAAAATATTAAACCGGGAGATAGTATTGTTATTGAAAAACTGGATGCGTACAATTACAAAATGTATCTGAAGAGAGAGGAATAACATGCTTAATAAAATTACCATAGAACTGGATGATGACCAATTGACAGAATTCCGGCAATTAGTTCAAAAATTGGATAAAAACCCTGCGGGTGAAACAGCTAGCATAAAATTAAATGGCGTTCTGAGAGGGGCTGTTAAAGAAATTCTCCGTCAGCTCATCCATTTTGATGCTTTTAAAAAGAGGGATTTGTGGTAAGCGATCAGTTGACAGTCGGCAGTGGTCAGTCGGCAGTTGTCAGTCGGCAGTCAACAGGCAACCAGTCCTCTTGAGTTCATGAACTCTTGAGCCCATGAACTCTTAAACAGCGAGCATCGCGAGCCTCAACCTCTCAACGTCTCAAC
>DKER01000115.1 GCA_002452555.1 Fidelibacterota bacterium UBA6817 | reverse complement strand
ACTGGCTACTGGCTACCGGACTGTCCACTGCCGACTGATGACTGCTGGCTACTGGTAAAAAATGACTGTTAAAAAATAAACCCTCTTTTCCGAGGGTTTAATTCATGATTTTTGAACGAGTGTATCAGGCCATTTTATTCAAATGACGGGAAAGTCTTGATTTAATTCCTGCAGCACGGTTTTTATGAAGAATTCCTTTACGCGAAACCTTGTCAACAAGAGAATAGACTTTTTGTAAGACTTTTTCGCCTGCTTCTTTCGTATCTGTCGCTAAAAATTTTTTAATCTCTGTTTTAACCAGTGATTTATAATGACGGTTTCGCAGATTCTGCTTTTCTGCCTGACGGATTCTTTTCTTGGTTGATAACGGATATGCCATTTCACTCCTTTATATCATTTTTATAGCCTGAAAATTTATTTTTATTTCAAGGTAATGTCAATAAAATTGAATAAATAATTTTTGAATTTGTTCGATTATTGTAAATTTGATGGTTCATGTTACTAATGCTAAAAATAATACTCTTCCCAATTCTCTTTTTACTGTGTATCGTTGCATGTATTCTATTTATTCCGTTGCAAATTTCAGCAACAGGCACCAACCGAACAGGGGACCTGGAATTCAGGAGTAAGGTGTATTGGTTATCATGGCTTTTTTTCGTAAAAATTCTGTTTAAGGATAAAAAATTGTCTTTATATATTCAAATATTCGGTATTCCCATAAAAATTCCCCTTAAAAAGAAAGAAAAAAAAACTGTTTCGGATAAAATGACCTTAGAAGAAAGTCTGTTAAAATCAGCAGAAACTGAAAAAGCTGAAGAAAAACCTGAAAAGAAGACAGAAAAAACGAAGAAGGGAAATGATAGAAAAAAAACATTTGGAATAACTGATGTAAGATCTGTTTACGATACATATAAGCCTTTTGTCAACAGTGTTGTTTTTCCCCAGTTGAAATATATAGCACACAGTTTTACCATACGCGTAAATAAACTGGATCTCACGATTGCAGCGGATGATCCGTCATTTGTGGGTATGACACAGGGGGCCGTAACAGCTTTGTCACCTTTTATGAATTCGGTAAAATTTTTGAACCCTGTTTCCATCCGTTTTGATTATGTCCGAAATACAACGGAATTCTATGCCGATCTATATTTTTCTATGAAATTATATGGTATTGTTATTAGATTATTAATTATTTGGTGGCACTATAGAAAAATGTCACGTGCAAACATAAGGGTTAGCCATGAATCAAATGTTGGATAAATTGCTCGATAAGGCTCATGAGTTTTTAAACACAAAGACTGTTGTTGGCGATCCAATCCACATCGATGAACTAACACTTATCCCCATTTCAAAAATAAGTGTGGGGTTTGGCAGCGGAGATCATACATCTCATTCAAATGAAAACAGCAAGGCAATCTCAGAAGGGATGGGAGGGGGAATGAATATCCAGCCTGTCGCTGTTATTGCCGTATATAAAGGGAACACTAAATTGATGATGCTTACCGGCAAGGAACAGCAAATCGGGAAAATTCTCGATCTGGTCCCCGATGTTTTGGATCGATTTGTTCCCAGAAAGCCGGAAAAATCGGAGGAACAATAAATGGATATTTCTTTTTTACGTCATATTCCCCTGTTTGAAGATTTGGAAGACTGTGAACTGGAACAAATTGGTAAAGCTATTCAAACCAGAACATATGATAAAAATAAGCTCATTCTGCTTGAAGAAGATATGGGTGATACGTTATTTATTATCAGTCAGGGATCTGTTAAAATCAGCAGAATTAATGAAGACGGAAAAGAAGTGATTCTCAGTATTCTGTCTGACGGGGAATTTTTTGGAGAGATGTCGATTCTGGACGGAGAATCCCGATCCGCTAATGTCGTTGCATTGGAAAAATCCGAAGTTTTTATGCTCAAAAGACAGGATTTTCTGGAGATGCTTGAAAAATACCCTAAAATATCCATTCACCTCCTAGAAGAATTGGCCCGCCGCTTACGCCGAAGCGATCAGCAAATTGAAAGTCTCTCCCTGAGTGATGCTGAACACCGTGTGGCTAACACAATTATCCGCCTTGCTGAAGATCTGGGTGTTCATCTGAAAGGATGTGTTACAATAAACGATATTCCTCTTCAACAGGATATTGCCAATATGGCCGGAACATCGCGTGAAACAGTCTCACGAATGTTAAAAATGCTTGAGAATAAAGAACTCATAACGCGTGAAGGCCGGAAACTGATCATTAATAACTATATGGAATTCTACCGGAATTTCTCGAAGTGAGTTCAAGGGCTTCCCGATTCGCTGCGCTTTCGGGTCCATCACTTCAATCCGGTATATGTTTCAAGAGCTCCGTTACCGGCTACTGGCTACCGGCTACCGGCTACTGGCTACTAAAATGATGCCCAACCTTCCTTTTGCCCGAAACGGATTTAGATATAATCAATACAAGTATTACCTGGAAGATAAATTTGGTGTCCGCGTTCAGCGTATATCTGTTGAAACTGGTTTTACGTGCCCCAATCGCGACGGGAAAAAGGGAACCGGGGGATGTATTTATTGTAACAATCAATCATTTATGCCGCCATATGCTGTATCCGGAACCCTTCAAAGCCAGATTGAATCAGGCAAAATTTATCTGAAAGAACGATTCGGTGCAGAAAAATTTATTGTTTATTTCCAGAGTTACACAAACACATACGGGCGATTATCTGTACTGGAAAAAAAGATTCAGTCTGTTCTAAAAGACCCGGATGTTGTTGGGATTTCAGTATCAACACGTCCGGATTGCCTGGATACGGATGTTTTAAATCTGCTTTGGGATGTGAGTAATCATACATACCTAAATCTGGAGATCGGTGTTGAATCTGTATATGAAAAAACTCTTCACTGGATGAACCGTTGCCATACGGTTAAAGATACAGAAAAAGCATTGGAAACTCTTGCCGGCTATCCATTCGACATTACGGCTCATATCATATTGGGATCACCCACAGAAACGCTGAAAGAAACAATGGGAATGTCACAGGTATTAAATTCATGGAATATCCGTTTTTTGAAATTGCATCATCTTCAGGTAATCAGGGGGAGTGAACTGGCAAAGATTTTCAAGGAAAACTCTTTTCATCTTTTTACTTACAAGGAATATCTGGATTTTATAACAGAATTCATAACACAGATAAAACCGGAGATTATTTTTCAAAGAGTTTTTTCCGAATCCCCCGGATCTCACCTCATTGCTCCTGTTTGGGGGAAACGAACAACTGAAATTGTGATGGATATCCAAAAACAAATGAAATTAAAGAATTTGTGGCAAGGGACTCAAATACAGTAGTCAGTAGCCGGTAGCCGGTAGTCAGTGGGCAGTCGGCAGTCATCAGTCGGCAGTGGTCAGACAACCGGCAATCAGTCCTCTTGAGCCCATGAACCCTTGAGCTCTTAAACAGCGAGCGAAGCGAGCCTCAACCTCTGAACATCTCAACGTTTGAACGTTTAAACGTCTAAACATCTCATCCAATTATCCATTATCAATTATCAATTAATTTCCTATATTTCAGCTTGAATTGAAAACTGAATAAATGGAGATGAAAAATGCCTGA
>DKER01000239.1 GCA_002452555.1 Fidelibacterota bacterium UBA6817 | reverse complement strand
AAACCGTGAAGATGCACTTGAGGAAAAAATTGATGCTTTAATATTGGATATTCAAAATCGCGGGAAAGCCACTGACAAGGCCTTGACGGATCTGCTGGATCTGAGCCGGCTGGCAACTGAGATGAGGGATGCTGACCGTGCTTTTGAAGCCGGACTCCGGGCACAGTCCATGGCTGAAGTGTTGTACGGACCTAAAAGTGAAAAGACAATCCGCGTCTACATTCAGCTTGCTGATCACGCTATGACCTTATTTGAGCCCCGTCTGGCGGACAATTATCTGAATAAAGCCATGACAGCAGCGGCCATGGTTCATCCGGATAATCATGAACTGCTTGCTGTTATCTACGGCCATTATGGTGATGTCTATGCTGCATTTCGGAAAAACGAAGATGCTGAAGCGCTTTATTTTAAAGCCATTGCCATGGAAGAATTATCCGATTCTAACAGTATGTTTATTGCAGAAATGGAAACACGTCTCGGAATATTGAAAGAATCCCTGCATCAATTTGAATTGGCAGAAAAATTTTATCAAAAAGCACTGGCCCGGGAAAATCTTCAACGGGGAACATTCAGTCCGCAATCTGCTTCACTGTACAACAATCTTGCTTCAGTCTGTTTCATGACCAGCAGGCCGAATGTAGCCATTGAACACCTGAACAAAGCACTGACTATCTGGAAAAGTCATAAGGGTTCATATATCCGGCAAGCTGAAATTCACAGCAACATGGCTGAAATATACAGGGCTTTAAACGACCTTGATACTGCAGAAAAACACTACAAGGTCATTATCAAGCTAATGAAAAAAATACCGGAACAGACAGACCTATACCCTGCACTCCTTAAAAATCTGTCACAATACTATCTGCAAATTGATGAACCGGAAAAATCACGAAAAATGGAAGATGAAGCCAGAAGAATTGAAAGACTGCTCAGGAACAAGCATTTGGAGAATGTATCAGCTCTGGAAAATAAATTCAGACGCATCCCCGGAATGGAACTTACATGGGAAAAAAGATGAAATTGTTGAAAAGAATTCTGTTTATAAGTTTTATCATTATTACATCCATAGTTGCCGCTGAACAGGCATATATTATCCGCAATCCGGTTATGCTGAAGGATAACCTTTTATTTACCGATAACAGGGGATCTGCCCTTTACACTCTGAGGGATAACGGGATTATGGTTTTGGCTGAAGGCCGGGGAATCGGTTTTCACATAACTCTCTCACCCGTATCCGGGGTTATTGGAACAAAATTGATTCTTGATAATGGGATGCAGGTACCTGTACTGATCGACCCGGTCAACGGAAAAATCGAATATCTTCATGAACCGGTTCCACAGGCAGGACAGGTTTCTTTTACGAATAATGGAGTTGCAGCTTGGACAGCCGGTCATATCCTTCACTTGAGTGACGGCAGGTCCGTTCACCTTCCGGCTTATTCTAACACTGCCCCCGTTTCTCCTGCCGGAGACTTTGTTGTTTCCAATGATCATGAAGACCATCTATGGCTGACCCGGATCAATACCGGTGATCGCAGACGTATCTCACCTGTTGTCATGTCAGGCTTTTATAATCCCGTCTGGAGTCCGGATGGGAAACACATTCTTTTTTCCTCTCTGTCCGGAGTTCTGCACATTTATTCAATGGCAAACGGCAGTGCCAAAGAACTGACTGAAGGACATTCACCGGTTTGGAAAGACAATGAAACCATCATTTTTCATAAAATTCTAATTGAAAAAGATCAAATGGTAAATTCAGACATTTATTCATGCAATATTATAAACGGGATTATCTCCCCTCTGACGCACACAGCCAATGTGTATGAAATGGACCCTTCATGGGACAATGTCAATAACCGTCTGATTTATCACACATTTGACAAAAGGGAAATACACTCGCTCAAACCCGGATCAAAAGGGAACTGTGAAATCCTTTATGAGATTAAGGACGATCTTCCCATACGATTCTATGATGCACCCGAAATCAAGACCAAAGGTGCTGTATATTTTGAGATACCGCACGTTCATCAGGTATATGATCCGCCGGACTGGTTCGGGGCCGGAAGTGCTGCATGCGGGGGTACCGCTGCTGTCATGTGTCTGGCTTATTACGGAACCATTGAACCGTGGCCCACAACCGCGTCCCGTCCTTATCCCCATGAAAGTCTGTATGGCCGGTATATCTGCGATAAATATTACACATTGCTCGGTCATTACATGGACCGAATCGGATACAGCCGGGGATATTACGGGTGGGGAGCCTTTGGTTACATCACTCAAAATAATTGGTATGACACAAAAGGATACATGGCGGAATTTGCCTGGAAAAACGGCATGGCCCAAAAACCTGTGGACTGGTCTCCTACCCGATCAGAACTCAGGCAGCAGGCGGATCTCCGTATGCCATTTGTTCTGCTGAATTCTCTGACAACGGCAGGACATTATATCACTGTGATCGGTTATGATAATCCTGAAGCAACGACCATTATTGTCAATGATCCTTATGGCAACAAAAACTCACCCAATTATCCAAGCTATGACGGAACGCTTGCTCGCTATGACTGGCCGGGATACAATAACGGCTACCAGAACCTGAATATAGTCCATTGTTTTATTTATTTCCAGCATGCTGTACCTACACTGCCCGATCTTACCGTCGAAATGTACAATACATTGAATGATACACTCCTTACAGGTGAGATTATATCGTTTGAACTAGCGCTTTCAAATGACGGTGATACCACATCATCTCCAACGCAGCTTGTTTGGAAATTACAGGATAACGGCGTGAATAATCTGGGATATGATATTATTTTACAACAAATGGACATTGATCCTGTCGAACCCGGGGCTGATCTTTACTTCAATTATGATCTCAAACTACCGGATTCATTAATCAGTGATACGTATTTATTATCAGTAAGTGTGCCCGTTGACACGCATTTCAGTGAAATCCGCTATGAAAACAACATGATAAGTAAAAACATTCAAATAGTGGGATATCCTTACATCTACAGTCTTTCTCCGCCCGATTCAGCCGTAATCAGCACGACCAATCCTGTAGTATTCGCAAAATTCAGGGACAGAAGTTCCAAAGTGGATATTGATTCGGTTTCTCTCTACATGAATGGAATGAAAATTAATGAACTCTGCACATGGAACACCCGTGAAATCCGCCGTGCATCCGGTCCGCCTTTAGAACCGGGGATATATGTGATGGAAGCCCGGGTAGCAAATTTAGCCGGGTATGAAAGCCGGATAAAATGGACCTTCACACAGACATCCGTATCGGTAAATCCGGATCTGCTGATTCCCGCCGAATATACACTTTCCGTCTCGCCCAATCCTTTTAATGCAACGGGAACTCTGTCATTTAATCTTCCTGAAGCTGGCAGTGTTTCATTGGATATTTTTGATCTAACGGGACGGCATATTGTTGAGTTGGTCCGGGAATACAAAACACCTGGCAGTTATGACGTTGTATGGAACGGTTACTCACGATGGGGTACGGTTGTTGGAAGTGGATTGTATATTGCACGTCTTACTTCGCCGGCAGGCATAAAAACAACACGGCTTGTTATGTTGAAATAACGGAAGGAATCAATATGAAAGATATTCAGCAAATCCGCAGGGCACTTCTGGTCTACATACTCTTTACTCTGACCATAGCCCTTTCTAATCGATTCATGGTTGGATTTGACACGACGGGTCAAACATGGATGCAGACAGCATCTATTCTTTTAATTGCAATATTTGCCATACCGTTTGCAGGTATTTTCCTTCCTCTCTACTTAGCCGGAAAATGGGATATTACGTATTCCTTTTGGCCTCGCAATAAAAATGCTCTTCATGTAATTTTCTTTTTTGCATTATGGTTTGTTCTTTTCAATTTTCAAGATTTAATCAATCTTCGACATCAGAATCTATTCTGTTCACAATTATTCATTCATTTCATTAAAACCCTGTTTCTGCAGATTACAACTTATACCCTCTTTATGATACTGCTGTTTCCTGTCTTCAGGAAGCGGTACGGATTATGGTGGTCACTTTTAGGAACATCCATACTATACTTACTCTACCATAAGGCACAATTTTACTTTTTCCCATTGGGAGAAACGATGTCTATGCGTGTTTATCTTTTTGCAACATTTATTGCATATCTGTTAATATATATCTGGAGCGAATCCGTTATCCTGACAGCACTGCTTCATATTTTGAGTTATTCTCTGATGTTGATATCAAAGGATATTCTTTACACAGGAACAGACATATGGTTTTGGAGCATTCTGATCATATTGACGGCAACACTGGTTTATATGATCCGTGAATCGGTACGCAAACGAAAACTCCCCCAGGAAAACCGGGATTTCTGGATTTATATTAATTTGAAAGATTGAATGGGATCAGGAGCTCAGGAGTTCAAGAGTTCATGGGCTCATGGGCTCGCTCATGGGCTCATGAGTTCAAACGTTGAAAGGTTCAGAGGTTGAGACGTTCAGACGTTGAGATGTTGAGACGTTGAGACGTTCAGACGTTGAGATGTTGAGACGTTGAGACGTTTAAAGGTTGAGACGTTTTGGGGGTAAAATGCTGCATTGGTTGTTTGATTTTCAATCCCTATTGAATTCTGAAGGCTGAATTCTTCCCGACAACGGTCGGGATGAATTGAATTAAGGCGGGATTAGAAAGCATATTAATGCCTTATCCTGAATATCCTGTGTATCTATGTTTGAATACTGAATTCTGAATTCTGAAGTCTGAATTGAATGAAGAATTATTGAATTGAGGGTTTATTCACCCTCGAAACAGAAAAAAAACATGATCGACCATGAAACCATCTAAATAAAACAAACACAGTCAAATAAAACAACTTCACATCATCTGAAACAAAATCAACGCACTCTACCGGCTGCCGGCTACTGGCTACCGACTACTGGACTGCCCACTATGTAAAAATAATCTCTGCCCCGGCAGATTTTTCATAAAATGTAGCTACATTGATAATATCATTAACCTGGGGCATAAAATCAACTTTTGTCAGATGAAACATATCCACGGTGGCTTTACATGCATACAGTTCAGCACCGGCATCAGAAAGCATTTCAATAAATTCGCCCACCGGAGGAATATCCAGCTTTTCCATTTCTTTTTTCATTTTATGAGTGGCAAATGCAGACATACCGGGAATGATGCCTAAAAGAGACGGTAAATGCATAGCCGGGTTTCCAACAGTGGCAACCTTGATTTTATCTGCTTTTTTCTTCATGATGGCTTCCAGTCCGAAAAAAGTGAAAAAGACCGTTGTTTCGATTCCTTCCATTCTGGCACCGTTTGCCATAATCAGTCCGGGATAAACACCGTCAAAGGATCCTTTGGAAATAACAATAGATACCTTTTTGATTTTATTTGATTCAGCCATGACTTCTCCTTTTTTTTATACACATCCCTGGGGTTTTGGTAATCCGGAAATCTTTGCTGCTTTTTTTGCAGGTCCGTCCGGAAACAATGAATACAGATCTTTTGTTGAAATACCACCGGCCTTATTCAAACGGCGAATAGACGGTGCTGTGCCGTTCTCGGCAAAGTCCTTTCGCATAAATGATATAACCTTAAAATGGTCTTCAGTAAGCTCTATCCCTTCTTCTTTAGCCAGAGCTTTAGCTATGTCTTCCGTCCACTGTGAAGCATCCGTCATAAATCCTTCTGCATCCACATCTACAGTCATGCTTCCTACTTTTTTCTCTGTCATAGTTTGACTCCTTTATGATATTTTTTAATGATTTGTTGATTGGTTGGGGGATTGTGCACCCAGGGTTTTCAAAACGGTGAGGAGTATAAAAAGTGTTCGTTTAACCTCGGGCTGGTTCAGTTCTCTGAGTAAACGGAAAAGGGATACTTTTTCAGGAGAACCCAATTCGCCGGACGAATATGCTTCTAATCCTTTTTCAGCAAGATTTTCTCCATCTTTCAGCAGTTTGAACAACCCTTTTTTCTCCAGTTCATCCGCTTTTTCCAGAACTGTAACAAAAACATCCTTGCTTAAAGGCATCACATCACGTATCAAGTCCGTCATACTTTCAAGCTGTTCAAACAATGCTATTAATGTACGGGTATTCCTTAGTAGTTTTTTCATCAGATCGATGAGATCTTCATAAGAGAAATGGGCAGATATTTCATCGAGTTCCGTTACAGCCGTTTGAAACAAGTCAGATAAAATCGGCGTCAGGTCTTCTTTCAGTTCAGCCAATTCATCCTGTTTACGCCGGGTTATCATCACCTGTTCAGTGAGAAAATCCAGTTTTTCATTTATCAGTTCTAATTCTTTGTTCATGCTCTTCCCCCTCAGCGGATTTTACCGGCCATATTCAATTGAGCTTCGATGGGTAATTCGCCGCCTTTGATCAGAACATTCCAGTAGACCCACCGAAACATCATCTTTCCCCAATGATTGATCCTGCTTTCTTCCAGAAGCGAAAAGGGTCCAATACCGGGCAGGGGGTATTTGCCGGGTAGGGGTTCTACATCATAATTAAAATCAATCAGCAGACCCTTGCCAAAACCGGATTCAATAAAACAATTGGCATGTCCGTCAAAATCTTCTTTTAACGGCAAACCATCAATAGCTCGAAGGATGTTTTCCTGAAGAACGTCTGCCTGGAAATGGGCAACAGAACCTGCTTTGGAACTGGGCAGATTTGTTGCATCGCCAATAACGAAGATATTGTCCCAATTTTTTGATTGAAGTGTTTTGGGATGAGTAGGAATGAAATTTAATTCGTCACCCATTCCGGATCGCTCAATAACCGGATCCCCCATATTTGTGGGAATAGTCACCAACAGGTCGTATTCCACTTCACTTTCATCCCAGGATCGGATTTTATTGGCTTTGGAATCCACCGAACCTGTGCTGAACTCAGACACGAGATTGATATTCTTTTTCTGCAGGAAATCTCCCAATTTTTGAGCTGCACGGGGTTTGGTAAATGCACCGGGTAGGGGTGTTACCAGAGTCAGATTCACATTGTCGCGAATCCCTTTCTCCGTGAACCACCAGTCTGCGAGAAAAAGAAATTCAAGAGGTGCCACGGGACATTTAATAGGCATTTCGGTAATATTCAATACAAGTTTTCCGCCTTCCCAGAATTTGAGAAATTTCTGAAGATTGCAAGCTCCTTCAAGCGTGTAAAATTCAAAGATATTTTTGTACCACCCATCACCTTTCAAACCTTCCGTTTCTTCCGGATTGATTCGGGATCCGGTAGCAATAATGAGGTAATCATAAGACAAAACCTGCCCATTCCTTAATTTCACCCGATTATTATCCGGTTCAATCATTTCAATATCCGACATAATCAGATCCACGCCGGTAGGAATAAAATCTCTTCGCGGCTTAATGACATCATTTCGCGAGTAGATATTGAAAGGTATAAACAACAATCCGGGCTGGTAATAATGTTCTTCCTCTTTATCCACTATCGTGATTTTCCATTCATGTTGATCCAGATGGCGGACCAGTTTATTTGCCATCATAGTTCCTGCCGTTCCGGCTCCCAAAATCAGTAATTTCTTCATCCTTCAACCCTACTCATTTTTCTTGTTTTGACATATTATTGTTGAAAAGCATGATTATGAGAATAAAAATTAAAAGAGGTTACAAAAGGACATAAAATTTTTTTATGCAGGAAATATGAAAATTTATTTTCAATAATTCCTCGTGCTCAAAACCGTTTTTTAGTCGTTGCAGATATGAAATCGTATAGATTTACACATCATACTGAAACAGATTATTTTGTTCCAAAAATTCGATCACCTGCATCTCCCAAACCGGGAATAATATATCCGTCATCGTTCAGATGATTGTCTAAAGAGGCAGAATATATCATTACCTGCGGAAAGTGCTCTTCCATATATGCCACGCCTTCCGGAGCCGCAACCATACACAGAGCTTTAATATTAGAGCACCCTTCTTCCATTAACATATCGCAGACCCTTGCCATAGAGTGACCTGTGGCAAGCATAGGATCAATAACCAGTGCATCCCGAATCTGAATATCTCTGTTGAATTTTTTATAATATTCCACAGGATAGAGGGTATCTTCATTTCTGTATAAACCGACTACATTAACCCGGGCGGAAGGAATCAATGCCAGAACCCCGTTTAACATGCCGATTCCGGCCCTTAAAATCGGTACAACGGAAATTTTTTTTCCCGATATGCGTTCAGCAGGTATTGCTCCTTTCCAGGTCATGACTTCTCTGGATTCAAGTAGCAGATCACGGGTTGCTTCGTAGGTTAGCATAATCGTTATTTCTTCCGTCAGCTGTCTGAAATGGGAGATGCTTGTATCAATCCGTCTTAATAGCCTTAATTTGTGTTTAATCAGGGGATGATCTACAACCTGAAAACCCATAATTCACCTCATATTATTAATTTCAAAATTTTTAAATCAGCCCAGACAGAATAGTTTTCAAATAAACTCATGTTAACGTTTCCGGTGAAAGGATCAGAACAAATTCACCTTTGATTGAATTGACGGTAAAGAAGGAATCTGCCGAAACCAGAGTTCCCCTGAAAAGTGTTTCATGGATTTTTGTCAGTTCACGTCCCACCAGAACATCCCGGTTGCCGCAGTTCTTTAATAATTCTTTAAGCAAACGTACGATTCGGTGAGTCGATTCAAAGAGAACTGTCGGGTGGTCTCGCTCTGCAATTTTTTTCAGGCGAGTTTGTCTGCCTTTTTTATGAGGAAGAAATCCTTCGAACGTAAAAACATCAACGGGGAAATGACAAACACTCAGGAGAGTTGTAAGAGAAGACGGACCCGGTATGGGTACCACTTCAAATCCTTCTTTTACAGCCATTTGAACCAATCGGTTTCCTGGATCGCTGATCACGGGTGTACCCGCATCCGATACCAATGCAACACTTTCACCATCCTGCAGAATTTTTAAAATTCCACGGATGCTGTTATTCTCATTTTGCAGGTAATGGGAGAGCAATTTTTTGCCGGTGATATCATATCTTTCCAAAAGGCGTCTGGTTACCCGCGTATCCTCACAGGCAATAACAGAGACTTCCTTCAGAATTTCCAGGGCACGGATAGTAATATCTTTCAGATTTCCAATCGGTGTGGCTACAACATAGAGTTTAGATGGTGTCATTCATTATTCTCCCGAGGGGAATGTACAAAATATTCACACAAAAAAGAAAGGCCGTCCACAATGAACGGCCTTTCCGGGTGGGGGTAGGGAAATGGTTTTATATTTTATTCAGCACAAACCGGATTTTTTCAATACCGTATTTTATCTCATCAGAACTGACATTTAAATGAGGTCGAAAACGGATAGACTTCTCACCGCAGCCAAGCATGATTACTTTCTCTTTTTCAAGTTCACTCAGAAAAGCATTCCTGCTGGCTTCATCTTTCATATCTACGGCACACATAAGTCCTTTTCCGCGGGGACTGGAAACTTTTTCCGGGTAATCTGATACCAGTTTAACCAGTTCATTTAAAAGGAACTCACCCTGAACCCGTGCATTTTCGATCAGATTCTCTTCTTCGATGATTTTCAAAATAGCGCTAAACCGTGCCATATCGATCAGATTGCCGCCCCACGTGGAATTGATCCGGCTTGATTCTGCAAAAACATTTTTTTCAACCTCGTCAATACGGTGACCTGCCAATATACCGCAGACCTGGCTTTTCTTGCCAAAACTGATAATATCCGGGACAACTTCATAATGTTCATAGGCCCAAAATTTGCCTGTGAGTCCCACACCGCTCTGAACTTCATCAAAAATGAGCAGAATTTCATGTTCATCACAAATGGTGCGTAAAGCATGCATAAACTCTTTTCTGAAATGATTATCTCCACCTTCACCCTGGACAGGTTCGAGAATGATGGCGGCAATATCATCCGGATTGGAATTGATAGCCTGATAAATTTGGGTCAGAGATTCTTCCTCTGCTGCTTTTACTTTGGCAAGATTTTCGTTATTCAATGGAAAAACAACTTTGGGATTCAGAACCCTGGGCCAGTCAAAGGTTGGAAAATACTGGGTTTTACGCGGATCGTGGGTATTTGTCAGAGACAATGTATATCCGGTGCGGCCATGGAAACACTGTTGAAAATGGATAATTTTATAACCTTTAGGCTCTTTATATCCTTTTTTAAAATTCTTACGAACCTTCCAGTCAAAGGCCG
>DKER01000122.1 GCA_002452555.1 Fidelibacterota bacterium UBA6817 | reverse complement strand
TCACAACTGTATATTAATTTCGAGGAAAGAATTACAGGTTTACACAGTTAATATGACAGGCTCGAATAAACATTTAGGATCAGTATCAGAGATGTTGTTTCTGAAGTCTGTATTGTCTTTATTGCCCTTGCTACGGTTACATTTAGAGCAGAGCACCTGCAGGTTCTCGATATCGTTACTACCGCCTCTTGAGCGTGGAATAATATGATCTATATCCAGCATCCTTTCGTCTTTGGTAGCTCCGCAGAGTTCACACCTGCCGCCGGCCTTTTTGAGAACCTCGTAACGGATTACATCCGATATAGGTGAATCCTCCAGAAGACGATGATCCCAAACTGAAAGACCACGGCTCTGGAAGAAGTCATGGATCTTTCTTTCACAGATTTCCTTGAGTTTTGATTTTTCTTTGAAAGACAGCTTTTTCATGTTCAGATTGAGCTCGATAAGTTGACCCTGGGTAGAGATCACGTCATGGCTTTTAAGAACCTTTACAGGCATTTCCTTAATACGTTTCTGGTAATAGTCAATCTGACTTTCATCTTTAGCAAGGAAATTTAAGGCAAGCTGCCTGACTGTAGCATAACCTTCAGACTCAAGAAGTACCTTGATTAGCAGAGGTTGATATATATGGGACATCCGCATTTTATTTTCAAGGAAGTCGATTAACTGTTCGTAGGTCAAAGTATTGATCCCTTAAGCGTGTCAGGCTATTTATTAAAAAAATTACCGATGAAATTTATTCCAACTAATTTCCATGAGAAGAAACCGTCACGGTTCAGTATTAATAGCATACTATCTTCAAAGTTTTTTGCCCCGATATTTACAGTAAAACGGTTTAATCCATTATACCCCATTGAGACATCATCTTCAGATTTTATTTTCTGATTTTTCCTCATGCGTATCTGTTTTGGTTTTTGGAGATCTCGGCTCACCGCTTAACATAGCATAGATAGACTCTGGAGTTATAAATAAGTCCACCTCCCATCCGCGAAATTAGATGCAAATGCTGCCCCTAAAACAGCAAATGGATTATCTTGAGTTTCTTCCATCAAATTGTAAATATTAGAGGAGAGAGCTACAGGTTAAAGGAAAAACAGAGGGCAGGACTCGTCAAAAAAACGACGGAATAGTGGCGTAATTTCTAACCGGCGTTTGGCGTACTTTTTCGTCGGCGTTGACACGTCAAAAAACGTTCAAAAAAATAAAAAGATAAATCAAAGAGAGCTTGCCCACCAACTTGGGATAAGTCAGCCTTCTTATTCAGACATTGAGACAGGTAAGAAGTCACCAGACGTAGAGACTATTTTGAAGATAGCTGACATACTCTCTGTAGATGCAACTCATCTTATTACAGGAGGTACACGTCACAGCATTAACACCGCTGTACTTGCTCAAGCGATCGAAGCGATCGAAGACATGCTCAGAGAAAACAAAGAACCGTTGTCGGTCAATATAAAAGTGGAGTTAATTAGTCTTAAATACTCTGAAATTCTCGCAAATAACCGAAACATGTAATTTTTCATTTTATTTACTGTTTTTTCATTTCTATTTCTGAAATTTTCTATTTTTTGTAATTTTTTAAGATTTTTTTCTTAAAATATTGCTGTTTATACCCCTCATACACCATAAGGTAATCAACCTCTCTACTATAGCATAATGGTTCGTAACCATAGTACGAGAGTAACATGGTTATCAACCATATCGCAAATACGTTTATATGTAGTATGGTTCCTAGATTGTGTAATTTTTTTTTTGACAAATCCCGCAGCGTTCGACACGAAAAAAAAAGAAAATGTGTGTTTTTTGCTGTTTTTGCTAAAAAAGGCTCATATGAAAAAATAGAAAAAATAAACATGATAATTTTATAAAATTTAAAAAGGTTTCTTAAAATTTCATCGGATGTGTTGAAATTTTTCGAATTTTTCATTTTTTACAGATTTCTTATAGATAATCCTGACGGTACACATGGTAAGTGCGCCCTGAATGATAAAAAAAGTCTTCGAACCTCAAAAAACCACACTCAATTGAATCCCTGCTGCATTGATCCCTCCTGATTTTATTGGACATCAAGATAAACCAAACTAAACTATGTAATAGGAGTTTGTTTGATGTCGAAATCTAGAAAAGTCTACGATCGAGAATTTAAGCTTAATGCCGTACGCCTGATTCAGTCAGAAGAGGCAACATTCAAGGAGATCACCGAAGATTTGGGAGTAAATTATTACACTCTTTACGAATGGAAGCGTGATTACGAGAAGAATGGAGAGTCAGCGTTTCCTGGCAACGGGAAGAAAGTCTAAGCAAGCGAATCCGAAAAAGAGATTTCAAAACTGCAGAAGAAGGCATTCTTACACAGGTTACATATCACCGAATGCCTTTGAAAGAAATTACTATATCAGTAATTTAGGAAAATGTGGTTAATCTAGTGTCCATTATTTCCGGCATGGATCACTTTCTGATGCGTTTAGGTGGATGGACAAGGTTTTCTGTAAGGTCGTTGAGTCACTCCATCTCCAAAACCTGCACATTGAAATATGTCAATATATTTTATCATTTTGCTTGCAGGCTGCAATAGTTGCAGCATACAATAGTTAATCATGGAGTCAAATATGAACAACAATACAAGAGCACAGGTTTTGAGGGATATTGTTATAGAGCTTGAGCGCAGACTGGGTGTTCTGGAAGACAGGATAACCGACTGCTGCGGGCTTTCCATGGCGCAGTGTCATGCGGTGGTGGA
>DKER01000094.1:7647-23020 GCA_002452555.1 Fidelibacterota bacterium UBA6817 | reverse complement strand
TCTAATTCTTTATAGTTGACTCAACGTCTGAACTTTTGAACCCTTGAACTCTTGAGCTCATGAACCCATGAACTCTTGAGCTCATGAACCCTTGAACCCTTAAACAGCGAGCACCGCGAGCCTCAACCTTTCAACATTTAAACCTCAACCCAACAGGAGTAAACCAATGAATTATATGCCTTATGACGAACGGTATGAAAAAATGAAGACCCGTTTTTGCGGAAACAGCGGTTTGAAGCTGCCGTTAATATCGCTGGGACTCTGGCACAATTTCGGAAGCGTTGATATCTACGAAAACGCCAGGAACATTGTGTTGTATGCTTTTGATAACGGTATAACCCATTTTGACCTTGCAAATAATTATGGACCGGCTTTTGGAACGGCTGAAAAGACTTTTGGGCGCGTGCTGAAGGAAGATCTTTCCTCACACAGGGATGAACTGGTCATTTCAACGAAAGCAGGATATTTAATGTGGCCCGGTCCGTATGGAAACGGGGGAAGCCGGAAATACCTGATTGCGAGCCTGGACCAGAGTCTGAAACGGATGGGACTTGATTATGTGGATATTTTTTATCATCATCGGCCGGACCCTGAAACGCCCATGGAAGAAACCATGAATGCCCTTGATCATATTGTCCGAAGCGGGAAAGCACTTTATGTGGGCATCTCTTCCTATTCGCCGGAAGAAACGTTGAAAGCTGCAGAAATCCTTAAATCTCTGGGGACGCCCTGCACTGTTCACCAGCCCAAATACAACCTTTTGTTCAGAGATATTGAAAACGGACTCTTTGATGTCCTTCGATCAGAAGGCATTGGCTGTGCCGTGTTTTCTCCCTTACAGCAGGGAATTCTCACGGGTAAATATCTGAACGGGATCCCCGGAGATTCTCGTGCCGGCAGACCGGAAGGATTTCTTAGACCGGAACACATTTCACAAAACATGCTGACAAAAGTGAAAAAATTAAGTGTTATAGCGGAAGAGCGGGGTCAGTCTTTGTCACAAATGGCTGTTTCATGGACGCTGAGGCGCCCGGAAGTGAGCACATCAATCATCGGGGCCCGTAAAATTTCCCATCTGGATGATGCTTTGAAAGCTTCCGGCAATATTGAGTTTTCTGCAGCAGAAGAAAAAAAGATTGATCAAATTGTACAGGAAGAGTCTGCATGAAAAAAAGAGGAATCAGCATAGGTCTCGGAACAGGTGCGGGAATTGTAATTCTTGCAGTTTTGGTGCGGATTTTATGGATGGATGGAGCAAAAGAACCGATTTCTGAAAGAACACTTTTAGATAACAGAAAACAATTTGAAAAAAATCTTATAGAAAATATCATTTTGGAAACGGTCAAAGAGCACCCCGATACCCATAATTATGAAGCTTGGGAAAGTGCATGCTGGGCGATGGGTCTGATCGGTTACCGGGATGAAACAACGGAAAAAGCCGTTAAAAACGCCCTTGGTTATTATGATTCAATGGATACATCATTATTGCGAGCGCTTCTTGAGATCAGTTATGGGCTCTATCCCGCGGAGTTTATTCCTGAAATACGGAAAATCATGCATTACACAAATGATCCAAAGCTTTTTTCCATGGCCGGGCTCTACCTTAACAGAGCTGAGTTTACTTTAGAAACCGCTGTTGAAATCAGAGATCGGTTGAATGAAAAGTTTTACCATATGCCGGATAATCCTATTTTGGAAATGTTTAGGGCCGAACTCCATTTCAGACCGGACAGACCTCCGTTGGATTTAATATTATCAGAGGACTTTTTACCGGAGTCTCCTGTATTTTTTACATTTTTCCGGCAAAACAGAGACTATCCGGGAATAACCATTCTGCGGAAAAGCAGCGGTCAGTTTTTGACAGACAAAAAGACCGGCAAGCTTTGGAATGTAACACATTTGGGGCGGTCAAAATCAAATTTGCCGGGATACATAACCAATGGCAACACACCGGAAGGACTCTTTTCCGTTCAGGGGATCAGTGTTTCCGAGAATGTTTTTATTGGTCCGACGCCGTTGATTGTTCTTTCCATGCCCGGAGAAGTGTTGCCCGTGGACTTTTTTCATGGAGCAATTGATGATTCGGCTTGGTCCCGCCAACTTTATATGTCCGTTCTTCCCCGATATTGGTTTCAGTATCTTCCGGCTTATACTACCTATTATGCCGGTATGGCCGGGAGACGTGAAATTGTGGCACACGGAACGACAATTGATCCGAATTTTTCTGCGGAAAAGCCTTGGTTTCCTCTCACGCCGTCACTTGGTTGTCTGACGGCGCTTGAATTATGGGACGTAAACACCGGCAGAAGAATGTTCAGTGATCAAAAAAAACTGGTTGACCTGATAAAAAAGGAAAAAATCAGTAAAGCATATTGGATGATCGTAGAACTTGATGATAAAAAGTCCCCGGTAGAACTGATTGACCTAACCCGGGCATCCCGAATTCTTCGTCTGCAATTGGAGTCGCCGGAATAACGTCGCGTCCAATTTTAAAACGTTTTATCAGCACAACATAAAAAATTCTTTTATGGATGGGTTAAAATATAAATCATGAGGACTTATTCAGTTTTCTGAAATATCATCATAATATTACGATCCTCAAGAATGGTTATATGTGCAGTGACGGGAATCGTGTTGTCGCGGGAATCGATCAGGCGAACAGAAACGTTATACACAGCAAGCGATGGGGCATGTTCTGTTTCGGAAAGTATTTTTAAATAATCCTCGTGTGATACAAGATCTTTTAAAGAAAGGAGTTTTAATTCATGATACCCGTAACCAAGGATCGTTTCTGCTGAAGTGCTTGCATTTTGAACAAAGCCCGTTTCATTAAATATTAACAAGGGAAGAGGAGCCCGGTTAAACGTGTATTCAAGCTGCTCTTTTTCGTGACGCGACCGTTCCAAATCCTTGTATAAAACGGTGACATCCGTTCCTGCTGCAATAAATAAATTATATAGCATGTCTCGTTTGATATATGTGAAATCCCAAAGGAAGAAGTATTCAAGGTCTTCAGAACCTGTTGCCGGCAATATGTGTCTTGAATCATCGAACTTGTTTGTCAGAATATCTTCAAATATTTTTGCTGCTTTTTGTTGGTGTTCAGGGGCCACAAAAACGTCATGAAATATTGAATTTGACAATTCTTTTTCTGATCGCCCCGACAGTTCAAGTGCTGCATTATTAAAATAACGGATGTGTCCCTGTTCGGAAAAACCGACAAATACAGTATGGCCTTTTTGGGCAAACAACCGGATCGTTTCCTGAAAACGCAAAAGATCTCTTTCCTGTTTTTTCCGTTCACTGATATTCCGCAAAACCACATGAATCAGATCATGGCCAAATTCATTAAATCTACGCGCATGGACTTCTGTTAGGATACGGCGACCATATTTGGTCAGATGAGTGCTTTCAAATCGTGCAATATTGTTCTGGAGAATTTGCTGCATATGAAATTCAATGAATGGCTTATCGTCCTTGCTTACAATATCTTCAATTTTCAGGCCGATTATTTCATTGCGATTATATTTAAAAAGAGAGCAGGCCGTTTGATTAACATCAATGATACGGGTTGTATGGTCAATTACAAATGAAGCATCACTCATATTGTTAAAATATGAACGATATCTGAATTCTCGATCATCAAGAGCTTTCTGTTTCATATAACCGCTCAGATTGTCTGCTATATGAAACAGATATGGAAAGGAATCAAATCCGGTTAATTGGCTGCAAATATACTGAACCGGAACCTTTGACCCGTTTTTTTGGATAACAGAACCCTCCGTAAATTTATGTGCATCAACCCATGATTCGGGCGTTTCAACCAGCGTTAAAATTGATCTTAGATCAGTCCCGGTGATCTCTGTTGTTGAATATCCGGAAAAACGACAAAAATCCTGACTGGGCAGTTTTATTAATAATGAAGGCGTGGTTATAATCCAGTATCCCGGTATATCTGAATAAAAATATTGAAAAATAGTAAAATTCTCTTTTTTCCGGGTGCTAATGTTCCGATCCTCTTTTACAGGATCCTGATTGGAGATTGAACGGAATGTGCAGAGGGCTGTGTAAAGGAAATTTTTAAAAATTTCTGAACGATTTAAATTTTCCTCAACGACCAGCCCGACATAAAGAAACCCCTCTTTAAACCTGTAACAGGCACTGATCAGAACATGATATATGTCGGGAAACAGATCTTGTTGATTGACGACGACCGCCGGATCAACAGCCGGTTCATCGGTGTTTAGCAGTTTCTTGATTCGATTTTTTCCTTCATAGCTGTTTGTATAAGCCAGGATCTTTTGCCGGATTTCATAGGGTGTTTCAGACAGGAACTCCGGTTCGGAAACGCGAGGATCAAAACGGATAATCCAGTGGTTTTTTAAATTGGGTATTTGAAGCAGCGACCGGCATAAAATCAATATCTTTTCCTCAAGACTTGCAGGTTTTAGTAACGATTTGATTATAACGGAACATTCTGACAGAATTGCTGCGTTTGTTTTAAGTTCTATGAATTCCGCATTTTTTTTATCAAGGAATGTTTTTTTTGATTCGTGTTCTTTCTGTATGTGATATTCGTAAATATTGAAAAAAAGGGTAATAAATGAAATAATGATGATATCCCTGATAAAAAAGTTATTAAAACCGTGATAAAATAAAATTTCTATTAACGGGACAGTAGAAAAATAGACCAAATAGTATCGGAACAATCCGGTAAATAACCATAAGACTATTCCTATGCCCATCAATATACCCGATAAATGACGAACCCTGTCCTGCCATGGAGGCGGACTAAGCTTAAAGAGAAACTGAACATGCTTATTGGTTAATGAGAGCTTAAAAAACATTATGAGAAACAATAACGCAAATGAATAAAGAACGATATAATTGATCAGATAAACGTAATGGAGAGAGTTCAGATAAATTGATTTATCCCAAAAAGGGGGATTCAGTGACAACACAAACGGATAGACAGAAATATAAATGATAACCATAAAAGCGCGGTATAAAATTTCCAAAGTAATCACGTTATTCCAGATGTTTTCACCGGATTGTTTACGTATTTCGTGCCATATTCCGTGCCAAATGACCCAGCAGACATTTGCGGTAAAAAGGAATACGGTTCCATAACCTTCAGGCTCCCAATGGAAAAACATGGGTAAATAACCCCCTGAAATCACAGAAAGCAGTCCGTATCTCCACCCCCAGACAATAGCAATCATTACCGGAAATGCTAAACCAAGATATAAGGTGATTGTATAATTAATGATTTGAAATTCTAATCCGTAAAGATTCAGGATAAGGCTAATGATGCCAAAAAGAATAGAAACAAGAATTTTATAACCCGAATATGTGTTTGTAACACGTCTCATTTTATTTTGTCTTTTTCTTCATTCACATAATAGGAGAAAATAAAAATTCCCAGCGCACTGACAAACCCAATGAGTGTAAAACGAGTCCACAAAGTATAGGGATGATAGGTATTCCACAAAAGAAGAGTTGCTTCATTAAATGTCAACCCTGTTATGTCAACCAACTTTGCCATTGCTTCAGGCCTGGTAACAGATTCGCTCATCTGATGGAATTCCTGAAGATACCGGATGGCCAGGTTTGCCTTGTCCCCCATCTTGTCGTAAACCGTTCCTCCTAAGAAGGAGCCATAAGCCCATCCGATAGCCAGCGGGATATTGGCATAACCCATGTACTGACCCTTTTTTCCCGGCGGAGCAATAATTCCCAGATATTCATTCATTTTGGGACTGGCAAGCATTTCACCGATTGAAAAGAGAAGAATGCCTAATATTGTAAGGTAGCCGGACATAAAATAACCGGATACAATTAAACCGGCAGAAGTAATTGTTATGCCGATAAAGATGGATGTTACCCGTCTCATGCGGGAAACCAGCCAGGATATAATGACAACGGTCAGTATAATAATTGCTGAATTGGCATTAATCAGCCATTCCTGGGACACCATCAATCCCCGGTCTGTCATGCGCAGCATGAAAGATGGCAAATTGAATCGAACAACCAAATCAGACGAATCCACCCAGTCTGCAATAAAGTTGGGTAACATATCAAACAACTGCATAAAGACAAGCCAAAAACCGGACATAATGATAATAAAAATCAGCAATTTGGGTTCGAAAATATCATTGAGTGTCGTTTTTATCACATGCAGGGGTGAAACGGTTTTGTCGGAATTGGACGGGATTTCGGGATAGGTTAAAAGCATAAGAAGGTTTAGTGATATTATTCCGGCCGATGCGTAAAAGACGGCGGCCCATGAAATGCCATACATAAAATGGGCCAACGGAGCCCCCAGAAAAGCGCCGATGTTGATGAGCATATAAAAGATTCCCCAGCCGACAGAAGAATTTTCGGGTGAAAGTGTCTGGACCAGCGACCCCTGTATCCCGGGTTTAAAAAATGCCGTACCGGTTGCCAGAACAAGCGTCCCTCCCAGAAAAGGATAAAATTCTCGTTGAGTTGCCATCAGCAAATACCCGGATATTTTAAGTATAAATGAGATGGTCAGGGTTTTTTTGTATCCGTAGCGATCGGCAAAGCCTCCTGAGAACATCGGGATCAAAGATTGGACCAGAGCCCACCACATAAAGATTTGTCCTTTTTGAAGCTGGGAAAAATGAAGGCCGTGTATCTCGTCAGCTTGTGCTATATAAATCGGGATCACGACACGAACACCATAGTAAGACAAGCGTTCAAGCATTTCAATGATGTTTAATATCCAAAACGAGTATTCAAATGAACGAACCTGGCGGAAAAAAGATCTGTTACCCATGAATCATCTCCGGTTGATGAACGGTTACACCTGTGCTGAAACCCTTTCTTTATGTTTTTTTACAAAAAGGCATTAAAATCTATAAAATATCATGATGACATAATACCGGATAATTGTTTCTATGAATAAGGTATATTTGATCAATGTATCTCTTTTGTGAAAAAAACTGTTTTCGCGGGAATAATCATTAAAATTGTTAACGGGAGAATTCATGATTAAACAGCTGTTGATTATCCTGGCCGTTGGGTTTCAGATGCTGTATGCCGATGACAGCGCGGATTCGTTATTTTTGAATATTGGCCGGAAATATGCTCTGGCAGGAATGTCTGTTTACGTTTTTTCAGAAGGTAAAGGGGATTACCGGTATAGTTACGGAAGACGGGATATTTCAAGGAATCTGCCGGTTAATCGTCAAACGAAGTATCGAATCGCTTCTATCTCAAAATATGTAACGGCAACGGCAATTTTCATTCTGTCAGACCGGGGATTGCTTGACCTTGATGCCTCCGCTTCAAATGGATGCAGACTTCAATGTTTATAAACTGCCGGAGATTAATGACCTGGCTGTTTTATATCGGGGAACACGCCCCCAGTTTGATAATTTCCGGGGCATTCAACCGCAGGAACCTGACATGAGTCAATATGTGCCGGGCTCAAACGGGTTGAAATTTGCACCGCAGGGCGGCTTAAGGGCCAGTGCGGAAGATTTGGTTAAATTTTTAAAGGCAAACATGAAACAAGAAACACTGATGTCGCCCCTTGCCTTCGATGAGATGCATACCACTGTTTGGTCGTACAACGGAACCAACGGAAACAATTATAACGGAATTTTTAAAAATTTTGCCCATGGTAACCATGTTACAACAGACCTGCTGCCCGGTGAAATGTTGTTGGGGCATTCCGGTGAAGCCTATGGTTTAATTGCAGATGCATATTTCTCTTATGAGAACGAATACGGCATTGTTTTTATAACAAACGGCGGGAATTGGAATTATGGTGAATACAGCGGCTGGTACAATCTTGAGGAAGAAGTGTTTCAAGCTGCATTCCAGGCGATTCCCCGCTTGTTCAACCAAATTAGCGGCAGTGAGATTAATGATATAACACCCTTGACACAGGTATATCCAAACCCTTTTAATGAAACGGTTTTTTTCAAAGTAAATCTGGATGACAGGTACAAGATAGATTTGAAAATAGTGGATTTGAACGGAGCAACAATTCTAAACATCCGTGATTCTATTTATGCGGAAGGAACTCACTATTTCAGTTGTTCATTTTATGGCTATCCGTCCGGAATTTATTTTTATCAGATATTGATGGATGATTATAAAGAAACCGGGAAACTTTTATTGGTTCGATAGCACTAACATATCATGAAAAAACTGAATTTTTATTCAATACAACATGCTTTGAATAACCCGTTACCCGGCGTACGGTATCATCAGGATATGTGGCCGGAAGGACGGAAAAAGCCTCTCAGAGATTCGTTTTACCCCGCGGCCACACTGCTGCTGATCTATTTGCAGGATGGTGAATTATTTTTCCCCCTGATTCGGCGGAGTGACAGGAAAGATGATCATCACCGGGGACAAATCAGTCTTCCGGGAGGTCATATGGAAAAAAATGAAAATCCTGTTGAAACGGCAATTCGGGAAACAGCAGAGGAAATTGGCGTCGATGTGTACACGCATGAAATTGCCGGAATGCTGACGCCTCTTCCCATTCCTCACAGCGGATTCATCGTGCATCCGTCCGTGGCGTATACAGAACGCAGACTTCAGTTTTCTCCGGACCCGAAAGAAGTAGAGGAAATTATACACGTTAGATTGTCTGAACTGTTGGAGCATCCTGAAAAAGGACGTTTTAATTTGGAAAACGGGTATCAGGTGCCCGGTTTTTTGTTTTCCAATGTAAATGTATGGGGGGCAACTGCCATGATACTCAATGAGTTTAGAGCCTTAAAAAATGCTTTAGTGTAGCGTGAATTTTATAATCGTATTTATATTATCATTATGAATTCAGTGCCGTTGCTTCTGTTAATCTCGATAGTACCTTTCAGTTGGCGTATCAATAAACGAATCAGATTTAAACCCAGACCTGAACTGGCATCATCAAATGCAGATTCGGGAAGAACATGTCCATTATCACGATAAAGAAGTTCAATTTTATTATTGCGAAGTCTGAAATGAATAAATATTTCACCGTCCTGTTTGTTTGAAAAAGCATATTTAAACGAATTTGTCAGCAATTCATTCAGAATAATACCCACTTGAAACATAATTTTTGAATCCATTATTTCATCTTCAATTTCTTTAATGACCTTGATTGTTGATTCATTATCGTAGGACTCAATAATATTATCAATCAACGGATTCAGGTAATCACCGGATGAAATATTTGTAAAATCATCGGTATGCATAAGCTGGTCATAGATCATCATCATACCGGATATTTTATTCTTTGCTTCCTGAAGAGCATTTACAGCCCCTTTATCCTGCAGTTTTCTTGCTTGCAGCGTTAAAAAACCGGCAATGGTGTTCATGTTATTTTTAATCCTGTGGTGAACTTCCCGAAGCAGTATCTCTTTTTCTGTTAACAGCCTTCTGACTTCATCTTCATCGCGTTTAGAAATTGTAACATCTCTCAATATCAGTAATATTCCATTTAAATGACCCTGGTTATCCAAAATTCTGGAAGATCTGATATCCAGAATTATTTCATGGCTGTTTTTCTTATATACCAGATCGAGAACGTTATCAGAATCTTCATTTTGCATGATTTTCCCGAGAGTCTCTTTATCGAACAGTGTTGCTATATCGGTTCCCCTTTTAACATTTATGGCCCCCAGGAGCTTTTCTGCCGCATGATTGGATTCTGTGATCAGATAACTGTTGTTCAAAATCAGAACACCGTCACTCATGAATTCAAAAACAGTTTTCTTGGCGGCAGGGATCAGGTCAAATAATTTATAAGCATAAATATTATATACAAAAATTACTGCCGCAACCAATAACCCAAACGGCCCCAAGTCAATAACAACCGAACGATGAGCAATCATATTGAATATAAGCGCCAGCCATGGAAAAAGCGATCCGATGAAGAGCAGGTAGTACCGTTTTCTTATCGTATTTTTGTTGACCCGCCACGCCCGCAGTAGCAAAATGCTGCCCAATATAAAGCAGACATTGGTAAAAATGACAAAAAACCAGTACCACGTTCCCCGGTCAAACCTTATTATGGTCAAATTCGATATGGTATCATAATTCAGATTGATATAATAGAGGTTGTGAAAAGGATTTGTATTAACAATAACCAGGGTTATAAATGATGCCAGTATTAATAACGGTGCTATAAAACGACGATAGTTGATTAATTGGCCTGTATATTCCATGAGAAAGAGAACCCACAATGAACCGAGAAACGCCAGACCGATATATTCAAGTGTCAGATACATAAAGGCCGATTCAAGGTCCTTGCTGTGAACCTCAAAATAATATCCGAATGTATACACTGCCGAAGCAATCATGAGCAAAGAAAACAAAAATCCGCCCGGAACATCCCTGTTTCTGTCACTGATTAAACCCATTAACAGATAAGCCATCCCGAAAATGGGAAGAAAGTTTATAATAACCTGGATAAATTCTCCGCCTGATAATTGGTTATACAATTTTTTCTCTTCCTTTCCTGATAATTGTTAACATCAAATTTCTCATGTTAGCTTTCACCGGTTTTAATTTTAAGTTTTTTTTATGGGAAATGTTATGCTGTACCGGGTGCCGCCTTTCCAGCTTTGCTCGCAATGGCCTTCAAGTTGACTAACCAGAAGATCAACGAGCTTCAAACCAAAGCCCCCTTGCCTTTCTGGCGGAGAATCGCCGGACATTCCGATACCGGTATCTTTATATTCCAAAATCAACGTGTTTGAATGCGGTAAAGAGAAGTTTATAAATATCTCACCGCAGGTATTTCCCGGGAATGCATATTTGAATGAATTGGTTATAAGTTCGTTGAGAATAAGTCCCACGGAGAACAGGATATCTGAATCTATCAGAATATCCTGAATATTGTGTTTTATGTTAATTTTTGAAGCGGAGATATTGGCTGCACTCAGATTTGTAATCAAGCGTTCCAGATATTTTTTGGAAGAAATGTTCTTATAATCATCGGATCTGAAAAGTTTGTCATAAATAACTGTCATTGTTTTAATGCGGTTTTGGGCATCTTCCAGAGCCTCTACCGATTCCGGATTGCTTAACTGTTTTCGTTGGAGAGAAAGTATACTGGCAATGATATTCATGTTATTTTTTGTTCTGTGGTGAACTTCTCTCAGTAAAAGCTCCTTTTCTTTCAGCAGTTTCTGGATTTTCATGTTTGCGGTCTTTTGCAAAGTAATATCAGAGATGAAGCCTTCCAGATGACGTAAATCCCCGTTTTCAGAATAAGAAGCCAGCACCTGTTCGCGGACCCATTTTTCATTTCCGTGTCTGTCTATAATCCGATAATCAATAAAAAAATGTTTCTTTTCCCGGATGGTATTTTGAATCGTTTCCCAAACAGCCTGTCGATCTTCAGGGTGAATGACATTGCTGTATAAAACATGTGCTTCATAAAAATCCTCCGGCTTGTAACCGGTAAGTTGCACTGAACCCGGACTGACAAATTCCATAGGCCAGCCCGGTTCATTTTTACACAGATAAACCATGCCCTGAAGATTGGAAATTAGTGTATTGAGCATGTGTTCACTTTTCCGGATTCTTTCAAGATCCATATATTTTTCCGTCATATCAGAAAATACAAGGATTATACCCTGTATTTTTCCGGAAACGTCAATAATGGGTGCAGCACTGTCTGCAATATGATATTCGGTGCCATCCTTGGCTATTAAAACGGTATGATTTGCCAGTTGAGCCGTTTTGCCGGTTTCCAGCACCTGTACAACGGGATTGGCAACGTCTCGCCGGGACTGAGAGTTAATAATCCTGAAGACTGTTTCAAGCGGACGTCCCCGGGCTTCTTCAAATGTCCAGCCGGTTAACATTTCGGCGACATGATTCATTCGGTTTATTTTTCCCTCAACATCTGTGGCAATTACGGCATCGCCGATTGAATGCAGGGTTACCGAAAGATATTCTTCACGTTCCCTGAGAGCCGCTTCGGCTTCCATTCTGGCAGTGATGTCATGGATTATGGAGTACAACAATCGTTTTCTTCCAATTTCAATTGGACCGCTGTAAACTTCCACATTCCGGATCTCACCGCTTGAGAGCCTGTGTTTAAAAATAAAATAGTTTTGTTTTTTGTCTCTGGCTTCGGCCATAGCTGCTTTTATTTCGCTGTCGGTCATGATATTGATATTGGAAATATTCATACCCTTCAGCGTTTCTAAATCCCATCCGTAAAATGTGCAGGCAGCCTGATTTGCATTATTTATTAACCCGGTTTCGGGATCAATTAAAAGCATAACGCTGTAATTGTTGGTAAAGAGCGCCTTGTAACGCGCTTTGCTTTCCTTTAAAACCGATTCTCTTTCCTCTCTTTCAGAAATATCTCTGGCAACAGCAATAACGGCATGTTTACCAAAGTACGATCCCGGAGATAAACTGACTTCTTTAGGGAACAGGGTACCGTCTTTTTTCTTTCCCCAAAAGAAGAGTTGAATCCGCTTTCCTTCAGACGCCTGTTTAATTGATTTGAAAATCAGATCCTTATCATTTTTCCCCGGTGCAGAAAGGAAAAGGGGTGTATTGCCGAGAATTTCCTCTTTAGTGTATCCATACATCGTTTCTGCCGTTTTATTGATATCAAGTATTACACCTTCCGGATTATGAATAAAAACAGCTTCTGAAATAGTGTTGATTATGTCTTTGTATGTCCGTTCGGATAATTTGAGTTTTTCTTCCGCTTCTTTACGGACGGTTATATCTGCAATGGATATTAATCCTGCAGGTTTACCCTGATACTGAATCGATCTGCCGTTTAAAAATACCCAGCGGATCGAGTTGTTCTTTGTTCTTATTTTAAATTCGTATGAGTTAACGGTATCCTGTCCGGTTTGCCTGTTTTTGCCTCTTTGAATAATCATATCCCGGTCCTCAGGATCAACTATCTCCCAAAACTTTTGCTTATACAATTCTTCTGCAGAATAACCGGAAATCATTTCTCCGGCAGGATTTGTGTAAACCCAGGAATCGTTTTGATAGATCATAATGGCGAAAGGGGAAGAGTCTGCAAGCATTCTGAACTTTTCTTCACTTTCTTTCAGTTCATTTTCAACCAATTTCTGTTGGGTGATGTCTCGGATGTAGGCCCCCACTCCCATCTTTCCGCCGCCCATCGGGACCGGAAACTTCGTTGTTTCATAGGTATGATCATCGATTGTTTCTAATGAAGTTATAATCCTGTTCTCCCGTAAGGCCTGCAAATCGGATTGTTCGCAATTTTTGGCGTTTTCATCCGGTAAAAAACCCGAATCTTTTTTTCCGATAATTTCATGTTTTTCCCGGTTAAAAAACCGTGCATTTGCTTCATTGATTAAAACATATTCCAGATTGTCGTTTTTTAAAAACGCCAGATCATGGGTAGAATTGAGAAAGGTTTCATGCCTTTTTTCACTTTCTGTTATAGCATTTAGCTGTTTTTCAAGCGCCTTGTGAGCATCAAAAAGCTCAAATGCCATTTCTATGGAAGACATGAGAACAAATTCGCCCGAATTTTTAATGACATAACCATATCTGGTTATAGATCTAACCTTTTCTACCATTTCTTCTTCAGAATGAGATGTAACAAAGACAATGGGGATATTGTAATCTTTAAGAATGATCTGGGCAGCCTCAGGACCGCTTAACCCGGGTCCAAGGTCAATATCTATAAGGATAAGATCTATATTACCGCTCTCATTTACGGTCTTAACTGCATGTTCGCCCGTGTATGAGATTTTTGTCTTATATCCATAGTCTTCGAGTAAAACGGCAGTATATTGAGCAATGAGTTGTTCGTCATCAACTATAAGTATGGTGCTATTGGGCTTATGCATTGAATGCTCCGGTGATTTAAAGGATTATATGAATATAAGAAACACAAGGAATTTATTGAAAAGAATATTTGGTATTACTGATCCTGAACAAAGCGGTCTCTTGAAGACAGAAGGATGATATCTCGCAGTGCCTGTTCATTTTTTGCATCAAACCAGCGTTTTTCAAATTCTTTTTTCTGAACAATCTGGGCAATTGCAGCCAGTGCCCTCAAATGAAAACTTCGCTTATCTTTTGTCCCTGCTATGACAAAGAGCGTCTTAACGTCTTTTGCATCTTCAGAATACTCTATCCCGTCTTTTGCACGCACAATTAATAATTCAAAACGATCAACCCCGTCAATAATCACATGCGGAACGGCCAGGGATGGGGTTAAAAGCGTGCTGCTTTCGTCTTCACGTTTTTTAAGAAGCTCTTCAAGTTTATATTTATCCATATCCAGACGAACAGAGAGTTTTTCAGCACTGAGTTTAAAAAACTCGTCTTTTGTGACATGACCTTTAAGATCCAGAATAGGCGCATCTTCCACAAGATGGTCAAATTTGTCCATACTTATTTCATCCCGTTCACGAATAATCTGTTTTAATTCATCTTCGAGAGATCCGGTAGCAATCTGGCGATTCGTAAGCCGTGCAATCAAATGAAGGAGAGCTGATTCGCGGCTAACCTTTTGACGTCCATAAAGAAGATAGTATAAAAAAGCAGCCAGAATCAATGCCCCGCTGATCAGATAGGCATCTCCCCCTACTTGATAAATAACATAAACCAGACCCGCTATTCCAATTATCTGCAACCAAGGATAAAGGGGCGATTTAAACAAAGGTCTGTAATTGTGAAGGGTACTTTCCCGGAGTACGACAACCCCCAGACAGGCAAGAATATAGGTCATCATTAATACTGTAGAGGCTGCTTCAACCAGAACTTTCAATTCCAGAAAAAGACTGAGTATCATAATAAATCCTGTGACCAAAATAGCAACGTGAGGGGTATGAAATCGTTTATTGATGTGGGCGAAAGGACGCGGAAGAAGATTATCCCGGCTCATTGCCAGAAGATACCGGGACGCAGACATCAATCCCGCATTGGCCGTTGATATAAAGGCCAATATGGCTCCTATGCTCATTGCAATGAATCCGGTTTTCCCCAACACCTTTTCTCCTCCAAGAGACATAGGAATCAGGGAATGATCAAGCTCTTCAACATCCACAACGCCGGTGGTGACGGTGATACTCAGGGTATAAACAAAGATGACGGTAATAATCGAAAGGATAATGCCCCGGGGCATGGTTTTCCCCGGATCATGGACCTCTTCCGCCATGCTGGCAACTTTTAATAATCCGCCATAGGATACAAAAACAAGTCCTGTGGTTGAAAAAACGGGAAGAATTCCGTAAGGAGTAAAGGGGATAAGATTCTCGGTTTTTATTTTTGGGAAGCCGATAATAATATACAAGATCAATAAACACAAAAGAACACTAACAAGAATAACCTGTGTTCTTGCCGCTTCTTTTACGCCCAGCGTATTTAAAACGATAAAAAA
>DKER01000094.1:0-7622 GCA_002452555.1 Fidelibacterota bacterium UBA6817 | reverse complement strand
TTTAAATCAATAATCAGCCGAACAAAGGTAGCCATGCCTACAATGGCAAATGAGCTTTTCAGCGTAAGCGAAAACCAGCTTAACAGGCCGGCGACCGATCCGGCTCCGGGACCAAAACCCCGCATAACAAAAAAGTAATCACTCCCGGCTTTCGGCATAGCGGTTGACAGCTCTGCCATACTCAAGGCACCGATAGACGCAAGCAGTCCGGCCATGATGTAAGACCAGATAACGGCAGGTCCCGCAATTGAATGAGCCATTCCCGGAAGAATAAACAGACCCGAACTGATCATTGCACCGGTAGCAATGGTATATACGTGTATTAATTTTAAGCCTTTCTTCAAATCTGAACTGCTTTGACCCGGCATGAAAAATTCCTTATGATGAATGCTTCAAAATTAGTGGTTTTATGTTTGTATTACGAATATAATTATGAGGGGTTGCTAATTAAAAACAAAAAAACAAAAAAAAGCACTCATATGAGTGCTTTTGCTTTTTTTTTGTGAGAAAATATTATTTCAAAAACAAGATTTTCATGGTTTGTTTGAATGAACCGGCATGCATTCGTATGATATAGATACCGGTTGCCACTTCCGTACCGTGAAAATCAGTACCGGCCCAGACTATTTCGTAATAACCGGTTGTCTGATAAGAACTGACCAGTGTTTGAATGTGCCGACCGGATAAATCGAATACTCTGATATCAACCTTGCAGTTTTCAGGGATCTGATAAGGAATCGTCGTGCGGGGATTAAAAGGATTGGGATAATTTGCACTAAGTTCATAGGTCTCAGGTATTCCTGTGCGGCCCAATACTCCGGTTGTGTGTGCATCCAGCGCCGGTGAAACAACAGACATATTTCCGTTATAATCCACGGCGGCAAGTCTATAATAATAATGTGTTCCGGGCTGAACATCCGTGTCAATATAGAGGGTATCCGTTAATTGAACAAGTGGGCTGATTTCCATCGGATCAAAACCGGGATCCGGCGATTTCCAGATTATATAATATCCCAGATCTGAAGCATTTACAGCATTCCATGAAAGTTTAAGCTGATTTTCTGCCAGCCATTCTGCCCCAAGTCCTGCCGGGACTTCGGGAGCGATATTATCTATGGAATAACCCTGAACGGCCGGACTGATGTATCGCCCGTCCGGAAAGGCAGAGATGATCCGGAAATCATGTAATCCATGGCCGTGAATTGATGAATCAACCAGCGTATGCACCAAAATTTCATAGTTCTCCAGAGCATATGCCGCTGTTGAATTTGCTGCAATCCATTCACCGTCATAGCGAATTTCTACCGTATAAAGCCCAATTGTGTCTGCCATGCTTTTTCCTGTCGGTTCTGCATGCCGTATATCAAAATAGCTTCGTGAAAATGAAACGGTTACCCAACCGCCCTGATCTTCCGGGACATCCATGACAGAAAGAATCAGGGCAGATGCGCTGCTTTCTGCTGTGATGTAATTTTCCTTAACAGTCTGATATGTGCCTGTTGTATCTGTGACAGTCAGAGTTACCGTATATGTACCGGGTGTTGTATACGTGTGTAAAGGATTCTGATCCTCTGAAGTATTTCCATCACCGAAATCCCAAAGAATATCTGTAACAGGTGCTGCGCCGGGAGCTGTCAGGTCGGTAAACTGAACGTCAAAAGGGACAGGGCCTTCCGTTTTGTCTGCAACAAAATCAGGAACAGGAGTCGTCCGGGAACGCCATAGCGTCCGGTTGGGACCAAAAGCCCAGGCTGTTCCGTCCAGAGCAATATCCACACCGTAAAACATAAGATTTTCCGCTGCATTTTCCGGTGTATATTGCTCCCAAAATGCTCCGAAATCCTTTGTCATATAAAGGGCGCTTTCTCCGTAATATCCGGCTGCAAACCCCGTTCCGCTTGTTGGATCAATCCGAATATTGACAAGCACCTGTGGATTTTTATCAAATGTTGCATCGTACCAGGTAGCACCGCCGTTATCCGTTCTCCGGATTCGGGTAACATAACCGTCACCCTGCAGTTCGCCGTATGCAATAACGATACTGTTTTCACCCAGCATTTGGACGGTCCGGTTGCTGTTGCTTACGGTTGTATGATCCAGAGAGGGAAGATTCCCTTTGATGGATGTCCATGTCTGGCCGCCGTCCCGGGTAATGAAGGGTTCCATAGTCCATGGCACTACATTCAGACGGGCCATAATGACGCCCGTATTCTGATTCAGCCAGTGACCGCTGTATATATGTGGCCGGCTTGTGGGTGATGGCGTAATACTGGAAAGAGTATAATTTCCGGAGGCCGGATCCCGTGTGATTTTTTTGAACCAGCGTGTGCTGGTAACACCGAGGCGGGCCGTTCCGCTTACATACAGGATTGTTTCATTAACCTGCTGAAGATGAGTAACCATATCGTCATTGACATCAAAGCGTTGTGACCATGTCGTGCCGCCATCTGTCGTGCACCATACGAATCCGAAAACGATATCGTAATTATAGTTATTGGAACCGTCATCCAGAGAAAAGGCAACAGCCCCGATATTTTCATTAATAAAATGTACTCGCGGAGATGCACCCGGTCCGGAAAAGTCTGTTCCCGGTTCAGGAGAAATATCAGTCCAGAGTGCCCCGCCGTCTGTCGTTTTGTATAGTTTGTTTTTATTGGTAACGATATAAACAATATCTTTTGAAATAAAGGCACCGTCAATATAGTGATCGCCCTCATTTCCCGGCAGAGATGTAAGCTGTTCGAAAGGAGAATCTACAGGATTCACGTGAATCGGTTCATTGACGGTTATAAAGGCGGATTTGACCCGCGATTTGTTCTCGGATCCGTCAGAGGCTTCAAGTGAAACAGTATAGGTTCCGGGTGTTTCGTAACGGTGTGTAGGATGTTGTTCCTGTGATGTTGTCCGATCGCCGAAATCCCAGTTCCAACTGACAGGATTACCGGTTGACAGGTCTGTAAAATTTACAACGAGAGGAGCCCGTCCCGATGTTACGTCAGCAGAAAAATCTACAGTCCATTCTGTCGGTTCCTGATGGAAATAGAATGCCCCCATATCTGCCCGTGTACCGTCCGGATCGGGAAGATAATCGGGTTGCCCCGCATCAATGGCAGGAGATCCGGCTTGAAGCCGATAATCCGCAGTAAAAACGGGATCAAGATTGACATCCCCTTCTCCGGGAGATATCTGATCATAATCCAATCCATTGCCCCAAACACAATTGTATTGAATATTTGCCTGGTTATCTTGCAGACTGCTGATGCCGGTTCCGTTATTGACGCTGATATTATTGATCACTTCGCCATATACCATCACGCTGATGCCATCATATTCACTGTTGACGACTGTGTTGTTAATAATAAGAGGTGTTCCCCCTTCTCCCATGGCAAGTCCAACCTGATTAGAATTTTTTATGAGATTATACCGGATAATAGGAGATGATGCCGGCGGATCTCCATCATACTGCCAGTCTCTGGACGTAATAATTCCGTAAGAACAACTGTCGATAATACAATTCTGTATAACCGGTGAAGCACTGGGGACATAAACGCCGGCCCAACCGTTTCGAATCGTAAATCCTGAGATAACAGTACTTTGGGACGTATGGCTGACTTCAATTGAATTCAACCACTTTCCGGGAGACGGTTCCAGAATACAGTTTTCCGGACCGTTTTCAGATCTGAGCACGATTTCTTTTCCGTAAATAATAAATTTAAAGCCGTCGTTATCTTCCGGATGATACACACCGTCTTTCACGATGACCGTATCGAAATCTGATGCTGTATTTATCCCGTGCTGTATTGTGGCAAAAGGGTTATTTTCCGAGCCGTCTCCTGTAACATCAGAGCCTGTGTTTGCTACAAATAATGAGCGATATTTCACCGGTTCATAAGCAGTAATTGCTCCGTAAGCAGTTTTTATGTCTGTAGAAAATTCATTGGTTGCGAAAAGTGTTACGTCATAAATCCCCGGTTCTGTGTAAATGTGTACCGGATGAGCCTGGGTGCTGGTATCGCCATCACCGAAATCCCAAAGATATGCATCCACAGGTCCGGTGGATTCGTTTCTGAAGCTGACAACCAGCGGAACGGGTCCGCTGTCCGGAGATATTGCAAAATTTGCCTGAATTTCAGGTATCATGACAACAATCATATTTTCTTTGGTATGAGTATGTGTGATCTCACCGTCTGAAACAGTCAGGGATACTGAATAAGTCCCCGGAGTTTCATAGGTATAGACCGGCGCCTGGAGAGAGCTTGAACCGCCGTCGCCGAAGTCCCATTCCCATGAAGTAATCGTTGTGTTTTCAGCAGCAGACATATCAGAAAAGCGCACAGACAGGGGTGCAGGGCCATGCGGCAAGGAAAGAACAGTAAAATCAGCTGTCAGGGATGGAGGGGCTCCTTCGAATTCATACATCCCCATCTCCGGAGCGGCGCCAACCCAGCTTCCCTGAGGCATGTCCACAATCAGTTCGCCGCCCATGGAATAAACGGCCGCTCCTTCATCGATGCACGGTGAATTTGCAGTGAGCCGGTAATCCGCATCAAAGGAAGGATTGTGACCGGTTACAGATCCTCCCATAATATTATCAAGCCACGTGATAACACCGCCATACATAGTGCTTTGTGCTGACGGGCCGCCGCGTACATTGGAATAGGCAATCTGTATTTTACTGCTGGACCAGCAGCCGATTTCAGGCACCCCATTGGCATTGTTACCCCAGATGATACTATTTATGATGTTTATGTTTGATACCATGGTAAACAAAGCGCCCCCCCATTGATTTGCTTTGTTGTCGGCGATGGTACAATTAATGATTTTGCCGTTGGACGCGGAGAGGTATATTCCTCCTCCGGCACCGCCGCTGCCTGTTCCTGTTGCCACATTACCCGCAATAAGAACCCGCTCAAAAGTGAAATCTGTATATCCTCCCTGAAAACCGGCACCATCAAACCTTGTATTGTTCATTATTCTTGAGTCTGAAATGTGAATGGTTGCATCATACGAATGAATTGCACCATTTGTATTCTGAATAAAATCTGAATTGGAAATATCAGCAATTGATTTTTTACCAAGGATCATTCCGATACTATTGTTATTACTGACAGAACAATAAGACATGGTCATGTGTGAAGCATCAAGATTTATCCCGAATTGCTCATTGTTTTCAATCCGGCTATGGTTGATTTCAACGGAGGAGCCTTCAACAATAATGGCAGCAGTGGACAATGTAGACGATCCCAGATTTTTCAATATCAGGTATTCCAGGACCGGACTGGCGCCCTCGCGAATTCTCACAAGTCCGTATAAACTTTGAAGTTCTGCATCCATTGTAAAACCAACGAGACGACTGGATGGTGATATGTTCAATTTATACAAAACAATGGGTTGATAAGACGATTCGCTTTGTAGAATTGTGTTGTCGATATCATACTGATCACCGGTTAGAATAAAACGGGAGGCGATTACCAGATCTTTATCTTCCAGAACGATGTTTGTTTTGTATACACCGGGACTGACCAGAATTGTGTCTCCTGTTTCTGCAGCAGCAACAGCCTCTTCAAGCGTTGTATAAGAATCAGGGACGCTTAACATTGCCGCATTTAATGAAGAGAGCATAAGAAGAAGGGTTACTGTACATAAAATGGGTTTCATATTTTTTTCCTTTCTTTTTAGGATTCTTTTATCCCCCAGGGGGACCGGGATATCTGAAGCCGTTTATATCTTGTTTACAGCATTTTGTGTGATATATTTTAACATAAAATAAAATGGGAAAATGTAATCGTAGTCACTTTTTTATAAACACGGGTTTATTTTCATTCATTGTAATAAATCATGGTTTTTTTGACAGGGGTTTGATATACCCGATTCCCCGCCAGACTGCCATCAGGATAAGCAGGTACACAAACATAGCAGCAAATGCGATCCAGTATCCGGCAATTGAATTGTTAAAGAAAACGATAGGGAGGTTTAAAATGATTAGAAGAGGGAATCCAAGAAAAAGTGCAATTCCGCCGCCGTACGCCAAATCTTCCGCCGCCGGAGATTCAAACTCGGGATCTGTGATACGGACTAAAACCAATCCTGAATTAATAGTGCCGGTCATTTCTCCGAAAATGCCTATAAAACGTTCAAAATGATAATCATCAAAAGCCCTTTTTGATGCCCATCGGATAATGAGATATGTTGAAAATGCAGCGATAGAAGACATGAATAGAATCGGCAACCAGTAATGGCTGATTACCGTTAAGCTGATTGCAGCGACTGAGCCTGTGACCAAATAATCAACGCTTACCCCGGAGGCCCGGTTCATCAAGCCTTTATCAATTACATAACTTTTTTTTGTTACATCCAGAATTTTACGGATTCCTACAGCAATCAGAAGCCCGATCACAAAGTGGAAAGACCATAACGTATCTGAGAATTCCCCCAAGCCGCCGGAATCCATTAAAAGGGTTATCCCCCTAATAACAAGGTAAGTCAAGAGATAAATTGATCCAATAAGTCCTACCTGAAACGCCATGGGTTCAATGGCTTCGGGAGACAGAGTTAAAAATCCGGCAATCCCGGGTGAATTCTCTTTTACAATCCCGGTGCGAATGTCATTGTTTAAACTTTCTTTTCCCTTGATCAGGGTAGTTTCCCCTTTTCGAATGCCACGGTTAACGAGCGTGATACCGGCAATATATGCAATGAGAAAACCGATAACGGCAAATGTAAGACCAATCATCCCTCCGTCAGCTAAGCCGGCTTTTTCCCAGCTGTGTCCCATGGTGTAGGCAATACCAGGCCCCATGCCAAACCCCAGGGAAACCAGAAAGCCGATCCCGGCAAAAAAGTCAGGTTTAAAAAAATAGATAACGGTAAAAGCAACCAGTAGCCCGGCCATGGCTTGAGTAATATAACAGGCAAGCTCGATAAACGCTTTACTGACAGGACCTTTACCAAAGGATGTTTTGGACTGACGAAGCCCCAGAATGATAAAAGTCAGTGCAAGAAGGTGATATACATACATACCCAGCCTGTTGCCGTCAAGCGGAACGATTTTCAGGACCTGACTTCCCAGGATCAACCCAATTAATCCGCCTATAATATTATTGGGGATTAAAAATCGCTGAAAAAAGGGAATATACCGCCTGAGGATTGTACCTGCAATAAGGAATAAACTCAGAAACGTAAAATCGAGAACCACATCTTTTAAATTTAGAGTTAGGTCCCAGGGTGTCATAATATTCCTCCTGTGTAAGGTTAATGACGACGATAACATAATATAAAAATAAAAAAAGCAGAAAAAGAAAAGATAGAATCCGGGATATGTCAATAGGAAGACATTGCAGACCAGAGAGGAAAACGGCATAAGATTATCACATTATATGAGAATGTTTGAGTAATGCCCACCCCCGGTGTATAAGATACATCGGGGCGGGTAAGATACACCGGATTTTATCATTACGCAAATTAACATTATATTTACTATATCCTATAAATACTATGTCTGACGATGCTCACGGTTCATGAGCTCATGGGTTCATGGGCTCAAGCGTTCAAAGGTTCAGAGGTTGAGAGGTTGAGACGTTCAGAGGTTCAGAAGTTGAGACGTTGAGGCTCGCGGTGCTCGC
>DKER01000170.1:10615-13670 GCA_002452555.1 Fidelibacterota bacterium UBA6817 | reverse complement strand
ACAGGATTATCAAGAGCTGTCTGGCGCATTTTTTTGCGTTCTGTTTCGGAAAGTATCCTTCCCAAAACAAAAAATACAGGTGTTTTGTCCTGAGTAAAAAGATCTTCACGCAATCCGTATTCATCAGTAAAACGCAGTCTGTCAAAATCTTTGGATAAACGTGACAGGTCAAAATCAAGGGAAATTATACGCGAACCATCAATTTCCAATGACGTATTTAAAACACGGAGAAGAACGCGAAGTGTTTCAAAAGGTCCGCCGGTACAAAAAATTAGTTCCCGGGGTTCACCGTTTTCACCCAGATTGTATTCCAGTCCCTCCCGTTCCGTTTCCAAGAGATGTTCATGAATTAAACGGGTTATCTCAGGGATTTTGTGGCTTCTGTAACCACCCCTCGGTGCATAGGGGACACTGCATGCAGCAGCTTTTGCTATGGTTGTCCAGAGAGGATGTGCTGTCGGATTTTCTTCTCCGGCGAGCAGATCCAGAATCCCCGCTTCCAGACGGATGTCCTGAACAGGATTACCAATATGAAAGCTGACACGACGGACATCCGGTACCTGTGCACTGGCTGTTGATTCACTGATCTCAGAAATACGAGCAACCTGCAACGGTTTCAGAACCGGAATATTTTCCTGAGTTGAACTCACTGCAAAATTATCCTACTTCTCTTTTATCTGTAATCGTTTGATGATATCCTGTATCAAATCGTTTAAAAAACCCACAGCCGTCCCATACTGTCCCTGCAGATTTACCACAGTCCGTGCATTGCGGAGCTGTTGGGATGCTTCTGCCAGTTGTGCCAACTGGGGTGACAGGAGGATCATTTCGGGATTCTTTTTCAACAAATCCATTTCTTTGGTTTCTGTATCAATTTGCATCAGACGCCTTTTTTGTTCCTCGCGGACCCTGACTTCTGCCAGTACGGCTTCTTTAGCCTGTTCTTTGCCTGACAAATCGAGCTTCTTCAGACGCAAAACATGTTCGCGGTCTGCAATCTCACTTTCTGCGTCTATTCGTGCTTTTTCAGCAGAAATGCGAGCTTGTTGACTGATCTTTTCTGTTTCCTCAAGAATTCTGTCGGCTTCCCGGCGTTGCATAGCTTCTGTGATTCGTTTATCAAGCGGTTCTATACTTTGAATATGAAGGTTATCAAGCTCAAGACCCAGCAGTAAAGACCCATCCGAAACTTGTTTAACCAACTGTTTTTTAAGGACTTCCGGTTGAAGGGCATCAATGTCTTTTTGTTCGGCAAATTCACGGATCAAGGCATGAGTCCGTCTTTCCAACTCACGGGTGGCATGAATGACCACATCTGAAGACCATCCGCCGGCACGAACAAGGGCCTGCAGATGATTCCGGGATGGCGCTACTGCCAGATCCAAAACAACACGAATTCCCAGTTTACCCCGAGCCTCCGTATCAACCTGGGACTGGACGGCGTAAACGCTTCCCGGAAGTGCCAGAGACATATGTCGCGGATACCAGCGATTTGTATTCTCTTCAACACTTCCTTTCTTTTCACGCAAAACAATCTGATCCGGTCTGCGGAACCGGTACTCAATAAACCAAACCGCTGCCAGGACCACAACAACAATTCCCGTTACAACCCAGACTTCCATGTGAACACCTCTCTATCCAATTTCATTAACACGTAAATATCCTCAATTTATGATTTATAAGCAACCTGTGAATATCACTTTTATTATTTTTTCTATTTTCTCATTTTGTTTATGATTCTAAGCAATTTTCAGGATTTTGCACGTTTTATTCTTCTTTGATTTTTTGTCGCAATGTTTCACTGACAAACCACAGTATAATGTCCGCGATTTCACGATTTATCGCTTCCGAACTCCTTTTATCAATATTAACCGGTACAAGGCCGTGATTTACTTCGGGAATCATTAACAGATAACCCCGGGGATTCAGTTTGCCCATCAACATTTCAATTTTTTGCTTCGGCGCCGTATCATCCTCACTACCCTGAATAAACATCATAGGCAGAGGTTGATTCAGTACAGGCTTGAGATCAACCGGGATTGTCAGTCCAAATTTCTTAATCTGAAACGGGACTCCGAGAAATATCTTTCCATACTCTTTTTCCACGGTAAAACGTGCTGATACAAGCGTGCTGAAAGATTTTCCGCCGGTAAATATGATATTTTTATCCGGGATGTATGCTTGTTTACGCACAAAATCAATTACTGCTTTCATTAATAATACACCTGATTTTACCGAGGGAATGCCCTTCCATTTTCGTTCAGCAAAAGGATAATTGAATCGGGCAATAATCAGTCCTTCCCGTGACAGGGATCGGGAAAGATATTCTAAAACTGTATCATTCATATCTGTATTCAGACCATGTCCAAGTATTACCAAAACATCGGATTCACGGTCAGGACGGTCTATCCGAACAGGAATCTCATGCCCTCTCCACGTAAAATACTTATCTTCCCGTATACATCTATACATTGCAGATCCTTTTTATCAGTAATTTAGTAAAGGAGAATATAAATTGATAATTGATTATTGGTTGAGGTTCATAGGCTCATGAGTTCATGGGCTCATGGGCTCATGAGTTCATGTGCTCATGGGTTCATGTGCTCATGAGTTCAGACGTTCAAAGGTTGAGACGTTGAGGCTCGCTGCGCTCGCNNTGAGCTCAAGAGGACTGATTGCCTGATGACTGCCCACTGACAACTGTCAACTGATGACTGATTAAGGATTGGTATGATTGATTAAATTGGATGATTGGATAATGATCTAACAGACAGATTATTAGAAAAGTCAGATATAGGATTTCGATTAGATTACTTCCCCCACCCCGGGGGGTAAGATACTGCGGTTTTTAACATCATGCAAGTTAATATTATATTTCCTATATTCTATAAATAATATTTCTGACGATGTTCATTCCCAGTTTCATGAGGTTCAACACCTTACAATGCTCGCTGTTCAAGGGTTCAAGGGTTCATGGGTTCATGAGTTCAGAAGTTCAGAGGTTGAGACGTTTAGACGTTGAGACGTTCAGAGGTTGAGAGGTTGAGAGGTTGAG
>DKER01000170.1:0-10598 GCA_002452555.1 Fidelibacterota bacterium UBA6817 | reverse complement strand
ATTGCCTGTTGACTGACCACTGATGGCTGCCGACTGACCACTGACGACTGACCACTGCCGACTGACCACTGCCGACTGCCGACTGCCGACTGACTACTGGCTACCGGCCACCATTTTCCTGACAACCAATCTAAAAAATGCTTATCTTTACAACCGTCATAAGGATGAGATATGTTGTGGAATGAATACGACAATTTTGAGGACGAAAGTTCTCAGGCTCCTTCTGCAGGCAGCATTTTCAAAAGAGTTTATCCTTTTATTCGGCCGTATCGAAGAATTTTTATCGGATCTTTTTTTCTGTCGCTTACTGCTGTTTTCCTGGTTCTTTTGCAACCGCGTATTCTCATGTTTTTAGTCGATAAGGCTATTCCTTCCGGAGTGTACAAACAGGTAAGATTTGGCGCTTTTCTTTATCTTGCGACAATGATTCTGTCTGCAACTGTAGGATTTTTTTCTTCCTGGCTTTTACAACTGGCAGGTGTGAAAGCTATCAGCGACATAAAGATCAAGCTTTTTAATCATATGCTCACTCTGGGACTTCCATATCTGGAGAAATTCCCTGTAGGGAAACTGGTCAGCCGCATCGAGTCTGATACACAGCGATTGATTTCACTAACATCCACAATGATGCAGAGAGTTCTTATGGCCGGCGGAATGCTCATAGGAGCCATGGTAATGCTTCTTTTAGTGGATTACCGCCTGTTTCTGATTGTATCGGCAATTCTTCCGGTCGTTGTTGCAGGGACGTATTTTCTATTTAAATATTTACGTCCCTACTTTCGCGAAGAGAGAGCTCGGTATGCCACTATCAGCGGAATTGTTGCCGAATTCCTGAAATCTGTTTCCATACTTCAAATATTCAACCGTAAAAACTGGGCAATGAAACGTCTGGAAAACGAGAACAATTCCTACCGCTTTTTTGCATCAAAAATAGCCTATGTGGAATACGGCATTTTTCGCGGTCTTGCATTTATGGAAATTCTTGTCACGATAGCCGTTCTTATACTTGGCTCAGGATGGATTAAAGCAGGAACCATGACAATCGGAACGTTGATACTTTTTTCCCAATATATAGCACAAATCTACTGGCCAATTATTATGCTCAGCGAACAGCTGGGAGAAATTCAACGGGCCGGCGGGGCAGCAGACCGGATTTTTTCCACTTTATCGAAGAAACCGGTCCTTCTTAGTCCGATTAACCCCCTTCCCTTTCCGGAAAAAATCGAAACCATCGAATTTGTGAATGTTACTTATGGATACTCTCCGGATAAACCGGTTTTAAAAAACATATCCTTTAACGTTCAGGCCGGTGAATCAGTAGCGATAGTAGGTCCGACAGGCGGGGGAAAAACAACCATTCTGGGACTCCTGTGCCGTTTCAGGGATCCGGATTCAGGACAAATACTTATTAATGGTATAGATATTCGATCATTTGAGCTCCATACTTTTCGAAGACATTTCGGGCTTGTTCTCCAGGATCTTTATCTGTTCCCGGCAACTGTTAAAGAAAATCTTATGGCATTTCGGGAAGATATAACCGATGAACAGATGGAAAAAGCTATCCGAATAAGCAGTATTGATACGGTTCTTTTCAGCAGAGGACTTAGTCTTAAAGACAGATTGTCTGAAGGAGGAAAGGACTTGTCATACGGTCAACGTCAACTTTTAGCCGTTACCAGAGCATTAACGGTTAATCCGTCTGTTCTGATACTGGATGAAGCCACATCTTCCGTCGATCCCGGCACTGAGCAGAAAATACAGACGGCTCTTAACACTTTGATCAAAGGTCGCACAAGCTTTATTGTTGCACACAGACTGTCAACCATTCGCCATTCAAACATGATTTTATTTATCAGAGACGGTGAAATTCTGGAACAGGGTACCCATGATGAACTCATGAAAAAAGAGAGTTTTTATCATGATCTGATTATACGCCAGCGAGAGGGTTCGGAATGAGACATGTTCTGACATGGTTTTACCCTTTTTGGAAAAAAAGAGCAAAAGGAATGATCATCCTCCTGCTTATTACAATACTGGCGATTGCTGCAAAAACCCTGTATCCTTTCATCTTTAAATTTGTTATTGACAGTCTGGCCGGAGATATTGATTTTAACAATATCATCAATTGGATTTGGATCATTCTGGGTGTGGGTATTGTCCGTGAATTGACTCAATGGCTTCTCCCGGCAACACGATATCTCATGAATATGACGATAGGCATGGATATTCGTCTCCGGTATTTTGATGAAATTCTGAAAAAAGATTATACATTTTTCTCAAAACACCGAACCGGAGATCTTACAACCCGGTTGACCGATGATATTGATGCCGAGTTAAAGATTTCATGGTATGCTGCTTCCGGTATTCTCAGACCTGTGGAAGCCTTTCTGACTTTAGGATTCAGTATTGCTCTCATGTTGTCTATAAACTGGAAACTTACCCTTATTGCCATTGCCCCGCTTCCTCTCATTATCTGGATTATCGCCAAAACAGAGCATATCCAGCAAAAGGCATACAGTCTTCGTCAACTGAGGACCAGTGAAACAGTCAATGTCTTGGAATCTGCTTTTTCCGGGATCCGAATTATTATTGGGTATGTGGCTGAAAAAGCACAGGGAGATATTTTTAAAGATGTTATGGGCAAACGGGTCAAAGCCGAAGAAGATGTGGTTCTTATCCGGTCGGTTTTAGAGAGTCTGGGTGCACTCATCAATCAGGTCGGACTCGTCATTATCCTTTTTGTCGGGGGATTTTTTGTCCAGCAGAGTAAAATGAGTCTGGGGGAGTTTTATGCCTTTGTTGCTTACCTTTCCGGAATGACGGAAACCATCTGGACAATCAGCTGGTTCTTTGTTTCAACAAAAATTGTGGAAGCGTCCATAACCCGTCTTGAAAGGTTGGAAAAATACCCTGATTCAAAATCAGGAAATGTTAAACCGTCGGATGGTAAACCGGTTATAAAATTGGAATCTGTTGCTTTCTCGTTCCCTGACAGTCAGGAACCGGTGGTAAACCAAATTGATCTAACAATTAAACCGGGAAAAATTACTGCTGTTACGGGTATGGTTGGCTCCGGAAAAACAACTCTTTTGAATTTGACAACCGGCTTTTATCCGCCTGTGAACGGGAAAGTCTGGATTAAAAATGTATCACCTGCTTCAATGAATCGTGAAAAAATGTCTGAAATAATGGGGTTTGTGCCGCAGGAAGTGGTCTTATTTACCGGAACCGTGAAGGAAAACGTTCTTATGGGACGTGATTTGAGTGATGATGCCGTCAAAGAAGCGTTGTGGCATGCTGCTGCAGACAAAGAATTTACGCTTGACAAAATGCTTCAACAGGGCGGAGTTGGATTGTCAGGCGGACAAAAAGCCCGTGTTGCCCTGGCAAGAGCTCTGGTCCACAAACCCTCAATTTTAATAATGGATGATATCACATCAGCGCTTGATGCACGGACAGAAGGACTTTTGTGGAAAAGACTGGGAAAAGATTCACAAAACAGAGTAATCCTGGTATCGACACACAGAGAAGCAACTGCCATGCAGGCCGATGAAGTAATCTGGCTGGATCAGGGTAAAGTCCGGGATGTGAATACCCATGTTAATCTTCTGAACATGTATCCGGAATATCGTCATCTCTTTGCAAAATCCTAACCTATAAATGCGTAAATTATTCTGATGTCTAACGGTTGTAAAGGACAAGAAGCATGATATCTTCGTGGTTTTCTTTTCATAAACTCTGCATGGTCATCAATAACCAACTATCCGGAATGGCATTTTCTGACTGTTATTCCTTTACAAAAAATGAACTGATTATCCAAAATGCTGACGAAAGCAACCCGTCACTGATCATTAATCTAAATTCTCCTCTGCCTTATATTTTCATTCAAATTTTCCACAAGCCATCAAAGAGAGTTCCAATTTTTCCTGATTTTAAAAATCTGACTCTTATAAAGTGTGAAATTGCACCGGCTGACAGAGATTTAAGATTATATTTTACTAATGAAATATCACTGATTATCCGGATTAGACCACCGGCCAACAATGTATATTTTATGTCTGAAAATGATATTATACCCTTCAAAAAAATCAAATCTGTTATTCCAATTTTTAATTTCGAAACCACATCTTTCGCGTCACTGGACGAGGATCCCCGGTTTAATTCATCGTGGAAAAAACGGGTTAACATCCTCTTTCCCGATAAAAGTTATCCTCAAATTCTTCAGAATATTGAAAAATCCAACGGACAGGTAATCGGCGGAAAATTTGTTTTTCTTCCGGAACATTCCGGTGAATTCGATCCGGATACATTTTACTACCGATACCGTGAATATATTGTATCCTATCTGAAAGAGAGACATTTCATTCCGGAAAAAACACGTCTTTTAACACTATTGTCATCACATTCCCAAAAACGTTTCCGGTCAGTACAAAAACTCACTACATCCGAAGAACAGAAATATAAAATCAAAAAATATCGATATTTCGGAGATGTTCTAATGGCCGGTCTTCTGACCATTACTCCGGGACAAACGGAATATGAAATCCCGGTATCCTTACAGTTAGACGATTTTCCGAAAAAGATAGCTCTAAAGCCTGATTTAAAACCTCAGGCCAATGCACAGACCTGGTATGAAAAGGCACGCAGAATTGAGCGACTTCAATCAGATTATGAAGAAAAAAAACAAATGATGGACAGCGAATATAAATTATCCCTGATAAAATTTCATGAACTTGAACAAATACATGATTTGAAAGTATTACAGGGATGGAAAAAGGAGAATAAAGAATTTATTGATACGTTACAGCAACAAAGTCCTGCCGGGCAGAGCAATCCTGAACGTATTCCTTATCGTGAATTTACTTATAAAACATGGCATATATGGGTCGGGAAATCAGCGAAAGATAATGATGAGATGACATTTCATCATGCACATAAGAATGATTTATGGCTCCATACCCGTCATTCAACCGGTTCACATGTCATCATTCGCAGAGACGGGAAAACGCATATTCCCAAAGAAATAATTGAATATGCGGCAGCTTTAGCTGCACGATACAGCGAAGAAAAACATGCATCTCTCGTACCTGTTGTTTGTACCGAAAAAAAACATGTCATAAAACGGAAAGGATTACCACCCGGCAAGGTTCTTTTCACCATGGAAAAAAGTATTCTTATCAAACCTTTGGATATTTAAAAATTACCACAATTTGACGTTGTATTACCGGCTTCATTCTCCCGATGTTCCGGCATTCATAAAAGCCGATACATTATCTTCCGGGACTTCCATCGGAAGGTCGCAACCGGTACTAAGAATATAATTTGGAACATCTCTCATCGCATTCAAAAGATTATGGACTTCTTTTTGTACATCGGCAGCTGAACCGGTCATAATTGTGCCGGTTGGACACAGGTTACCGATCAAAATCATATCTTCACTGAGAACCTGAGCAGCTTTAACAAAATTTACATCTGAATCCAAGCTCAGAGCATCAGCACCCGATTGATTCAATTCTTCCAGCAAATGTTCGGTATTTCCACAGATATGATAAACCATTCCCACTCCCATTTCATGACAGAGGTCTATAATCGGTTTAACATAAGCAACAGAAAATTCATGAAACTGTCCGGGGCCGAGCATCATTGCACTTGGTTCAAGAACACCAATAATCTGAGCACCTGAATCGATCATCAGACGTGTATAATCGATGATCTTCTCTGAACATACTTTACACAGTTCGTGAAATCCTTCCGGGTCCATCATGGTTTCTACGGCTGCATTTTCAGCGCCCATAATGAGTCCGGCCAGTGTGTAAGGCCCTGAGACGTATGCACCTCTTACAATATCGCCCGGGAGCTCGTTTTTCATCAGCCGATGTGTTTCTGCATAACTCTGCAGACGTCCATCCTCAAGTATGTTAATGCTTTTGAATAACGGCAGATCCCGCTCCTTATCATAATCAAAATTCACAATTGTAGCCGCTTCAAAAGGAGGAAAAATTGTTTCCCTTCCCAAAGCACTGGCTTCTACGGACAGATCCATAAGCGTGAAAAGCACATCCGGATGCCACTTTTCCGCAACATATCTCATCACTTTCATGTGTTCACCGGCATTCTGCTGGGCAAGTTTAATGGTTGTTCCGGCAGACACAACTGCAGGAAAGCCCAATAAAGGTGCAAGAATTCTACGATTCTCATTATACCTTGCACGAACAATCTCTATCATTTTCATTGTACAGTCTCTCCGTCAATTATTATTCATTTTTCACTACCGGCTACCGACTACCGGCTACCGGCTACCGGCTTGCTGGCCTTCTTTCAAAACTGTTTCAATCATAGCCAGATAATTTTCAGTTTTCAGATATTCCGTAATAGAGTTGGATGAACCGGCAGCCCAACCTCCATTTTCACCGGCTATGCGGATATATTTTCGGGTCAATTCACGGATTGTATCCGTAGATGCCCGCGCCAGTTGATCCACATCGATACCGCCACACAGGGCAATTTTATGACCAAACCGTTCTTTAAGTTCACCAATATCCATGGATATGGGTTCTAAAGGATGCAGAGAAGTAACGCCGCAGTTTAAAATATCATCCATAACATCATATAAAACACCATCTGAGTGGTAAATAAAAGGGATATTGCGATTTTTGGCAAGATCTCCGATTTTTTTAAGCCAAGGGAAAAAATGTTCACGTAAAAATTCCGGATGAACCATTAATCCTGAAGAGTATGCGATATCATCACTGTACCACAGGACCTTCACATAATCCATCTGAGCCATCGTTTCGAACATACTGAAAATTACATCACCGATTCTGCGAAACATTTCAGCCACAAGTTCCGGTTCTTCATACATTAGCGTGGAAAATGTTTCAAACCCCATCGTTTCCCACACAGTTGTATAAATATCCCCGTATTGACCAATTATACCCATATCATCAGGAATCAGTTTCCCTGCCTCTTCCAATCGGCTGTAATCAATGTCCTCCCTTTTGGGAAAGGGATAAGCATCAAAGCTTTCCCAGTTATATACCAGGCTGTCATGCTCAGAGGACCAGGATCTGTCTGTTGCTTTGGATTCGTTATCAGTCTTTTTTCGGTTCAGTTCAAGATCAATCCGCGGCTGAACTTTTAAAAAATCATAACAGAGAGATCGCATGAACTCAATATCTTCTTTGACTGTTAGAACCGGTTTGCCCATTACTTCTTTTTTAATATCCGGATGAATACCCAGTTCAATAAGAGGTATTGCATCAGCTTTCATATTACGCAGAGTAGAATCAAGGCGTTCAAAATTAGGTTTTCTATACTTTTTGAACATTACCCCTCCCTGTTTCAGGCCGAAAGGAGTTGTTTTGCAAGGGATACCGCCTGATTGGCATTCATTGAGTATCCCTCAGCACCTATTTCTTCGGCAAACGCTTTTGTTACGGGAGCACCACCGATCATAACCCGGTTTTTCAGATTATTGGAACGTAATGAATCAATGACCGTCTTCATATTCTTCATTGTAACGGTCAATAATGCTGACATACCTATAATGGCATCCGGATGCTGCCGGGCCACATCCACAAACGTTGATGCAGGTGTATTGATACCCAGATCTATCACATCGAAACCTGCCCCTTCAAGCATCATGCCGACCAGATTTTTTCCGATATCATGCATATCACCAAAAACCGTTCCCAAAATGACTGTGCCAACCCTGATACTAACATCCCCAACCAGCAGCGGGCGGATTTGGTTAAGACCGCTTTTCATGGCTTTGGCAGAGAATAGCATTTCAGGGACAAAAATTTCATTATTCTCATATTTCTCACCAACCAAGCTCATACCGCTGATCAATCCTTTTGTAAGGATATCCTGAGGTGTAACACCATAATCAAGCGCCTCTGAAACTTTTTCCTTCACACCCGGTTCCTCTTCAAGATCTTTGGGATAACGGGACGACGCATCAATATGTCCCCTCACAACCAGGTATTCAATCTGTTTTAACAGTTCCATGCCAATTACTCCTATTCGTAATTAATATTTTAATTCAATTTATAAACATTCTTTAGAAACTAAAAGTATTATTTATTATCGGCTAAATTCTTGTTTATATGGCATTTAAATCCTTTTTAATAGAAATTGAAACGATTCAACGCCGGTTAAAGTGACAATTAAAACGGCAGTTCCTGCAATAAGGACACCCAAAATGGCTGCAATTAAAAATTTCCGCGTGCTGATACCCAAAAGAAAAGCAGCAAGGGCACCGGTATAGACACCGGACCCGGGTAAAGGGACACCGATAAAAAGCGCCAGCCCCCATTCTCCATATTTTTCCACCTTTTCATGAATACGGTTTTGCGTCCGTATAACAATTTTATCGTATATCCTGCCAATAAACGGAACTTTTATAACGATATCCGCAAACCAATGCAGCATAAAAAACACAAAAGGAGCCAGAAGAATATTGATGATTACACAAATAAAATACACATCAAGCCATGGCATACCCAGTTTTAGAATACCATAAGGAATACTAGCCCGGAGTTCCAAAAAGGGTAAAAACGTTACCAAAACAAGTTGAAATATATTCTGCCACATCAAATATCTCTCCTGAATAATGAACGGATGTACATTGTAATAAAGTTTATCGTATCTTTCACATGGGCAATACTGCTGTGTCCTTCTTTCATATAAATCGTTGGGATTGGACAAAAAACAAAGGGGACATGCCTGTCTGACAGGCGAATTATCATTTCAGTTTCAAAGACAAAACCTTTACTTCCCGATAAAAGATGAGGGATATATTCTGCAGGGATCAAACGGAGTCCGCATTGAACATCCTTAATCGTTTTCCCGGTTCTCAGACTCACAAGGAAGCTGGTAATGCAATTACTCAGTCTCCTGTGAAACGGCATATGATTATCTCTTTTTCTGGAACCGACAATAACTGCTTCCGGATTTGACCTGTAAGCGTCAATAAAAGATGGTATCAATTCCGGCGGATGTTGTAAATCTGCATCGACAGTGATAACAAAACTCGCTCCTGATTCCAAAGCAAATTTGAAACCGGTCCTGAGTGCTTCTCCTTTCCCTTTGTTCTGCTCATGCCGAATTACATCAATTCCTGTTATATTCTCGAAATCGGATATCATAACCGGTGATCCGTCATCAACCACAACTATGGGCAATTCACAATGCCGTTGAATCCTTGAAATCAGTTCATTCAGAGTTTTTTCAGTTTTAAAAGCAGGTATAATAACAAAGCCGTTATTTTTAAAATCAAAAGTCATACAACCACCGTACCATATGAGGGAACCGTTTTTCCCAATCCGATTCCCTGTGTTGTCCTCCCTGTATGATTCTTAAAATCACAACAGAGCCGTCGGGAAGGACATCCTTTAAAAGCTCATAAACCTGTTGATTGGCTTTCACTTCACTTTCAGGCGGTGTTTCTGCTGATTCCATCGTGCCAATATCCAGGTATATACGAAGGTGTTCCGGCCTTTTTATTTTTTCCGACAGAATAAACTCTCGAAGTTGCTGCCCCACAACGACATCAGAAAATGTGGAGGACATTGCACCGATCAATCCAAATAAATGAGGGTAGGTTAGACCGGTATACAGAGATATCAGTCCTCCCATTGAGCTTCCGGCAATCATGGTTTTTTCCGGATCAGTCAGTGTTCTGTAATGAGAATCAATATAGGGTTTGAGGGTTTCTGCAAGAAATATAGCATATTGCCCCCCCTCCCCTGACGAATGATAATGTCTGAAATCAAAAGGCCAAGGAGAATATTCACTCAGCCGGTCCGGTCCGTTGTCAATACCAACAACCAGGAATGCCTTTTCGGGATTCTCATCAAACATTGTTTTCAGACTCTCATCAATTCCCCATTCGCCATTGAAAGCTATGCTGTCATCAAAGAGATTTTGTCCATCATGCATATAGATAACCGGATAACGACGGGTAAGATTCTCATGGTAATCATCCGGAAGTAAAATTCTCAGGGTTCTTGTTTTACCCAGCTGAGAAATCGGAAAATCATTAATAACTTCCACATGACCGGTAACCGTAGAAATTCTTTTTCCTGTTCCCCACCGGGAAATGAATGTTCTTACAGTATCATTTGCCGATTGAACCGCATAAACCCGATTAGCAACATCAGTACCAAGGCTGTCTTTTTCCACACTCTCCCAACTTCCCCGGGTAAACTTGTACTCTATAGCGGAGGCAGTTTGCAGCAAAATCGTTTTTGTCCACACATTCCCTGCTTTTATAAGACAATAATCAGGATGACCGGGATTCCATTGATTAAATGTTCCGGCAATAAAAACAGGTTTATCGCATCCGGATAAATCATGAACTTCAAACGTAACCCACATTTTATGATTGAATAATTCGGTTCGGCATGATAAAAGTGATAACAGACAAAAAACAAAATATAATCGGGATTTCATTTATATGCCGCGCACATCAGGTTCAAGTATATGTTTTGCATGTGATTGGATCCGTTTGATCATGGCATTCAAACCATTGCTCCTCGTTGGTGTCAGATGATCCAATAATCCAAGAGATTCCAGCCAACCTTTCACATCAAATT
>DKER01000184.1:25435-25839 GCA_002452555.1 Fidelibacterota bacterium UBA6817 | reverse complement strand
TTCAATCCCCGCTTTGCGGGGTTCAATCACCTCACGTTGTTCGGTGTTCAATCGCTGCCTAGCAGCGTTCAATATGTTGGACATCGAGTTATTCACCCTCGAAACAGAAAAAAACCATTATCGGCCATGAAACCATCTAAATGAAACAAACACAGTCAAACGAAGCAACATCATATCAACTGAAACAAAATCAACGCCCCCTACTGACTACCGGCTACCGGCTACTGGCTACCGGCTACTGGCTACCGGCTACTGGCTACCGGCTACTGGCTACTGGCTACTGGACTGCCCACTGACAACTGCTCAGCTTTCAAATCTCCCTCCCCTATTGAAAGGAAATTGTTTAAATTGAATAATATACGTTTAGGGCGGTTTCATGATAAGCAAGAAAAAGAAACAAACGG
>DKER01000184.1:0-25354 GCA_002452555.1 Fidelibacterota bacterium UBA6817 | reverse complement strand
GATCAATCCGAACTGATCTTTCTTGCCCTTTTGACGTTGCTTCTGACATTCCTTCCCGATTATATGGAAAAAAAGGGATTCATTCACCTGCCCCACATGCTAGAACTGATTGTAATACTGTTTATTTTTGCAGGAATATATCTCAGCGCCCGTTTTGATCTGTATTACCGATTTTTTTGGTGGGACGATTTACTCCATACGCTATCCGGTGTTATTATTGGATTTCTCGGCTTTCTTATTGTGTATAAACTCAACCATAAATACAGTATGGATTTTAATCCCCTATTAATTGCTTTATTTGCCTACACGTTTTCAGTTACAATCGGAGTTATCTGGGAGATTTTTGAATTTTTGATGGATGTCTATTTCGGAACAGCCATGCAGAAATGGAACCTTCCCGAGACGACCAGCCTGATGGGGCGCCCGTATCAGGGTAGCGGGTTGAGAGATACCATGTCTGATCTGATTTTGGCCAGCCTCGGGGCACTCTTTACGTCTGTGTTTTGCTATTTTTTGTATAAAAATGAAAAACGAAAAACACTGAGAATGATGAGAGACATCTTTCCTGACAATAAAAACGCTTAATATTTAACCCCTGCGTAATTAGAACATCAGAAAATTTATATCGATAAAACAAGCATTTCGGACATTATTATTCACAAAAAAACGGTTTTTCTTTATAAACTTAAACGAATTCTGTAAGTTTAAATCGTTGTATATATAGTATACAATATTCTTAATAAATGAAATTACATATATCTGCCGGAACAGATAAAGGCGGCATGACAAAAACGGGAAACGGAAATACAATGAAAAAATTGTTCTGTGTGTTTCTGATTACTATAGGTTTTACTTCTGTGCTTTCAGCCGCTGATCAGGGTGTTTTGCGGGGCACAATAATGGATCAGAAAGGATTACCTCTTCAGGCTGCAAATATTCTCATTCCTGCCCAACAGACAGGATGCAGTTCGGATCTGAACGGATATTTCAGGATCTCTCTGGAGCCAGGAGTCATTGTCTTTTCCGTTTCTTACATGGGATACAAAACACACCGGGATACGGTTATCCTTAATCCGGGAGAAACCCGAACATTAACAGTCCGTCTTGAACTTGATTATTTTCAGATTGGTGATGTGGTGGTTTTGGCAGAACGTGAACTATTGCCTCATGCCATGGAAACGAGCACAAGGATCAGCAGCGGAGACATTGAACACATTCAGGCATCCAGCCTAGGCGATATTATGCAGCTGGTTCCGGGACAACGGTTTGAAAATCCCGGAATGTATTCCAAAAAACAGGCATCGGTCCGGACCAATGTCAGTGACAGTGACGCAAGGAAGAATGAATATTTCGGGACACAGATCATTATTGATAACATTCCTCTTTCCAATAATGCCAATCTTCAACTGGATACGAAAACCACAACTCCCAGCGGCGATCTTCTTACAACAGAAAATTCCGGAATCGATATGCGACAAATTCCGGCTGATAATCTTGAAGAAGTGGAAGTTGTCCGAGGTATTCCGTCGGTAAAATACGGCGACCTGACATCTGGCATCGTTAATGTAAAGACCCGGTCCGGCAGTCAGTCTGCAAGTTTAAAAATCAAATACAATTTCAACAATCAGGAAGCGAACCTGGGCGGCGGATTCCAGCTCTTTGGACAGCAGGTGGATTACAATGCCAATTATGCACACGGAGTGAGAAATATCCGGATTCCGGAAGAAAATTATTCCCGGATTGCAGGGCAAATAGGCATGACGAGCGTTTTACTGAATAATATCCTGACGCTGAAAAACAGACTTTATTACACTCGCGCTTTTGATGAACGGGAACTCCGCCCCGATGATTTATACTATACCGTAAAATATAATCGGGATTTTACGCTCCGCTATAATAATCAGACAACGTATATCCTGTCCATGACGCAAAAGATTGATTTCAACTTTGCCCTAAATATGAACCGGCAAAACTCGTTTCGGCGGCAATTGATCAGTACAGATCATACGTATATTTCTGATCGGATGACGGAAGGTTGGCAGGAAGGATTTTTTGTTCAAAACTATATGTCCGAACTGGCGGTTAAAGGCCGCGCATGGAATATTTACGGGGATCTGAACTATAACCAGGAATGGGTATTGAATAAGATTACCCATACAATCCTTGCCGGAATGACATGGAGGCTGGAATATAATGATGGGGAAGGTCGGGTTTATGATCCGTTAAAACCGCCGACAGTCTTTGATAACCGAAGGGACAGGCCCAGACCCTATGATGATATTCCCGGCTTATCCACAACAAGTTTATATGCCGAAGATAAAATTTCCGGACATTTTTTTATGGACTATCAACTCAATCTGGGCGTTCGGTATGAAATGTACGGGAAAGATGTGATTGGAAAAACGAATCATGGTTCTTCCCTCAATCCCCGTATCAATCTGATGTTGTCTCCTTTTGAAAATACCCGTTTCCGTCTTGGTTACGGCCGCACATCCAAAAGTCCGTCTCTGGCCATGCTGTATCCCAATCCCATTTATTTTGATGTGGATGATATCAATGATATCATCAATGACCATGTTGTGGTTTCAACATATATCTACAGTCTTGAAAATCCGGACCTGAAAAATTCCGTTCAAAATAAGATTGAAGCCAGCTTTGATCAGCGGATCGGGAATATTGGATTTTCCATTACCGCGTTTAACAATGTCACTGAGAATGGTTTTGCTTCGACATTGAGCCGCCCCATATTTGTTTATAAATATGACCGCGACGATCCGGACATGCCGGTGATTGATTCGGTGTTTACAACCTATTCTACGTGGGAGAACAGTTTGACCACATGGTCCAAAGGCATTGAAGCCAGCTTGCAGACCCGGCCGGTAACGCCGTTAAATCTTCAACTTCGGCTGGAAGGCTCATATACCTATACAACCAGCGAGAAAGAGAATGCATACGATTATTCAACAACTTTCCGATATGATCCCGAACTGGATGAGCGCGTCAAACCCTATTGGAAACCTATAACCATGGAAGCAGACAGATTCCTCATAAACTATATTCTTGATTTCAGGCTAAAAGAGCTGGGTGCCTGGGCTACGATTTCTGCACAGCAAGTGGTTTTTGACCGGGATCGCTTTATCGGGCTGGATGATTCGCTGGCAGTAGGGTATTTAACGCCTGCCGGGACCAGAGTTTTGCTACACAATGAGGAAGGGAATACTTTCATTCGCTCTCAACCGGAATATAACTACCGGACGGAAAACAAAAAAAATATCTGGGTTTTCAATTTCAGGGCAACAAAAGGGCTGGGGCAAAATACGCGTGTGAGTTTCTTTGTGAATAATTTTCTTAATTCTCACCCCTTATATCAACGCAAGAGAACACCTTCAGAGTCGTATGTGAAGCAAAACCCCGATCTTTATTTTGGTCTGGAGTTGAGTGTGCAGGTTGATAAACTCTTTACCGGACGGGAGGATAAAAATCCATGAAAAGTTATCAATACTGCCTTTTGATTTGCACGGTATTCCTGTTTTCTTGTGTAGACACCCCTGATATGCCCTCTTCTGCTCATTTTAACCTGCGGATACACCTTCAGGATACAACCGTTTTCAATACAGGCGATTTTGTCAGCACGTCCGGGGCTGTGGTCACCCTGCTATCCCAAACAGATGGGAAACGTCTTGCCATTACATCTGATGATGAAGGAAATGCATATTTTAACAGTATCTTACCTGATTATTACAGTATTTCAGCAAACAGGCCTTTAAGCGTGGAAGAGATTTGGGAGGTTCTTAACAAAAATGAAATGTGGGCACTTGGCGGGGATTCATCCAACGTGGTTTTATTTGCTGATCCCGGCGATACCATGACCCTTGTCCTCCCCCTTTCCCGGTCACGGGCTGGAAATCTGGTGTTTTCCGAAATTTATTACAGCGGTTCCAGACCGGATCCCATTCCCAACTATTTCCATGACCAGTTTCTGGAAATTTATAACAATTCGGAAACGGTTCAGTATCTGGACAGTCTGATTATCTGTGATGCGGAATACGGGTTTGCCGATGATGAATTTATTCATGCCATTCATGCTTATATGTTCCCCGGTACCGGCAAAGACTATCCTCTAATGCCCGGTGAGGCTATAATTGTTGCACAAGACGCTTTGAATCATACCCTTTATAACAAAAGCTCCATTGATTTATCCGATGCGGATTTTGAATTCTATGTAAAAGATAAGGGGGATGTGAATAATCCCGATGTCCCGGATATGATTCAGATCCACCATAAATACGGTATTGATTTTTTGTACTCGGTTTTTAATGATGCACTTTTGCTTCTGAAAATTGATGATCCCTATAAATTTGGGTATGATAATTTTGAACACCTTCTTCTTCCCCTTTCAGGCGTTATTGATGGGGTTGATTACAGGGAGAATGTGTCCCTTTTGGATAAAAAACGGCTGAGTCCTTCCATTGACAGCGGACTTACCGGCGGCGTTCCTTCCTATTCCGGCACATCTGTCGGCAGGGTTGTTGATAAAATCACGGATGACGGCCGGGTCATTCTGAAAGATACCAATAACAGCAGCTTTGATTTTTCACATTGTAAATCACGGACGCCGGGGGAGGTGCCCAATGATATTTAATAAATATTTTGGACTATTCCTCCTGACAATCACAACGCTTTATGCCCAATCTGCTCCGGAGTTTTTTAAAGATACGTCAGTGCGTCACGGATTGAATGCCGATTTTAATAATCCTGCTGCCATACAATCCTTGCAGCGTGCCGGGGCATCATATGGTTATGATTTTGAACGCACACACGGAAACCTTCGCCACCCCTTTGCGCCGGCATCAATTCAAAATCATACATTTACTGCTGCCGGTTATAAAGTAATGAGAAATAAAACGCTCTTTTCCGGCTCTTTTTCATACAGACAAAATTTTGAGGGCAACCGTTTGTTCCGTCATAACAGCAGTTTGAACGGAATGCTCCCGGTTTATATGGCAGATTCGAGTTCCGGGGACTGGCACCTCAATGGAATACAATGGACCGTGGATATTATGAAACCGCTGACAGAAAAACTGTCTGGTGGTTTTAGTGTTTTTTATATGGTGGACGAACAATATAAACAGACCTTCCCCAAACCGGGCGTAAAACGCAGCGGATATCTTGTAAAAAGCGGCCTTTTCTATTCGTCTCCCGCATTAAAACTCAGCAGTACCCTGGGGGTCTTTGAGTTAAAAGAGGAGATGAGCACGGTAAAATACAGCCTGGAGCAGAATTTGAATCCGGTTTTTATGCTGTTCCGCGGTTATGAAGATCCCATCATTTATCGGGGAATGACCAGTTATGAACGGTTGCAGTCACGACAAGGATTGACACTTACTACCGGCGTGTCGTTTAATTTTCTTCCCCGATCCCCGTTGCTGTCGGAAGTTATGGCCGAGTGGAGCCGGGGAAAAGCCGTTGACGGCGGAACAGATAATCTTCCCCAGGGTGATTGGATAACCCGCCGGGTAAACAGTCGTTTATCCTGGACTGTCGGTGAAACCAACAGGATTGCACCACTGATAAAATTATATAACCACCATCTTGTCAACGAAGCAGAACATCCGGATTTTCCGGTTCCCCTTTTCAAATCGGAGGAAAATATTTTTCAGGGCTTTGCAGGATTATCTCTGCGTATTTTTGAAAAAAACACTGTTATTGCTGGACTTTCCATGGAAAACCTTCAAGTGTGGCGCGAAGATGCTTATAATGGTATTGGTCTTGAAAATAACAGTACGAAAACAGGCCCGTCACTAACCGTTTCTGTCGCCCCCCCCATGTCTTTTGAAGCAGATCTTTATGTTATGTATCTAAAAGAAACAAATGAAAATTCTCAAATAAAAGTATCGCTCTACCGGGAAGATAAAACGATCAATCCGTTAACAAATGAAGAATTCTGGGCGATGACTGCAGGAGATAATTACATTGAAGCCGGTGCTGAAATCCGCCTGAAAAAAGTATGGCAGAACGGATTGATCATGAAAGTGAACTATCGGTTGTTGGCAGATAGAAATGGACGGGAAGCAACCGCTTCCCGGGATTGTTTCGCTCTGACATTAACGATTATTCCGCACTTAAAGTAAATAAGGAGTCGTTCTTTGATGAAACGTTTATTATTAACAACCCTGATTGCTGTTCTGATGATATCGGGGTGTACAACAGGTTCAGTTACATCTGAAAAAATAATCCCTTTGCAGAAAAAGACACCGGTCATTCTGGTTTTTATTGATAAGACGACCCACTCTTATGTGGAAGATGAATTATCGGACTATACCAAAGCTCTCCGATACGATGGTTTAATCCCCAAAGTGTATATTGATGACTGGGACTCTCCCGATGCTGTCCGGGATATCATTCGTACGGTCGTTGATGAAGATCCGGGTACGGAAGGAGCTGTTTTTATTGGGGATATCCCTATTCCCATGATACGGGACGGTCAGCATCTGACATCTGCTTTTAAAATGGACCCTGTTCGTTTTAAGGATATGCAGCGATCATCCATTGCATCAGATCGCTTCTACGATGATTTGGACCTTACATTTGATTTTATCGAACAGGATACTCTGGATCCCCGGCTTTTTTACTATTCTCTCCGGGCCGATTCTCCACAGCGGATTGAACGGGATATTTACAGCGGCAGAATTATATCTCCCAGGCATTCAGAACAGAAATACCGGGATATTGCAGCATATCTGACAAAAGCCGCTCAGGCAAAATATGAACGAAACATCCTGGACCAAGCCATTACGTTTGCCGGACATGGATACCATAGTGAATCCCTTACGGCCTGGGAAGGACAGCTTTATATGCTGAAAGAACAATTCCCCGGTCTTTATCACCCAGGTTCTTATCTGAAAAATTACTATCATACAATGAGCCAGGATTTGAAAAAGATTATTCTTTACGAATTGCAGAACCCGGATTTGGATATGGCCGTCTTTCATTGTCACGGCGGAACAGATGCCCAGTATCTATTGGGACTCGAAGATCCTAAAAGCCCGATGATGGCTGCAGATTATATCAAGCGGCATTTCCGTAGTAAAGTTCGCACTGCACGGGAACGGTACGGAGATGAAAAAGGCGAAGAAAGCAAAACATATTATAAAGAGCAGTATCAAGTAACAGAGGCCTGGTTTGAAGGACTTTATGATCCGGAATCCATTTTGCAGGATTCTCTGTATTATGCGGCCATGGATATTTACAGTTCGGATATTATTGAAACGAATCCAATGGCAAAACTGGTGATTTTTGATGAATGTTACAACGGACAGTTTTTCAAGGAGAATTATATTTCCGGGACGTACATAATGGAAGAAGGGGCAACGCTTGTGGGGGTGGCCAATACAGTAAATGTAAAACAGGATATCTGGCCCAATGAACTGTTTGGTATGGTGTATCAGGGTGCCCGTATCGGTCAGTGGCATATGTTCAACACATACCTTGAAAGCCATGTTATCGGTGATCCCACATTTCACTTTAACCATTCATCCATAGAGACCTCCTGGTGGGATGATATTTTATTAAATGCGAAAAATCATCCCAAAACCTGGGAAGCGCTTCTGGAGTCGGATAATCTGACGTTGCGGGGACTGGCTGTCCGAAAAGTCTTTGAACTGGAAGGACTTGAAGGAAACGGCTTCCTTGTGAATACGTTTAATACAGATCTGTCGGACAATGTTCGTCTTCAGGCTTTGAAATGCCTTGCAATTTTAAGAACGCCAGAGTTTTATGATTTATTGGAAGATGCTGCCCATGATCCGGCAGAACTTATCCGGAGAGTTGCAGCAAATATGATGGGAGCTTCGGGACTGGACCGATATATTCCTACGCTAGCTGTTGCGGTTGAAACGGATGTATCCAAGCGTGTTCGCTTTGCAGCAAAAGGAGCATTGGAAATTATTTTGGCAGATGATAAAGATACGTGCTTTGTCTTTGTTGACGAAGAAATGCCGGCCAGCCGGGTTGATGATATCAATAATTCAATCCGTGTGCTTTGGAACAGTTCAAACCGAAGGTTGTATGATGATCTTTTGAAATCTCTTTCAGAGTCAGGCCTGACCGACAGACAAAAAAATAATCAGCTTCGCATATTCAGAAATTACCAGTTTCCGGAAGCGATCCCGGTTCTTTTGGAAACGGGGATCTCAGAAAATGAAAGCGATTATATCCGGACTGTAGCCCTTGAAGCTCTTGGCTGGTATCATCTCAATCCTGACGCGACGGAGAAATGTGAAGCGATCCTCAATACATTGATAGAGGATGATAATACGCCGGCTGTTGTAAAAAATGAGGCTCTGAAAACGATGAATCGACTCAAGGCCGGTGCCAACAATCCAATTACGCCATGACGGAACTCTCAAGGAATTTCGTTGTTATTAAAAAAATTAAAACACCAGCATTAAGGAAAAAATCCGATAAAACAAAAAAGGAAAACGGATGAGAATTAGAAAACAACTGTGGTTTTTACTGATTATTGGAATGATGTTGCTTGTCTCATGTTCAGACAAAACGGTTATTAAGGAAAATGATGAAATTATTCTTTCTCAGCCAATCCCCCTGGATTCCAAAATCCTGAAAGGGACGCTGGATAACGGAATGACATATTATATTCGGGAAAACAATAAACCGGAAGAACGGGCAGAATTGCGTCTGGCGGTCAATGCCGGCGCCACGCTGGAAGATGATACACAGAAAGGATTTGCCCATCTTCTGGAACACCTGCATTTTAACGGTATGGAAGATTATCCCCATAATACGTTGATTGATACGCTGGAACGTATCGGAATACGATTTGGCCGGGATTTAAACGCTTACACCAGTTTTGACGAAACAGTCTATATGCTCCAAATTCCCACGGATTCCCTGGAATTACTGAAAATGGGCGTTAATATTCTGGAAAACTGGGCATTTAAACTGCTTCTGGATTCCCTGGAAGTAGAAAAAGAAAAAGGGGTTGTCATCGAAGAGTTCAGATATGGCCGCTCTGCTCGCGCCCGTATGTTTGATGAACACATAAAAGTGCTTTTTGAGGGATCACGATATGCGGATCGTCTCACAATTGGTGATACGTTGATAATACGAAAGGCCCCACATTCAGAAATAAAGCGGTATTACAAGGACTGGTATCGTCCGGACCTGATGGCTGTCATTGCTATTGGTGATTTTGATGCAGATTCTATGTTGACATGGATTCGAAACACGTTCTCACCGTATAAAGGGCCGGAGCCGGCACGTGAACGGGAACTTTTTACTGTTCCCGATAATGAAAAACCACTTTACTCTATTGTAACGGATAAAGAAGCAACGACGGAAAAAGTCAGTGTTTATTATAAAAAGGAACCCCAGATACATTTAACGGCTGAAGACTACAGACAGAACCTTGTTGAAACACTTTATTTTCGCATGCTGAATGCCCGGCTGGGTGAAATAAACCGCAACCCGGACGCACCCTTTGTCAGGGCGAGTACGGGCAAAGGCAGTTATGTACGCACCGTAGATGTTTTTGGCTTGAATGTTATGGCTAAACCCGGACGGCTGCTGGAAGGTCTTGAAACGATTTTAACAGAGGCGGAGAGGGCAGAACGTTACGGCTTTTTACCGTCGGAACTGGAGCGGGCAAAAAAGCAGCTTTTAACCGGTTATCGCCGGAGTTACACAGAACGGGATAAACGGGAATCTTCATCCATAGCCTCTGAATATATCCGGAACTTTCTCAAATTTGAAAGTCTTCCGGGCATTGAATGGGAATACAAACTGGCACAACAGGAAGTTCCCGGAATAACACTGGAAGAAGTCATGGCCGTGTCAAAGGGCCTTATGACAGACCACAACCGCATTGTTCTTGTTGAGTTGCCGGAGAAGGAAGATATTCCTGTTCCGACGGCAGAAGAACTCGAAACACTCTTTCTGTCTGTTTCCTCAAAAGATATTGACCCTTATTCAGAATCAGAATTAATAGAACCTTTGATTTCTGCCCTTCCCGAACCGGGAACCGTATTGAGCGAAAAAGAGTATCCTTTGCTTGATGTTACGGAGTGGAAATTGTCAAACGGCATAACAGTCGTTTTAAAACCGACTGATTTTAAAAATGATGAAATCCTGTTTCATGCCGTAAGTCCCGGAGGATGGAGTCTTGCGGAAACTGAAACGCTGCAAAGTGCCAAAATCGGAGCACAGCTTGTCTCAAACAGCGGCTTAGGTCCTTATGATGCAACCAATCTTTTAAAATTTATGGCAGGGAAAAGTGTCCGGGTTGATCCATATGTTGCCACTCTTTCTGAAGGATTAAAAGGTAACACGACAGTTGAAGATGCCGAAACCATGTTTGAAATGATTTATTCCTATTTTACTGAGCCGCGGGCCGACACGACAGCCTTTAAAACCTTGGTGGAACAATATCGCGCCAGATTATTTAATGCTGAATCTGACCCGGAATCCGTATACAATGACAGCATCATTTCCATTATCTATGATCACCATCCGCGAAGAATTCCCATGGTTATGGATGATCTTGACAAGCTGGATATGGAAACAGCGTTAAATTTTTACAAAGACCGTTTTGCAGATGCCGGGGATTTTGTCTTTGTCTTTGTCGGAAATTTTTCAAAGGATAATATCAAACCCTTCATAGAGCAATATATTGCCACACTTCCGTCAACAGGGAGAAAAGAATCCTGGAGAGATGAAGGCGTCCGATATGTTGAAGGACCACTTTTAAGAAATATTTTCAGAGGTTCTGAAAGCAAGAGCAACAATTTCATTTTGATTCACAGTCCTTTTGCCTACTCTCAATCTGAAGAATTCTATACAAAAGCTCTGAACAGCGTGCTTAGAGCCCGGCTTAGGGAAGTGATCCGGGAAGAAAGCAGCGGCACATACGGCGTTTCCGTTCGGAACAGCATCTCTCGCCATCCGGAGGAACAGACTGTTTTCCAGTTTTATTTTTCCTGTGAACCGGCCAGGGTTGAAGAATTAACCCATAAACTTTTTGAAGAATTGGAAAGGATACAGAACGGCGAATTGGACCCTGCTGCAGTTGAAAAAGTGCGTGAAATTGAGATCAGGCAACGGCAAAATAATCTTAAAAACAACACTTTCTGGCTTAATGAATTGAAAAACGCCTACTTTTACGGTGATGATATTCATTCAATCCTTCAGGCAGAGGAATATATTAACTCCCTGACAAAAGATAACGTCGTGGAAAGTGCCGTAAAATATCTGAACACAACAAAACCTCTGCAGATTGTTTTGTATCCCGAAAAAGATTGATCAATTTTCCGAAATGCCGAAAAAGGAATACAGAAATAACCGGTGTTAAAGAAGGGTTATAAAAAGTAACAAAACGTAAAAACACCGGTTGAATGATTATGCATATTATGTATAATTATGCAATACAACAAAGCGTTTATATAGCCATTTAGTGTATGTTTATTCTTCAAAATGACAAATATTCCTGTATTTATTTCAATTTTTTTGAAAATAAGTGAATTATTGTCAATTTTTAACTTGCCATTTAAAGAAGAGTTTCCGAACATATCTCTGCTATTTATAATGTAAACATAAACAAAGAGAGGCGCATGGAATACGCTGTAGAATGCCGGAATCTTACTCATTATTACGGAGCCAAGAAGGTCTATGAGAACATGAGTTTTAATATCAAAACCGGTTCAATATTAGGGTTGCTTGGAAAAAATGGGACAGGAAAAACAACAACGATTAACATTTTGAACGGCTTTCTTGAACCAAAAGCCGGAGAATGCTTCATCCTAGGTGAAAATTCTCAGTATCTGAGTCCTGAAATAAAATCCCGGGTCGGATTTTTGCTGGAAGGACATATTCAATATGATTTTATGAATATCTACCAGATTGAGAAATTTTACGCACAGTTTTATCCCCAATGGAAAAAAGAACCGTATTACGAATTGATGAGCAAGCTTCAAATCACTGAAAAACAAAAAATTTCCACCATGAGTTGCGGTCAGCAGAGCCAGGTTGCCTTGGGACTGATTCTGGCCCAGGATCCTGATCTGATGATAATGGATGATTTTTCCATGGGACTGGATCCGGGTTATCGCCGTCTGTTTGTAGAATTTCTGGCAGAGTACGGCAAAGCAGAAAATAAAACAATTTTTGTAACATCCCACATTATACAGGACATGGAACGGTTAATTGATGATGTGGTTATCATGGGATATGAGGGTGTATTGCATTCGTCATCCATGGAATATTTCATGAATCACTTTCGTCAGTATGATTTTCTTCTGAAAGACGGGCCGGCTTTTCTTGAGAAAGATGATGTTGTCGTGAATTTTGACCGAGTTAAAAATCATGCTGAAATGTATTCATTCCAAAACCCCGAAGAGGTAAAAAAATACCTGAAAGAAAAAGGAATTGCGTTTGACAATTTCCGGGAAGTCCACATGACCCTTGAAGATGCCTTTATCGGTATCACCGGTAAATATTAACGGAGGAATAATGGTTAAATCAATTTTCTATAAAGAGTGGTTAAAAATTCGATGGGCTTTTTTGGCAATGGGCATTTTGTTTGCCGGCGTGTTGATATATATTTACGCATCGGTTGGACACACCTTTCGTTTTAATGAAGCTCCGGGCTACTGGTACAATATTATCTACAGAGGTGTAAAGTATTACTCATTTCTTCAGTATCTCCCCCTCTTGGCAGGCCTTGTTATCGCAACGGTTCAGTTTGTCCCTGAAATTCAGCGTAAACGTATTAAACTCACCTTCCACCTTCCGGTTGACGAGTACAATGTTCTTCTGGCTATGACTGGGATCGGGTATGTATCTCTCTTGGTCATTTTTATTGTTTCCGCTCTGTGTTTTCTCGCAGCAGGTTACGTGTTTTTCCCCTCAAATATTGTTCACAGCGCATTAGGGACTATTCTTCCATGGTACCTGTTGGGGTTGTCTGCATATTCCCTCGCTTCATATATAATTTTGGAGCCGATGTGGAAACGGCGAATTCTTTATATTCTTTTCGCTGTTGGATTCGGTAAACTTTTTCTCAACGCTTGGTTTTATAATATCTATGACAGAGTTCTTCTGATTATGATTGTTGTGACACTTTTATTGTCCGTATCCGTTATCTATTCTGGTCACCGATTTAAAAAGGGAGTTTATAAATGATTGTTCGCCTCAGCAGATATACATTAATTCTCGTTGCAGTGCTGGTAATGTCCGTATACCTTCCGGATCTTTACTGGATCTTTTTTGATGTAAAAACAAACACGCCCTATCTTTCCTATTCTCCGGTGGATTCAGTATTTATCATGTCCCGCCGGGGCGATGATGGGCAAATATTTGTAGACGCCGACGGCAATACGTATGACAGGGATGAATATGAAGCAAAACTTCCGTTCTTTTATTATATGCAACTGATCTCTGACGGTCGTATGCCCGAATCTATTCATGGCGTTAAGCTGGACCCGAACGAGATAAAGCGAAACAGAAATATGCATCGCATAAGACCCTATCAACTTGACCAGCCCCTGATTCCTCTTTATCCTCTTTTGGAATCAGAATCCGGCAGGGTGCGCCTTGAATTTCCTGAAGAGTTTTTTCGGATTCAAAATAAACGCATGGAATTTATCAACAGCGTTACCAAAAAAATCGATGAAGACCTGACAGAGCGTTTTACACAAGCTCTGATTGACAACGGTTTTGAATTTCCTGCCAAATCCGTTTTTATGAATCCCACAACCCGGAAAGCTTTTGATGAAGGGTGTTTTATTATTGACGGTAAGGATGAACTTTATCACGTAAAAAAAGCTAAAGGACAGCCCGTGGTAAATAAAGCAAATTTTCCGGCGAGTATTCCTATCCGTTCAATCATCGTTTCCGAGAATGTTCTGAAGGAATATTACGGCGTTGTTGTCTCAGACGATGACAGACTGTTCTTCCTCACCTATGATAATTATAAACCGGTTGAATTGCCCACAATGGGTTATTATGACAGCCATTATTCAACGGTGATCATTACAACCGATCTCTTTTTCCGGCAGGTCTCAATCCAGAATAATGATAGAATTGACGTTTTCGTAACGGACAGAGATTATAATCTGTTGGATGAATATCATGAATCATGGAAAACCCGGGATGATTATTTTCAGGGTAAGGTTGCAAATTTTCTTTTTCCCTTTACACTGACGCTGTATGATGGTTCTACGACTTTTGTCGGTCTTTTCACCACTTGGAATTTCCCCCTTGCTCTGATTGGCAATCTCATTGCTTTGATCGTGTTTATGTTTTTTCTTAAAAAGGAAGAGCGCACATTTAAATCTGCAATTCCTGAATTGATTCTTGTAACTGTTACGGGTTTCTATGGTTTGATTGCATGCCTTGTGTACATATATGTGCCGTTATGGCGCCCGGAAAGGAAATGAGCAAAGCGTTTCTGAAAATTATTCTTTTTCTTCTGTTGTCTGTGTGTCCTGCCCTGTCTGCAGATATTAAAGGCAAAGTGGTTTGCCATATGGAAAAGAGCATTATTCCTGAAGCCCTCATTGTTTTGGAAGATCCTGACAATGAAACATTCCACCTTGAAACCATGTCAGACCAGGAAGGGTTCTTTATGCTGAGAAATGTTCCGGAAGGCCGGTATAAACTGGCTGCTCTGAAGGAAGGTTTTTACAGCAACAGCCTTTTTGATTTTCAGGTTTTGGAAGGTCAATCATATGATGTGGTTATTCGTCTTATTAATCAAACGGGGCGATGGAATTCTGAATACTGTTTTATGATTGGCGGAATAGAGGTGAAAGCTGTTGAGAAAGAACTGATCCAGAGCGAACTGGTTACAACCAGACGAATTGACAGCGGTGAAATTGATCATCTTCAGGCGGATAATCTGGGTGATGTGCTGACCCTGATTCCCGGTGTTGAAAAATCACGAAAAATCGGATTGTCGGATGCTCAGAGCATCGGTATCAGAAAAGTTGCACATACAACAGGGGGAAATCTCGCCGGCAATGAAACATTCGGCACAACCGTCATGGTTGATGGTCAGGAAATCAGTAACGATGCCGTAATCACGGCCTTAAGCAGTTCATTGGCATCAGGCATTGATTTGCGCACGATTCCTGCCGATGATATTGAACGGGTGGAAGTGATTACCGGTATTCCCTCCGTAGAATACAGCAATTTTGCAGATGGTGTGATAAAAGTTGAAACGAAAAAGGGGATGATCCGCTCCCGGCTTAAGGGAAAATTTAATCCGGACACGAAAGGTCTGAGCTACAGCACCGGTTTTAAAATGCCTTTCGGCGGGACGTTTGATTTTCACGGAAATTATGCATACAGTGAACGCAATATCCGGAAAAAGGGGGATGAATATCACCGTTTCTATGTAAGCGGCGTATATTCAGGCAACGCGCTTGATAAAAAGCTCGATTATGTTATGAGGGGCAGTTATACACGTTCCCTGGATGATGAAAGACCAACGGATGCGAACCGAGTTGGGCGGCATAACAGGGATTACAGGACCACCTCAGGCCTTCAGCTGAACTTTAAACCGGAAAAAGATATTAACTATTCGGGAAATTTCAATGTCTCCATGAACCGGAAAGATAACTACCGAAGCCGCTGGGTGAACGATCAGATTGACACAGTATACGGTTATATCGGTGAAGTATGGGAAGATGGCCGGGAATGGAATGTTTTTACAAAATTTATGCGTCAGGAGAAAACGAGACATAAAAACGGCAATGAAAGCGGGACCCTTTTCGGATTAGATATTAATTATCAAAAAAATACCGGCAAGGGAGTTACCCTTGATTCTGTTTATAACTATTATGGCGCCTACAGTACCCGAAGAAGCTATTCCTTTGATGAATTCCCGGGATTTCCAAAGATCAGTTTGTACGGTGAAAAAAACAATAAATGGATCCTTAACAAGCGCAGCATTGAAATGATGTACGGGTTGCGCTATGATGCCATCAATTTCAGGGGATTTGATCCGGGGATAAATGACGGGACTTTTTCCTTTCTGGATGCCAGACAGGGTGAATTTCTGAGCCCGCGTTTTAATACACGGGTCCAGGTATTCGATGATCTGTTCTGGCGTTTTGGTGCAGGCCGCAGCGTAAAATCCATTTCCCTGAGTCACGTGTACAGAAATTCTGCATATGTGAAAACCTTTGTTGATTCCCAATGGGTTGAGGTGGAATTCAAGCAGCAAAATCCTGACCTGAAAGCGTATTACACCGATAAAGTGGAAACAAGCATTGACTGGAAGGCGTCGGAATGGATCGGACTTTCATTGACGGGATACTATTCGATATCCAATGATATGCCATCCACGACAACGTATCCTTCAGGATATGAAATCAATCCGGACACTCTCACTTCTTTGACCTATGCTATTATGGAAAACAAGGCCTGGAGCAGGGACCGCGGTTTGGAGTTTGCACTTCAGACCAAACGAATTAAAAGTCTGAAATTTGTATTTAATGCAACGTATCGCTATTCCAGACAGGGAAGCAAAGGGCGGTATTATGACAGCTCCCCGGATACATCCTGGGAGGAGATCTGGGCACCCAGCTCTGAAACATGGAAACACAAAATTATTTTAGGCCAGCAAACTTCGTTTATCAATCAGAGATTAGGAATATGGCTGACGGTGGATGTGCAGTATATACCCTTTGATCAAAAAAGAACCATTTACAAATCCAATGCAATTGAAGCTGTTCTTGAAGGTCATCCGGTGTTGCTCCACCAAGGCATGACATACTGGTATGATGGGAAACGATGGGATTACGGAGACCAGTGGATTGTAAACGCCCGACTGAGCAAATCTTTGGGTCAGAATACCGAAGTATCCCTTTATGTTAATAATCTTTTTGACGATCCGGGACTCTGGACAGATCCGTTCAGGGGTAATATTTATGAATTGAATGTTCCAATTTATTATGGTCTGGAGGTGAGTACACAATGGTAAATCATCTCAGAACACTATTTATTGCGTCTTTCCTGTTTCTTGTTCTTTTTTCATGTATGGAAGTAGACGAGAAGCCTTCTGTTTATGAAGGAACCCAAAGTAAAACCTTTAGCATTTATCTGGATACAAGCGGGCTTGGGCGTTTCTTTTTGGATTCAAGTCCGGTTTTGGCCGGTGTTCCGGTTAATCTTAAAAATTATGATTACCACGGTTTTAATTTTAATGCCTTAACCGATGACAGCGGTCGTGTTTTCTTTGACAGCCTTCCAAATGGTTATTATATTGCCAGTGTAGGATATGACTTTCCCTTTGATAATGAACTGGGGACATCCAGGGTAACCGGACAAAAAGAGTTTTATATTCACGAAGATGCAAGCGAATCAGATACACTCATTGCGCGGGTCAGCGGAAAGCCCGGTCTTAAAATAAATGAAATATATTACATGGGACCTCCCAATAGAATTTTCTATTTCTATGACCAGTTTATTGAATTATATAATGCATCTGCCGATACAGTTTATCTGGACGGAATGATTGTTTGCCGGATGGGTGCCAGTACTATTGGCGCTGATAATGTCACATATATTTTCCAATTTCCCGGGGAACCGGTAATTGGCCGGGAATATCCCGTAGCCCCCGGCAGCTTTGTCGTTCTTGCACAGGATGCCATCAATCATGTTATCGTTCAGGGGAAAGACACTCTGGTAAATAGTATTGATTTAACAAATGCAGACTGGGAGTTTGTGAATTCTCAGGATTATGCCGATACGGATAATCCGAACGTTCCCAATCTGGATAATCTAAAAGAAGGACACCGGCTGGATTTTATGATTGCTCTTGGAAGCGATGTTGTTCTTTTGGCTGATGGGAGAGACGTGGATTACATCGATGGTATAGATATGGAAACGATCATCGATGTTGTTGAATACAGTTCATCCTCAAGTCATATCAAAGACATTACGGAAGAATTGGATGCGGGATGGGCCGGTGTTGGCGCCATTAAATACAGCGGACAATCTATTGAGCGCATAGAACCGGGTTTTGATACGGATAACAGCACCATAGATTTTACATTACTGAACGCACCGACCCCGGGATATCACCACAAATACCCAAATGATTAAATAATAACGATGAAAAAAATTACATATCTTTTTGGAATTCTTCTTCTGTTTGCCGCCGAAGGATACGCTTATACAAACTCCCAGTATCAGGGAATTCCTGTTATGTGGCGTACTTTATGGGAAATGCAAAACATGCCCCACCATTTCAAGGATTACAATGGACGTGAAGGGAATTTAACATCACTATACGGCGGACAGGCTTTGAATGATTATCACCGCCTGTATGAACCCGGCTCTGTCATCCTTTTCGGAGGTATGTTTGAGACCTTTCGTCGCCTGAATGAAAGGACACGGCTTTATGCTGCCATAGACTTTAGAAATACACACCACCAAAACCAGTACCGATCTGTGGAAAAAGATTTTTATGGGTCATACATCTCATTTTCCGATACAACAAAAGGCAACTTTCAGTTTAATGGTCCATTAATTGATTTCTTTTATTCTCAGGATTTTACTGACAGGTTAACAATGGGACTCAAAATCAATTATGGCGTGGAACAGGGAATCAAGGATGTCTATACTCAGGCAAGAACACGTGAGCTGAATAGCGATATAACAGTTTCTGCCCGTTATAATGTCTTTTCTTCTTTTTTTATGGATGCCTGGATACGACGGTACAGGGTTCGCAGCACGTTTGAAGCTGTCAAAGAATTTCAGGATGCGCTTGTTTGGACCTGGATCGGTTATTCAGTCTTTAGACCTGAGAACCCCGGGTCCTCAATTAATACGGAAAGAAATAAAAACGGATATAATCTGGGCTCCGGATTATTGCATCGAAAGGCAGAATCACCATTCAGTATGTATGTTAGTTTCACCCGGGGGACGGAAGAAAATGATGCCCGTAAGGGAACCCGAAGCGATACATCGCAGCGAGGATTCTGGCAAAGCAGTTATTATGAAGGGTTGACTTGGATTAAGTATGATTATACAACGGTTGCAATGACGGTTTTTGGTCAATATTGTTATAACGAAGACTGGGGTAAGACGGGCTTGTATAATGCTGTTTTTATGGAATATGAAGAATCCCGGATTCACGGAGGCGTTGGTTTAGATCTTTATTTTCGTGAGAGCTCATCGCTGTCCCTCTCTTTGCGGGCAGGGAATTTTAAGTATGATTATAAAGACTATTTGTCACGGGAAATATTATCGTCGGATGAATTGAGCTGGCGCGGATCCATTGATCTGTCATTGAGACCCTATCCTGTTACGGCATGGCTTGTCGGAGCTTCTGTTGAAAAAATACCCCTTCATTTCACCTGGAAAATCCCATCAATGATGCGCTATCAAATATATGCCGGATTTGAATATCAGCCTGGATTAAATCGATTCTGCCCCAGCTTGATCTATTCCCTTGATGTGCCTGAAGGATCAGATAAAATCAACAATAACTGGCAGATAAAGCTTTGTGTAATGCGATAAACATAATGTATAAGACTAATACAAAGGAGGTAAGAATGCGAAAATTGTTAGGCTTAACAATAATCCTCCTTACAGCCACACTTCTTATGGGACAGTCATGGGAAGTGGTAAAACAACAAACATTCACTTTTTCACCGTCTGATGTTCATTACTTCAGCGCGGAAAAAGGAATTCTTGTTGGTGCTGAAGGAGCGATTTATGTCACAAATGATGGCGGAAAGACCATTTCACCGGTTCGTGAACCGGAAACAGGAGCCCCAAACCTGCTAAAACTCCATTTTGCTGATAACAATACAGGATTTGCAGTCGGGCAGGCCGGGTTAATCTTGAAAACTGTCAATGGCGGTGACGCCTGGACGGATGTATCAGACACAAGTCTGACGAAGGCAGATCTTTTGGGTGTTGCCGTTGTTTCCGATCAGGTGGCTTATGTGTGCGGTAAAACGGCAACATTAATGAAAACAACCGATGGCGGCGCTACCTGGGTTAAAAGTGCATATGACTTTCAAAATGCTGACCTGGATGCCGGTGTAGCTTTTATTGATGCCAATACAGGCGTTGTAATTTCTGATGCCAATGCCGGTGAGACATGGTACACAACCGATGGCGGCGATAACTGGACTTTTAATTCTATTGCAGGATTATTTCCTATCGGAACATCAAGCACACGGCTCTATGATATCGATGCTGCCGGTTCCACGTTTGCAATTGCCGGTTATCACAGAACAATTTTTCTCTCAACAGACGGCATCAACTGGGCATTAAGCGGTCCGTTTTCCTATGCGTATGACAGAAATATCACGGTTGATGTTATTGATGACAACAATATCGTTGTCGGCGGAAACAGTGCATGGCTGCTGAAAACAACGGATGCAGGTACAAATTGGGATACACTCTCATATAATACAGGAAATGATGTCAGTTTGGTAAGCTTCCCGTCTGCTGATGTTGGTTTTGCCTATGGCAATTATGGTCAATGGATGGCTACCACAGACGGAGGGGCAACCTTCGAAGCATTGAATGACTGGCCCGGATCCTCCTTTTGGGGACTCGCAATGCCTTCAGATTCAAAAGTATTTGTTACAGACTGGAGCGGCGGGGATCTGACCTTCAGCGACAATCAGGGTTTAACCTGGACGTATCCTAATAATAATGCGACGCAAACGACTGTATCTTTGTACGAAATTGAATTTGCCGATGAAAATACAGGCCTTATTGCCGGAAGCAGCGGCTTTATTAAGAAAACAACTGACGGCGGACAAACCTGGGAATTAAAAAACAACCCCATGGCAGAACAATCCAATAAACACATCAACGCTGTTCGTTATATCGATGAAAATACAATTCTGGCCGGCGGGTCTTCTGCGATTGTCATTAAATCTACGGATGGCGGAGAAACGTGGGAACAAATATACAGTGCCGGAAGCAGTACTATATATGATTTCTGGCCGGTTTCCCCGGATCTTGTTGTTGCATCTGTCGGTAGCGGACAAATCCTATTTGCCAATGCTGCACTGGACAGCTTCTATATGGCACGGGATTACGGAAGCCAAAGCATGAGAGCTGTAAAATCAAGAAACGGCGTTCTCATCGTTGTTGCTTCTACCGGCGAGATTTTCCGGACGACAGACTTTAATAAACTGGATTCGCTTGAAGTTGTTTTTACAGATCCTGACGGAAATGATATCTATGATCTTGATTTTGTTACGGATGATCTTGTTTATGCCGTAGGCCGCCGCGGACGGATCTATAAATCGGAAGATGCCGGACTCACATGGGGTCAGGAAGTCTCCGGTGTTGAAGCATCAGAACCAACCCTGCAGAAATGCGGTTTCCGCAATAATGTTTTGTGGGCTGTTGGTCAGCAGGGTGTGATCCTTAAACTGGATATGACGCCCGAAGTCCCCGTAACCGGCATTGTCATTAATGAATTTCTGGCCAGTAATGATGCTGCCCTGACAGATGAATTTGGTGAATATGATGAATATATTGAACTCTACAACACCAATGCTGAACCCGTTGACATTGGAGGGTTGTATGTTACGAATAATCTTTCCAACCCTCTGTTGTGGCAGATTCCCAAGACCGATCCGTCCAAAACGACTATCCCTGCCGGCGGATTTCTGGTCCTCTGGGCAGATAAACAATTGGAACAGGGCGTTCTCCATGTTGACTTCAATTTAAGTGCTGACGGTGAACAGATCGGACTCGTTCAGGTCCTCAATGAAGAAATTGTTTACGTAGATTCACTTACATTTGAAGCTCAAAGTGCCGATACAGCCTATGGACGCATACCGGACGGCAGCGATTCATGGGATTTAATGCCGCCTACGCCCGGAACGGAAAATACAGAGTTTCCTCCGGTATCCGTGGTTGATGTTCTGCCGAGAACATTTGCTGTCCATGCAAACTATCCAAACCCGTTCAATCCGGAGACGACAATTCGTTTTGATCTGCCGGAAAATGTTAATGTGACGATTAAAGTCTATAATATTCTAGGCGAACAGGTAACGACACTCGTCAACAACAAACAAATGCCAGCCGGTTATCACAGTATTAACTGGTCTGGAACAAACCATCTGGGCGCCGGTGTTGCCAGCGGAATTTATTTCTATCAGGTTCATGCCGGTAATTTTAAATCGACACACCGGATGGTTCTGCTGAAATAAACATAACCAATATCTGATAAGGGGGAGAATGCAACCTCCCCCCTTTTTCTTATTCTTTACCATAACCGTTGGGGAGAGACAATGGCAAAAAAATATCAAAACCGCTTGAAACAAACGATTCAACTGACAATCCTGGGGCTGATCGTACTTTTTGCATTCATTGCTGCCGTTAAAAAAGATTTTTCAGTCGATTTTGAAGCATATTGTCCGTTCGGCGGAATCATGGCTTTCGGCAGTAAACTCTGGATGGGGTCGCTGTCATGCGCCATGAGTGCAACACAGCTCTTTATGGGACTCGCATTGGTGGTTGCCGTCATCCTCTTTGGGAAACTCTTCTGCGGTTATTTATGTCCCATTGGAACTGTTATCGAGCATTTAAGAAATCTCGCGGCAAAAGTGGGACTGAAAACAATTACGCTTAAGGGATGGCTGGATCGCAGTCTTAGAGTGCTGAAATACGGACTTTTATATACGACTGCCTATTTCACGATTACAAGCAGCGAACTGTTTTGTAAAAAATTTGACCCATATTTTGGCGTCACTTCAGGATTTAATCGCGATGTTGTCTTATTATGGTCGCTGACAGCCCTTTTTATTGTACTCTTTGTGTCAGTTTTTATTCGCTTTTTCTGGTGTAAATATATCTGCCCCCTTTCAGCCGTTAGCAACATTGCAGCCAATTTTCTTATCTCGGTTCCGATTTTGCTTGTTTATCTAGCCCTTCGGTGGGCCGGTATGGATATTCACGTAGCATGGCTTTTGGGTGCACTAACGCTGTCTGGCGCGTTAACGGAAATCTTCGGATATAAGTTTTACGGTTTATCACTGTTTAAAATAAAAGTTGACGATTCACAGTGTACAAGTTGCGAACTGTGTGACAAAAAATGTCCCCAGGGGATCGATGTACATAAATACGAAACAGTGGATCATCCGGACTGCACACTCTGCATGGATTGTGTAAAAAGCTGCCCGTCCAAGGGAGCAATCCGCTTGTGGAAGTGGGATAAAAATTGGATTCCGCCGCTTATTATTGCCGTTCTCTTCGTTTTGGCCCTTCTCTTTGCCAGAAATTACAAGGTGGCCACGTTGAATGAACGCTGGGGCAATTACCATGAAATTGAAAATGTTCAAAAATATGAGATCAAAGAACTACGTTCCGTTTTCTGTTTCGGCAGCGCGAGCAGTCTGAAAGCCAAACTAATGCGAAAACCGGGTATTGTGGGTCTTGATGCATATGCCAGTGAAAACAGGGTTGTTATCTATTATAATCCGGCAGTTCTCGATGAACTGGGCGTTAAGGAAGCGGTTTTTTCTCCCAGTAAATACAAAATTCGAAATCCTGAAGAGGGAATCGGCTCAATTGATATTCTCAGAGTCGGGGTTTATGAACTTTTTGACGGATATGATAACATGGACCTTTACCGGATTCTGGCAAAATTTGAACACGTGTATGCATTTAAAACAGAATTCGGAGAACCGGTTATGGTCAACATCTATTTTAATCTTGATTCTGTATCGATTGATCACATATTGACCGCAATCAATGCGGGAGCGTATGAAAGAATCCGTGACGGGAAAACTGAAACGGTAAACGTGCATTTTCAAACCGGAAAAGGTGAAACCGTGCTTGCTCCGATAGGAATTCATGATTTTATTTTGGAATTTTTTCCGGCAATCGATCAAAAATTCAATAAATATGACTCGTATGAACTTTCAAATCTGCACGTTCTGGAAATTGGACTTCCCCAGGCGGATAACAACGCTTATCGGCGGCAATTTAGTTTTTATATCAGTCATCTGTCCTGGGATGACGGTATCATCCGTTTTAAGACGCTCTTTACCGACCGGCCGGTTGCGCAGATTACATTTGATCCATCGCAAACGGATACATCAAAAATTATTGAAAAATTAAAATCACCGGTCATGACTGTTTCTTTGCGTGATGGTACAACCCGTGATTATGATAATCCTTTTACACCGGAAGAACCGTTTAAAATTTTACCTGCCTCTGCTGAATAAATGCAGAACCTCTACGAGAAAAAGCCCCCCCCCGATACAGGGGGCTTTTTTTATTATATACAATTTGCATCTTGTCGAAAAACCCGTCATGTTGATATAAACGCCAACGCTGTTCTAATCATTGATTGACGGTTAAAGCATTTTCTGCGGCCTTAAGGATGATTTTACTGCTGACTGTTGCACGTGTGATCACATCTACGTCCAGGGATTGAGCCGAAAGAATGGACTCAATGATTTCTTCAGCTTTTTCACCCCGGCCGTGATCATGTTTTCTGATTTCAATTGTCATGATTTGATGATCTTTTACAGTAATATCCAATAATACTTTTACCGGACCGCTCTCGTGATAACCTTCATAGGTCCCATCCTGAAGTTTTGTCAGATCCGGATTGTTAATCTGGAGATTTTTTGCTTCTTCAATTTTTGCAGCAATCCCGCAACCGGATCCTGATACCAACAGAATGCTTATGGCAAACACCCGCATGATTATTAATGCGTTTTTCATCTGAAAGAATTTCCTTTCATCTTATGTTTAAATTTCTTAAGAATGTATGAAGCCCCTTCATTGAAAAGCAATCAATACAATGAAGGATTCGTTAAAAGGAGTTTAAAGAACAAAAAAATGTGATGATTATTTCGATCGGTGAAATACTTTTTGACCGGTTTCCGGATTATAGACGGACAGGAGGCGCTCCTTTCAATGTGGCCGCCCATTTGTCATCCTTTGAATTGGAAACGATTTTTTTCAGCCGCGTCGGCAAAGATAAGGACGGAGAAGAACTTATATCTGCCGTTACCTCTTACGGTCTGGATCCTGCTTATATCCAGCAGGACCCGGATCATCCGACAGGATATGTTATTATTAATCTGGATGAATATGGTAATGCAACGTTTAAAATCTGTGAAGAAACAGCGTATGACTATTTGGAAATAACGCCGGATATCAGAGAAAAAATCTCTCATGCAGATATAATCTATTTCGGAACGCTTATTCAGCGAACAATGAAAAAAAGCTATCAAACACTTCACGACCTCTTGGATTTGCGTAAACCTTCTTCACGGACGCTCTGCGATACTAATCTTCGCCCGGGTTGTTATACCAAAAAAACCATCCTTGAAACATT
>DKER01000132.1 GCA_002452555.1 Fidelibacterota bacterium UBA6817 | reverse complement strand
AAACTGACGTATATCCTGACCTCTGATAATTTGAGTCAGCTTTTCTACCGGGTTAAATACTTCAATGCCATAAATAAGGCCGATAAGGAGTTGTATCAGAAAATCATGGCTGTTATTGCTCAGATTGAGAAGGAAACGCGTGAAATACAGGCGGAAGAAGAACAAATCCGACTGACTCTGGTAAAACTCAACGAAGAAGCGATAAAATTCAGAGACATGAAAAAAGACCGTGCAGTGAAACTTGAAAAAGTTAAATCGGACAGAAGAATGCTTACCAATGAACTGGAAGGGAAAGAGCAATCCAGAATGCAGCTTCAGCGTTTGATTGCCAGTACGCGCACGGAAAGAGAGGACAGGCTTCGGGAGCTTGAGCGCCAGCGCAGAATGAGGGCGGCAGCTGTCCCGCGGACGGATTATCCTACTTTTTCTGCCGGAAAAGGGCGCTTGCAGTGGCCGGTCCAGGGGACAGTCGTCAGTCGTTTCGGAAAACAAATTCATCCGGTGCTGAAAACTGAAACCGAGAACAACGGAATTGATATTAAAGCTCCGGAAAAAACTCCGGTGGTTGCGGTTATGGACGGACTGGTTACAACGGTTACGTGGCTGAGAGGGTATGGCAATACAATTATTATCATGCATGGCGAAGATTATTATACGGTCTATTCTCATGTGGGAAATATTCAGATCTCGGAGAATGAATACGTTGAAGGCGGACAGATTATTGCCGAAGTCAGCGACAGCGGATCCCTTCAGGGACATATGCTTCATTTTGAAATCTGGGATGCACGGCAGAAACTCAATCCGGAAGAATGGCTTTCAAGGCGCTGATACATGAATCATCTTATTGAACAGGTCGGACAGGATAGAATTCTGGGTCAATTACTTGAACTGATCCGTCATGAACGGATCGGCAACGGTTATATTTTATCAGGACCGCTCGGATCCGGTAAAATGAGCCTTGCACTGAATTTTACGGCAGCATTAAACTGTAAAAAACCCTTGCCTGATTTGAGTCCGTGCGGTTCTTGCGATTCATGCAGGAAAATTTTTACAAACTCACACCCCAATATTCACTTTATTTTTCCCTCACCTGCCGGAAAGAACGGGAGAGACGACGATCCGTTTGACGGGTTGTCTGAAGCAGAATTTGAACCAATTCAGGCAGCCATGCAGCGGTTGGGCGAGGATCCCTACGCAGGAATTGAAGTGGAATCGGCCACTACAATTCTTATCAGCATGATCCGGAAGCTGAGGAAAGATCTGATGCTCAGTGCCGGAGAAACGGGATGGCAGGTCGTGATTGTCTATCGTGCAGATAAAATGAATGATGCTTCGTCCAATGCCATGCTGAAAATCCTGGAAGAACCGCCGCCCAAAACGCTATTCTTAATTCTTACGGATAAAATCAATGCCCTTTTGCCGACTATCCGAAGCCGGTGTCAGTTTATTTCAGTCAATCCTCCTGCCGTTGAAGAAATTGCGGGATGGCTGATGAAAAGTCATGACCTCGATGAAGAAAGAGCAAATTATTATGCCCATTTCAGTAACGGCGATATCCGCCTGGTTAAAGAGTTTTTATCCATGGATATGGATGCGGAAGGCCAACAGCTTGTCCAGTTCTGGCGGTATCTTGGCAGCGGGGATATGACAGCCGTCAATACCTGGGTTGAAGAGATGCATAAACTCTTTAAAAAAGATAAAGAAAGCGTGAGACGGGAAATCAGAAAAATTCTTTTTTGGTTGCGGGATGCTCAGTTGATTACGGAGGGCAGTAACCCGACCTACATGATCCATACGGCCTTTGTGAAGGAACTTACCGGATTTGCAACCTACTTTCCGGGTGTGGATTATCTTAAAATAATTCGTGAAGTTGAGCGTATCATTGAATTGACGGGGAAAAATGTTTATTTTCCCGCCTTACTTGGACACTTATGTCTCTCATTAATAGAGGAATTAGCACATGCCAGATCCGGTTCATAAACATGTTGAAGTTATAAAAATGGAGTTTAAGGGGCATCGAAGGCATTTCTATAAAAATGATATGGAATATCCCGTAAATGTGGGCGATTATCTGGTTGTAGAAACGGATAAAGGTGAAGATATGGGACAGGTAACGTCAGTAATTCCCCTGTCAAACGATTGCCAGTCCTGCTTTCCCGTCTCAAATTATGCGATTTTGAGAAAAGCCGGCGAAACAGATATAAGTCTTTATCAGGAAAATCAGGCCAGTGAAAATAAAACGTTCAGTATATGCCAGGCAAAAATCAATGATTTGAACCTCTCAATGAAATTGATGGATGTGGAATATCAGCTTGATAAAAAAAAGATCACCTTTTTTTATACGGCCGAAGAACGGGTTGATTTCAGAGAATTGGTTCGTCAGCTTGCGTCTGTTCTGAGAACCCGGATTGAAATGCGCCAGATTGGCGTAAGAGATGAAACAAAACGATTGGGTGGTTTGGGATCCTGTGGTTTTCCCTTGTGTTGCGCCACATTTATCGAGGATTTTGAACCGGTGAGCACTCAGAATGCAAAAGACCAGAACCTCCCTATGAATCCTTTGAAATTATCAGGTCTTTGCGGCAAGCTGAAATGCTGTTTGCGGTATGAACACCCTGTTTATCTGGAAGAGTTGAAAAAGTACCCTAAACCGGGGACGCCTATTGTGCGCAACAGTCATAAAGGGATTGTTATTAAAGCCGATATCATTTCCGGACTCATTACCTGTGATTTTGAAAACGATACGCGGGAAGAAATTCTTCTTGATGAAATCGGTCCGATGATAGAAAAAGCCAGGGAAGCAGGTCTCACGGAAGAAAAGCCGGAAATTGTATCTGAACTTTCCGTTGATGAAAACGAACTGAAAGCCATTGAAGATAACCAATAATCCGGAGTACCTTGAGAATGTCCAAACGTTTTTATATTACTACGCCTCTGTATTATGTGAATGATCAGCCGCATATCGGTCATACCTATTCAACCATCGTTGCGGATATTTTTGCCCGATATCACCGGCTGAAAGGTGATGAAACCCATTTTTTGACCGGCACGGATGAACATGGTCAGAAAGTGCAGCAGGCTGCTGAAAAAGCCGGAATTTCTCCGGAAAAACACTGTGATGATTACGCAGGACGATTCAGGAATTTCTGGAATGAATTAGGGCTTACATACGATGATTTTATCCGTACAACGGAAAAAAGACATATGGAGATCGTGCAGAATGTTCTGCAGGACCTTTTCGATAAAGGTGATATTTACAAGCACAAATACGAAGGGTTGTACAGTATTTCCGAAGAACGGTTCATAACAAAAAAAGAATTTGAAGAGGGAAATTTCCGTGAAGTAAAGGAAATATCCGAAGAAAATTATTTCTTCAAAATGAGCGCTTATCAAAAGGACCTTCTAGCTTATATTGAATCCAACCCGGAATTTATTCAGCCGGAAAACCGTCGGAACGAAATTGTTGGTTTTTTACAGCAGCCGTTGAACGATCTGTGTATTTCCAGACCCAAAAACAGGCTGTCATGGGGAATTGAACTTCCCTTTGATCCTGAGTATGTAACATATGTTTGGTTTGATGCCTTGTTGAATTATGTCAGCGCTGTAGGCTTTAAAAAAGATCCGGAGACTTTCAATAAATGGTGGCCTGCCGTGCATATTATCGGGAAAGATATTTTGACGACTCACTGCGTTTATTGGCCGACCATGCTCATGGCTTCCGGGGCTCCGCTTCCCAAAACTGTTTTTGCCCATGGGTGGTGGATGAGCGAAGGGCAGAAGATGAGCAAGAGCCTGGGAAATTTTATTGATCTCAATACGATACGGGAACATGTGTCCAATGTCGGTACGGATGCTTTCCGGTATTTTCTGGCGAAGGAAGGACCCCTATTCGGCGATTCCGATTTTTCCCGGGAGCGGTTCTATAAAACATACAATACTGATCTGGCGAATGATCTGGGAAATCTGGTAAACCGCATTTTCAAACTCATTGAAAAACATTATGACGGAAAAGTGCCGGAACCGGGTGATTTGGGTGAATCCGAAATTGTGCTCCGAAAAGAAGGAAATGCATTGCTGCAAACAGTGGATGTGCTTCTCAAGACATTTGAACTGAATAAAATCGTTTTTGAAATCCTTACTTATATCCGGTCAATCAACCGGTATCTTGAGCTTAAAGCACCATGGAAAGGTGTTAAGACCGATCTGACAGGCACCGGAACTGTCCTGTACGCAGCACTTGCATCTCTTCGTCTGGCTGCCGGAATCCTATCGCCTGTTATGCCGGAGAAAACCGGTTCCCTTTACCGGGCTTTGAATGACGAAACGGGTTTAGGGGCTGAAATGTCCTGGGATGGTTTGAAAAGTAATGTATCCTTACAAAAAATTGAATCACTCTTTCCCCGTATGGATTTGAAAATTCTTGATGAAAAACCGTCTGTTGTTTCTTCTGAAGAAACAGAAACAAAGAATATAGCCGAATCGGAGGAGAAGGAAACTGTCATATCCGTTGATGATTTTTTTCAATCCGAATTGAAAACAGCCCGAATTCTTCATGCTGAAAACGTTCAGGATACGGATAAACTGCTTAAACTGAAGATTGAGGTCGGGGAGGAAATCCGGACGATTGTCGCCGGCATTGCCCAATTTTATAAACCGGAAGAATTGATTGGGAAAACCATCATTATTGTAGCCAATCTGAAACCGGTTAAAATTCGGGGAATTGAATCAAAAGGAATGCTTTTGACAGAACAGTCAAAAGGCAGACTCCAACTTTTAACACTGGATAAGGATCTGCCCGATTCGGGTGCGGATATCAAATGAAAAAATCTGTACAAGCCGCATTATATGTTGTAAGCGGTACTCTCATGAGTTCTCTTGCGGGATATATCCTGGTGGGAAGCCGTATCTTTCACGTGCAGTCACAATTCTTTCATTTTATTCTGGCCGGATTTTGTATCAGTTTGATGTGGGTTGATGAAAAAGGAAAAAAAGCCAAACTTATCAAAGGAATCATTCTTCTTGCAGTTTTTTTACTTTACAGACTTTCATCAGATCAGTCTTTTACATTCCTGATAGGCCGGGATATTGTCTACTTTATTATATTTTTCATGCTGTCCTTTATTCCGCCGGTCCTTTGGAGCCGAATCATTTTAAACAAACCCATTATCCGTTTTCTTGGCAGCGGGCTGGCGGTATCTGCCGTCTATTCGCTGAGTGCCGTAATCCTTGATTACATGTATCCGACTGCCGCGGCACCACTTTTCGACCTGGTAAAAGTAAACGGGCTTTACGGTTTAACGATCGGTATGGCGGNNCTTGGTTTAGAATTGATTCATGCATTTATGTCAGGTTTTCATGCAAAATCCATTGATTGACACACACGCTCATCTGAATTTTTCGCCATTTATCGAGAATCCCGAACCATATCTGGAAAGGGCTTACAATAACGGCATAAGGGCTGTTATCGTTCCGGGTGTGGATATTGCTTCATCGGAAAAAGCTGTACGGCTTGCTGACCGTTTTCCCATGGTCTATGCGGCGGCGGGATTGCATCCGGAAGATTCTCCCAGAGCACCTGATGACTATTTAAAACAGCTTGAAGCATTTTATCAGCACGATAAATGTGTGGCAGTAGGTGAAATCGGCGTGGATTTTTATAGGGATTATGCCCCTCCGGACGTTCAGGAAAGGTTTTTTTATGAGCAGGCGGAACTGGCAAAATCTCTGGAACTTCCCATGATTATCCATAACCGTCAGGCAGATAATGCTATCCTGTCTGTTCTGGACAGAGTCGGCTATTATACCGGTCAATGCCATTGCTTTACAGGGAAAGCACCTTTTGCCCAAACATGTATCGATAAAGGATTGCTGATTTCATTCACAGGAATTGTAACATTTTCAAATGAGATCGCTGCAACGGTTTCAGCTCTGCCTCTTCAATCCCTCATGATTGAAACAGATTCACCCTTTATGGCGCCTGTTCCCTGGCGGGGTAAAACCAATGAACCGTCATTTGTGGTAAAGGTTGCAGAGACATATGCACAATTATTCAATGTGACTCTTGAAGATGTTGCCCGTATAAGCACGGGAAATGCTTTGAATCTTTTTCATAAGCTCAAAACAGATGGATAATTATTCGCATCGTCCCAGAAAGTCGTTGGGACAGAATTTCCTTCAAGATCCCAATATTATCCGCAAGATAATTGCTCACATCAACCCCGAACCGGAAGATGTAATTGTGGAAATCGGTCCGGGGACAGGAGCTCTCACCCGTTATATCGCTCCACATTGCCGCAGATTGACCCTTATCGAACTGGATGACCGACTTGTAACCGGACTTCAGAATGAATATGCATATTCGGACCATGTTGCCGTCATTCATGCAGACATTTTAAAGACGGATTGGCAAACATGTTTACCGGCTCATAAAATTGTCGGCAACCTTCCCTATAATATTTCTTCCCAGATATTATTCAAGCTCTATGCACATGCAAAAGACATAAAAACAGCTGTTTTTATGGTTCAAAAAGAGTTTGCCCGGCGTCTGGCGGCTGAACCCTCGACCAAAGACTACGGAATAATGACTGTTCTGACCCAACTGTACGGAAATGCAGACATTCTCTTTCACATACCGCCTTCCGTCTTTTTTCCAAAACCGAAGGTTACGTCATCCCTTATCTGTATTCATCTATATCCGGATCGATATAAGGATATTGAGGACAAATCGTTTTTCCATCAGATGGTAAGAACTGCCTTTAATCAGCGCAGAAAAACCCTTCGTAACAGTTTAAAAGACCTTATTGCGGACAGAGACACTGCAAATTTTAACCTGGCAAGACGGGCTGAAGAACTGCGGTTTTCCGACTTTCAGGAATTGTATCATCTCCTTAAATAACCGGCTGTAAAGCTGCGGCGATTCATTCAAGAATCTTGGTTATTAGCTATGAATTATTTATATTTATCAGCTAAATCAAAATGCAAGGAGAATGATTCATTGAAAACGGAGCTTAAGGAATTATCGACGACTAAGCGTGAACTGCGGATAGACATTCAGTGGGAAGAGATCGAAGCGGATTATGATCTTTTTTTAAAGAAATTCAGGAATAAAGTGCAAATTCCCGGTTTCCGTAAAGGCAAAGTTCCTGTTGGTATGGTGGAACGTCAATACGGCAGTCAGATTGAGTTTGATTTTATAAATGAACGGTTTTATGATTTTTATGTTAAAGCGTTGCAGGACGTAAAACTGAATCCTGTAAGTGATCCCAATGTTACGGACTTGCATTTCCACAAGGGAGAGCATCTTCATCTTTTAATGGAAATTGAAATCCTTCCGAAGCTTGAACTGCCGGATTATAAAAAAGGATTTAAAGTTGAACAGCCGGTTTACACCTTAGACAAAAAAGATATTGAAGACCAAATACAGGAATTGTTAAAAAAACATGCTTCACTTGAAAACAAGGAAGGAGTTGCAGCTGCAGGTGATCACCTTGAAGCCGAAATCTACGAATCAGATGAAAAAGGGAATCCGGTTGGTGAGTCAAAGCCTGAAACAACTACACTTGTTATCGGAGAACCGCCCATAACGGATGATAAAGCTGAAACGCTGACAGGGATTCAAAAAGAAGAAACACGGATGCTGGTTTTCAAGGCGGAAAATGAAAAAGATGATGACAGGTATTATTCGGTTAAAGCATTGAATATTCAAAAATTGCTGTTACCTGAACTGAACGACGAATTTGTTCAAACCGTCGATCCTGAATTGGAAACGGTTGCCCAGCTGAGAGAAAAAATCAAGAGTGATCTTGAAAACTATTTTACCAAGGAAAGCGAAAAGATCCTGTCAGGAAACATTCGTGAATATTTTGTCAATGAATTATCAGATTATGAACTTCCCGAATCCATAATTGAAAACTATCTGAATGATTTATATGAAGAGGAAAAAAAGAATCTGAATATCTCTAAAGAACAGTTTTTCAATCAAAGACGTGAAATGGCTGTTAAGACATTAAAATGGATGATGGCTCGTGAACACATCATTAATCGTGAAACGATAGAAGTCAAAGATGAGGATGTGGAGAATAAGATCAAAGAAATTCTGGACAGTGTTGATGAAAAGTACCGGGACGTTTATATGAATTACTACAACTCTGACGAATTCAAATCAAATCTCCGGCATGAACTTTTAGCTGATATGGTTTTTGTCCATTTGAAAGAATTTGCAAAGATTAAAGAGAAAAAGATATCCTCAAAGGAATAACAGGGAGACGGCATGAATTACGTACCTGTGGTAATAGAACAATCCGGACGGGGAGAACGGGCATATGATATTTACTCCCGTTTGCTGAAGGAACGGATTGTGTTTATCGGGTCACCCATTGATGATCAGGTAAGCACGCTGATTATTTCCCAATTGCTGTATCTGGAAGCAGAAGATCCGGATAAAGACATTTCGCTTTATATTAATAGTCCCGGTGGTTCGGTAACAGCGGGACTGGCGATTTTTGACACGATGAATTACATACATTGCGATGTTGCCACAATATGCGTGGGACAGGCAGCGTCCACGGGTGCCTTCCTTCTCGCTGCGGGGACCAAAGGGAAACGGTCTGCCTTACCTCATGCCCGTCTTATGATTCACCAGCCCCTTGGCGGCGTAGAGGGACAGGCCAGCGATATTGAAATTCATGCCCGGGAAATATTGAAAACAAAGAAGCTGTTAAATGAAATCCTGAGTGAATTAACGGGGCAGTCACTCAAAAAGATTGAAAAAGATACGGATCGCAATTTTTTCATGAGTCCGGAAGACGGCGTATCATACGGATTAATCGATTCTATCTTCAGGAAACGTCAATTATAATGGAAACACGGAAGAAAAATTCAAGAAGTTGCAGTTTTTGCGGAAGGGAAGAAAAGGACGTTCTTGCCCTTGTGGAAGGGTTATACGGTACCATTTGTGATGAGTGTGCCTATACGGCACTGGATATTATTGAGGAACAGTTACGGGATAACTATGAACCGGATCTTGCCATTCTTCCAACCCCCAAAGCGATACATGACGAGCTGAATAAAACAGTTATCGGACAGGATTTTGCCAAAAAAGTGGTTTCTGTCGCCGTTTATAACCATTATAAAAGAATTCGGAATCTGAAAGCCGTTGATGAAGACGTAGAACTTGAAAAGAGCAACATTCTGCTTGCAGGCCCTACCGGAACGGGCAAAACACTGATTGCCCAGACCCTTGCACGATTATTGAAAGTGCCTTTTGCCATTGCTGATGCCACAACACTTACAGAAGCTGGTTATGTCGGTGATGATGTTGAGAATATTCTGGTCCGTTTGCTTCAGGCGGCTGATTACAATGTTGATGCTGCCGAGCAGGGCATAGTGTATATTGATGAGATTGATAAAATCGCCAGAAAATCGGGAAATCCTTCCATCACGCGTGATGTCAGCGGCGAGGGTGTGCAACAGGCTTTATTGAAAATTCTTGAGGGAACGATTTCTGCAGTTCCGCCTAAAGGCGGACGAAAACATCCGGAAGCCCAGATGGTTCACATCAATACAAAATCCATACTCTTTATATGCGGCGGTGCATTTGAAGGACTGGAGGATATTATTGCCAGAAGAATCGGGAAAAAAGAGATTGGTTTTGGCAACAAATCTCAAAGCGGGAAAAAGATGAGCCGTGATGAGATTCTTTTACAACTTGAACCTCATGATTTGAATGCCTACGGATTTATTCCCGAACTCATCGGCAGGCTGCCGGTTCATGCCACCCTTCAGGAACTGACCAGAGAAACACTCAGGCAGATACTGACAGAACCGCGAAATGCGCTGGTTAAGCAATATGAAAAGCTGATGGAATTGGAAAACGTTGAGCTTGAATTCACGTCCGAGGCTTTGGATGAAATTGTGGATATGGCTTTGAAACGCAAAACAGGTGCCAGGGCTTTGCGCTCCATCATGGAAAATATCATGCTGGATGTGATGTACGAAATCCCCGGCAAATCAAAAAATCAAAAAGTTGTGATCGATGTTGATACAGTCCGTAAAAAGCAGCCATATAAACTCCTAAAGAAAGCTAAAAAAGCGTCCTGATATCAATAGTATTATTTATGACTCTATAAATTATTCTTTAATATCATATAAATCCGTTTTACAGGTTTAAGTGATGTTAAAAAAATATTTATAAACAGTTTTAAAAAGCAATTGAATGCAGAGCAACGGTCCTGAAATGCTCTAAGTGATGAATCGCCTTGATTTATAAAATAAAAAGTGGCTTTTACTGATAAAAACAAGAAAAAAAAACACCTTTTAAAGAAGATTATTCCTTGACTGTATTAAGAAATTTATGTATCGTCAAATTACCTTTTGGAAACAACCATGATAGATGCAATAGACGAACAAATACTGACGATTCTGCAGGAAAATGCAAGGACGCCAAATGCTGAGATAGCCCGGCATATCGGAATGACAGCCTCTGCCATATTTGAGCGTATAAAAAAACTTGAAAAGCAGGGGATAATCAAAGGATATGAAGTCCGGTTATGTCCTGACAGAATTGGGTTGCCTTTATTGGCGTTTGTACTGATTTCATTGAATGAAATCAGCAAAATGCACGCAACGGGAAAACAAATTGCTGATATAGCCGGCGTGCAAGAAGTTCATTATATTGCAGGGAAAGGGTCTATTCTGGCCAAGATAAGAACGGCAGGAACCCTTGATCTGGAGCGTCGGCTGGATCAGATCAATCAAATCCGGAACGTGAGTGTTACGGAAACAACGATTGTTCTGAAAACAGATATGGAAAGCATGTCCTTACCCATAACACGTGAGGAGGATAAATAGAATAAGGCTTTTGTTAATCGGAAATGGGTATGACAATCCCGGTGATAATTATTTGTCAATTCAAAAGGGAGTGAAGAAATTTTTCCCGTTGAGGGAAAGTTTATTTTTTGAAAAGAGATTTTTGTTGTATGGAGTATATAATAACTCGGGAGGTTATGTATGGTAAAACGATGGCTGTGGCTGACGGTATTTTTACTTATTCCCGGCATGATCTTTGCCGCGAACGGTAAAATTTCCGGATCAGTCAAAGACGTTGAAACCGGGGCACCCCTGGCAGGCGTGAATATTGTTCTCGAAGGAACGACATTGGGCGCTGCGACAGATGTCAGCGGATCCTATGTGATCCTTGATGTGTCTCCGGGAATTTATTCACTGAAGGCATCCTATATTGGTTATGCTCAAGTGACAATGACAAATGTGCGGGTAACATCAGACCTGACAACCCAGGCGGATTTTCTCATGCGAAGAGAAGCGATTCGCGGAGAAACGGTCACGGTGGTTGCTGAACGGCCAATCATTGAAAAATCAGCAACCAATGAAGTCCGTGTAGTACGATCTGAAGATATTTTAAATCTTCCTGTGAGAACCTTCACCGGGATCGTCTCAAATCAAACCGGCGTCGTAAGTGTAGGTGAAGAACTGCATGTTCGCGGGGGTCGTGCCGGTGAGGTAGGATTTTATGTTGATGGCGTTTATGTTAATAACCCCTACAATCTGAACAGAGGCGGAGATGTTTCCGCTACGGCTTATGAAGAAGTTTCATATCAGGCTGGCGGATTTAACGCCGAGTATGGCAGCGCATCGTCCGGTATTATCAATACTTCCACGAAATCCGGCGGTGACGTATGGGACCTTCAGGCAGAATATGTTACTGACGGATTCTTGAATGGCTGGGGTGATATTTTTGATCAGGGAAAAGGAGTATTGAATACATATTCATACGGCTATAACCAGATGAATGCTTCAATCGGCGGTCCCTTGACCAATAGTATTCGTCTCTTCTTAAATGCAGAAAAACTTGATTTGGGTGCTCGCCGGGCATCTGCCGGCCAACATGCGGTTGCTGTTTATGATGATGCCGGTGATGTGGTGGATATTAAACTGCAAAGAGGTCCGATTAAAGAAAATGAAGAAAGTTCTTACAGTGCAGTTGGTAACCTGATGTTCGATCTTAAACCACTCAGACTTCGCGTGGGCGGTTCATACTACAAGTCTGATTACCGCCTTTATTCTCACCAGTATTCGCTTCTGAACAGTATTCACCAACCCCGTGAAGAACAGGAAACCATAACCGGACATGCCCGTTTGTCGGGTGCTTTAGGTCCCAAAACAGTCATCCGGCTTCAGGCGAGTTATTTTAAAGATAATGTCGAAAGAAGTGACGGTGTTCTGGGTAAAGATTACCGGTATTATGGTTTGCGTTATATGCCAATAAACGGAACCAAAATTATCCTGGATACGCTTTATGTAACAGATGATGTTGGTGATACGATTAGTATTGCCTATCATGATACATTAATCTGGGCTGATACATCATGGGTTCACCCTTCTGCAGAAAATATGACAGCCAGCGGAACAAATTTACCCGCCAACTATAATCTTATGTCATTTTTCCCGGAAGGCCGTTGGTATGATGCTTTCCTGAGAACACACACATACTATTATATGTTAACAGGCAGTATTTTACACCAAATGGGGAATCATGAACTGAAAGCCGGTTTTGATTATCGTATGAATACGATAAAAAGATATACAATAATTGCACCATCCAGACTGGCATCATCCCTGCTCAAATATGATCCGATCCTGGGTGATGACGGTTATTACAACTACAGCTGGGATCAGTTGACAAATGCAGATTATCGTTCAGCCTATGCTGATAATATGGGCTGGGATGTAAGCGGATTCAGCAAAATTTCTGATGATGATCGTGACGGTGCCAGAAAACCTGTCATCGCTTCCGGATATATTCAGGATAAAATTGAGTTGGATGATATGATTCTCAATGCAGGTATCCGTTATGATTACTATTATTCCGGGCACAAAACGTTCTATGATCCTGAACGACTTGTCCTGAATCTGGATGGAGAAATTGCCGAACGGGTTTATGCATCTCTGGATGATGAAGGAAATAAGGTATATGATTCGTCAATTCCCACGGATTATGATCCGATCGGTCTGCAACAACTGAAAGACCCTATTCCATATTCTTACATCAGCCCGCGCCTGGGTTTTGCTTTTCCTGTAACAGACCGGACTGTCTTCCACGCACAATACGGTAAATTCATTCAGCCGCCAAGCCTGCAGGATGTGTTTATCAGTTATGCAAGATTTGCATCAAACCTTTCACAGGGCAACTTTACAGAATCCGGGAACCCGGAACTTAAACCGATTGAAGTTACGTCCTATGAAATTGGTTTTAAGCAGGTTCTGGGCGGAAATGCATCTTTTGATCTCACCATGTTTTATAAACAGTTGAACAATTATGTGCAGGAAAGAAATATTTATGCCCGTCCTACGGTATATGCAACATTTGTTAACGGAGATTTTGGGACAGTCAAAGGATTTTCCTTTGCATATAATCTGAGAAGAACCCAAAACCTGCGTATGGCTTTGAATTATACGTTGCAGTGGGCAGCGGGTACAGGCTCAACATCAGACGGCCAGTACAAGATAGTATGGCAGGGCGGAAATTTCCCCACATATGTAGCACCTCTGGATTTCGATCAAAGACATACCGGTTCACTGAATGTTGACTACCGGACCGGAAATAAAGGACTATTGAAAAACTTTGGAATGAATGCATTGGTCACATTTGGAAGCGGGAGACGTTATACCCCGACCGTTATTGTATCAGAAGTTTTTCCGCCGACATCAAAAACGCCGGTTGCGGCGATCAATTCAGGTACTATGCCGTGGACCTTTCAGGCAGATCTTTCCCTGGACAAGAGTTTTATCTTTGGAAAAACTCAGTTGACAACCTACTTGTCCATCGTAAACCTTTTCAACAGGGATAATGTTCGGAATGTTTACAGCGGAACAGGAAATCCGAATGATGACGGATATCTTGTAACGCCTGCCGGACAGGAGCTTGCGAATACGGATCTAAAAGTAAAAGCATACTATGCAAGACTTAACAATCCGTTCAATTATGAAAATGCCCGACAGGTTCGTCTGGGTGTGAGATTTAACTTTACAGCCGGCCGATGAGAGGAGAAAATCAATGAATAAATATATCAAATCATGTCTACGGATTTCTCTGATCGGTCTTATCTTGGCAACCTCTGCTTTTGGAGCAAGGCCGACTGGGAAATATTACATGGGTACTTTCTTTAAACAGTCCACATTGGAATATAAGCGGTTTGATGGTAACCGTATCAGAACCTGGACATTCAATAACGGCGAGTGGGTCAGTTCTAATGTTACAAGTAGTTCAGGATTGGAATGGCCCAAAGGTTCCGGAAAACTGGCTGTTTTCCAATCTGGTTTATGGCTGGCTTCCGGAAAAACAAAAGAACCCGGATCCGCTACATTTAAAAATGAAATCCGGACAGCTGCTGCGGAATATGCCGTTGAATTCCAACCCGGACAGATTTTGTATATGGATACGTTGAACAATGTTGAAGTTCCAACAAGTCAGTATCCGAAAGCAAATTGTATCTGGGTGGCTCAGAATCCGGAAGATCCGAAATACAGGTATTTTAAAGTAAATAAAGGCGATACACTTTCTCTGGATTATCTGAACTGGCCGGCAGATCAGGGTGCTCCTGTTGATGTGAACGGGAAACCTGCCATTCTTGGTGATCAGATGATGTGGAGTGTGTATAATGATGCAAATGTAAGTTTGCATTCGGCTCTTTTTGATTCAAAACCCATGGGCATTGAAATCCAGACAAGTATGTTTGGTTTTAACAGAAATGATCCGTTGGGTGACGTGTTGTTTATTAAGAATCTGGTGATCAATAAATCGGACAACCATTATGCTGACATGTATGTTGCCATGTGGTCCGATCCTGATGTGGGCGACGCCAATGATGATCTTGTCGGCGTCGATACCAACCTTGTTATGGGTTATTGCTTTAACGGGTTGTCTAATGACCGTGAGTACGGGCTCACACCGCCGGCAGTGGGATACGACTTTTTCCAGGGTCCTCACGTTGAAAGCCCAGGCGATACAGCTTACTGGTCAGGTGTTCCACGGTATGGATGGAAAGAACTGGGTTTGTCTTCATTTATTAAATACATCAATGGAGATCTGATTCTTTTTGATCCGGATACCAAAGAAGAAGCCTACTTTGTCATGACCGGTTTTACTCCCTCAGGCAAGTCTTTTGTAGATCCCAATACAGGTCTGGAATCTCACTTTATTGCTACGGGAAATCCGGTAACCGGTGAAGGATGGCTGGACATTCAGGATGATCCGCCGGGAGACCGCCGGTTCCTGATGAGTTCAGGTCCTTTTGAAATGGCCCCCGGAGATACTCAGGAGATCGTAGGATCCATTATTCTGGCAGCCGGAAGTGATAATTTAAGTGCGATTACAGCTCTAAAATATTATGACCGTTTTGCTCAGAATGCATTCGACTCAAACTTTGAACTGGCATCCCCGCCCCAACCTGCGGTAAGAATAACAGAACTGGATAAAGGTATTGTTATTACCTGGGACGAAGGTCACAAAGCGATTGAGCAGTATAAATACATTACAGCATCGGCTAATTATGCCTTTCAGGGTTACAATGTCTATCAGGGTGAATCGATGACCGGTCCATGGAAAAGAATCGCCACCTTTGATGTTAAAGATAATATAACCATGATAATTGACGATCAATTTGATGTCAATGCTGGTATGGTTTTACAGCGACCTGTTCAGTTCGGGACCGATTCCGGACTTGAACATCATCTGTATGTAACCTCCGATGCATTAAGAGGAAATATCAATCTTATAAACAACAGGAAATATTATTTTGCCGTTTCCTGTTATATCTACGATCCCAATGCATTACCTGTAGCTGTAGAATCAGCCATTGACGGCTATCTGGCGATTCCCAGACCCTATCCGGCCCTGAATCTTGACTACCATGCTGCTTATGGTGACACAATAACAGTTGCCAACCTTGGCGGACAGGCCAATGCAGATATTTTGGTTAAAGTTGTGGATCCTTCTAATTTGACCGGTGAAACATATGAAATCCGTTTCGATTCTCTCGATGTTGCCGAAGATGTCTATTACAATAATGCAGATGGATCATTGGATACTACAACATCCCATATTTTCTGGTCATTGAATGTTATTGATCCCAATAAGAACTTTGGTCAGGATGGATATGTAATTCGTTCGGTCATACCGAAAAACACCGATTACTTTTCCGCTTACAGCCATTATTTCTATGATGGTTTCTCATTGCGGGTAAGAGATATTGCAACGGTTTTGGTTCCGAAAATCACCAATCCGTTTCGGGAATTGACCCAGGAATTGCCTGCGGAACTGGATTCCATGCAACAAACTAAAGTAGCTTCAAATCTTACCGGCGATGCCTCAACGGAATTAACCGGTGGAAAAACAGCTATGTTCAATGCCTGGGCTGCTGTAGGTCTTCTGCCTAATCCGCCATTGCCCACGGATGAACAGATGATGAGTGACCTTGAAATTCGTTTCAAAGGTCCGGAACAGGGACAGAAAATCACAATCTGGCCATTACAGGCTGTTGCATCCGGTTTATGGGCGGACTCCATTATGCAGGTTACGGCACCCTTTGAAGTGTGGGATGTTGAAAATAACATGCAGTTGAATGCCCTGTTGTTTACATTTCCCCAGGTTGTTGGTGGTGTGCCAAAAATGCCAAAGCGCTTTTTTGCCGATACACTCACAACAATACCGGATAGTCTGGGCAATCCGCTTGTAGATGTCTACAATTACTTATCAGGTTCTATGCGTTTTCTGGTTATTGCATACGATGAGTATGATGCAGACAGAATGTATATTCCGTATAAAGTATCCGGGGATACGACTGATCATAAGAGTCTTGGATGGACATTCAAATGGACACAAAACATATCAAGCTATGTTCCCGGTGCCGTTGCAAAAGTTGAGATCATGAATCCTCTTATTACTGACAGAGATTATTGGCAATTTACTATGCCGGTATTGGAGCGAAGCGATGATCTGATTTCAGAACGGTTGAAAATGATTAATGTCTTTCCCAATCCTTATTTGGGACAACAGGTAGAGGAATTAAATGCTCAGAATCGATTCATCACATTTACCCATCTGCCGGAAAAGGCTACGATATATATCTTTACAATCTCTGGTGATCTGGTACGGAAGCTTGAACACAACACACCCGGGTCATCCATTTTGCGTTGGGATCTTCTGAATCATTCAGAAATTCCTGTTGCAAGCGGTATGTATCTGGCCTACGTGAAATTGCCGGATGGAAGTAATAAAACCCTTAAACTTGCAGTGTTCCAGCCTGAAGAGCGATTGGACATTTTCTAGGAATGAAGGAGTTGAAAATGAATAAATATAAATTCGCATTCACGCTCACGCTGGTCTTAGCACTTCTGTTTGTCTGGACAGTTGCCGAGGCTGGAAGTTCAAAACGCCGGGGTACAGCCGGTGCCATGGAACTTTTAATACCGGTTGGTTCCAGAAACCTTGCCATGGGTGCATCTGACATTGCCGGTGTGAGTGGTGTTGAAGCCGGATATTGGAATCCGGCAGGATTATCCCGGCTTGATAACCGGGTGGAAACCATGTTCTCTTACCAGAAATGGATCGGTGATATTAATACGGTTTATGCCGGGGTTGCCGCTCATCTGGGTGATCTGGGAACGATGGGTTTTAATCTCAGTACTCTTGATTTTGGAGACATCCCTGTTACAACAACAGATGCACCGGATGGAACAGGTGAGATGTTTACGCCCCAATATCTGACACTGGGATTAACTTATTCAAAAAGAATGACTGACAGGATACATTTCGGTGCAACTGTTAAACTGATCAGTGAAAATATCCAGCGGCAAAATGCAACCGGTGTGGCTTTTGATGCCGGTGTCCAGTATTCCATGATGGACCATAAACTGAGAATGGGTATTGCCGTTCGTCATATCGGAACAACCATGATTTTTGACGGACCGGATCTGGAGGTCAGGGTAACTCCTCCCGGAACAGAGCCCGGAGCAGCTTCAAGGCCTTTCCGTGTGCCTTTGCAGGAATTTGAACTACCAGCACAGGTTGAACTGGGTCTTGCTCATGATGTCATCAGTATCAATGCATTAAAATGGACAGTTTCCGGTTCTTTTCTCCACAATAACTTCTCATTTGATGAGTTCAAACTCGGAACAGAAGCCGTTTTTAACAACATGTTTGCACTGCGTGGCGGTTATGTTCTGGCTCAGGATCCTGATGAAAATACATTCTATTCAGGAACTGAGGATTTTATTTTCGGACCCAGCTTTGGTTTCGGGCTGAATTATCCTCTGAATGCCACAACACGGCTGAAACTGGATTATGCATATCGTTTTACTAAGTTCTTTGATTCCCATCAACTCTTTTCACTGAGTCTGGGCTTCTGATTGAAAGAAAAATTAAAATCACAGTCTGCGGATTTATCTGCAGACTGTGATAAAAAACACGTTTTCAGGAGGTTAACAACGCATTTTGTGAATAAAAACTTGCAATGTTCAGAAAAGCGTCGTTACATTTTGAGTGTATAATGGTAAAAAAACAAAAAAAAACAAAAAAACAATGTTAACTGAGGAGGTTCAAACATGAATCGTTTGGTACGAGGTTTGATCGTTACCTTCCTTTTGGTTGCATTTGTTGGTTCTGCTTTCGCAGCCCTTGAAGGCTCGAAATGGGATCGGGAAATACAACCGGCAAAGGCACAGGTAACAGAAAGTACCCCAAGAGTTTCAAAAGGTACGATTACCTTAATGAGGTACCCCATTCCTGCAACCGGTCTCGTCAACTTTGGTGGATGGCCTTATGATGTATTCTATCAATACTACGTCCCTGAAGCTGATGGAGAAATCCGGAAAGTGCTTTTCCGCCTTTCCGACGTAACAGGTGTGGCTGCGGGTAACAACTCTTTAGCTGTTACACTGTGGAGCACAACCTATCTTACATGGGACCTGGCAGACAAAGCCGGAAGAGATAATGTCGGTGTCGGGTACTACCTTGATGTAGCCGGTGATTATGACTGGCAGGGGACAAACTGGGTCGATCTGGATGCAGAATGGACCCCCGGTGATCCTTTGAGTGAAAGAATATGGCCTGCATTTCTTGAAGCTGTATCCTTCGGTATTCCTGCCGATGCGGCTATATATGACACTGTAATCGCTGTTCTGGATGTCGAAACAGTATTCCCTGAAATGCAACTGGGTGTTCCTTTTGTTGTGATCGCAGAGATTGAAGGTGCAAGCGCTGCTGATCCTGATGGTCGTCTGGGCTTTATGTCCGGTGATATTCAACCCTATGAATATATGCCGGCCATGAAATTCTATGATGAATTTTCAAACGCAGGTATCAGCAAGTATGGATGGTTTATCCGTAAGTATATCTGGGACTGGATGGTCGAGGTAGAACTGACCGGAAACCGTGGTCCGATTATTGAACACACACCTTTGATCACGACAGTCAGCACAGATGCCCGCGAAGTTGTGGCAACAATTACTGATGATAACCCGTCAGGCGGAGCAGCCGGTGTTGCTTCTGCAAAAGTTGTCTATACTGTTGATGGCGGAGCTGAACTGGAAATAGCCATGACCAAAGGAAGTGGTGACGAGTATACAGCTTCCATTCCCGGGCAAGTGGCTGGTTCAGTAGTAAATTATAAGATCGTGGCTACGGATGTTCTGGATCTGGCCAGTGAAACACCAACCTATGAATATCTGATTTTCTTACCGGAAAGTCCTGTTCTTGTCCTGAACAACTCCGGTTACAGTGTTGCATGGTTTAACGCTTATGTATGGCCGGGTGTCGGCCTTGATTTTGATGTTTGGGCTTATGGACCTGCATCACAGGATCTGCTTGACAACTACGATTTTATTGTAGACCTTGCCGGGCATGGTCCCAGTACCTATGAAGCGCTTAAAGGATGGGCTGATCAGGGTGGAAAACACTACCTTGGCTTTGGCGATGAATTGTTCGGCTATCCTTTTGGCTGGCCTGCAGCTCCTCTTGCCATGGCAGACGGTTCTTTCTTCAAAGATGTTATGGGTGTTGCAACATATTATGCCGATATCAATGTGAGTGACAATGATGTTCCCTCGATTGTTGAACCCATTGAAGGCGATATTGTTACCGGTCCTCTTTACGATGAGCTGAATGCCGAAGTTCCTCTGCCGGTCCTCTATTACTGGCCAGCAGCCATTACCGGTGAACTGAACTGGTTCGACGGTTTTGATAAAACGGACGGTGCTGTTCTGAGTATGAAAGGTTATGCTGAAGACAATACAACTGCTTATGCTGCCGGTATTTTGAATGAAACAGCCAATGGAACAAAGTCTGCATTCTATGGACTTGATCCGTTATCTTTAAATGCTATTTCAGACAGTATTGACTGGTGGTATCCGGATTATCTGGCTGCTATGGTCTTCAATGCCTACTTTACCCAGGAAGTGGTTGTTCGCTTCCAGGTTGATATGGGTGTTGAAATCGTTAAAGGTGCCTTTGATCCCGATAACGATGTGGTAGATGTACGTGGTTCTTTTAACGGCTGGGCTCATGTGGATGATGATGTTTTGCAGAAAGATGCATCTGATGATGATCTTTTCCTGCTTGACAGAACATTCCCCGGTGTGACAACCGGACAGAGAGAAGAATACAAATTCGTCCATAATGGCGG
>DKER01000114.1 GCA_002452555.1 Fidelibacterota bacterium UBA6817 | reverse complement strand
GGCTCCCCTTTTTCTTTCATATTTATATGCATCCCTGAAAGCCGTTCATCAGATTCCGGCTTTTCGGTTGCGCATTGAAAATGACAAGGTGGTTGAATTTGACCGTGTTGCCGCCGGACCGGCTATTGAACGACCGGACGGGACTTTCGGTTTTTCAAGGATTGCCTATGACGAAGATTTTAATGCTTTCTGTAAGAAGGCTCGGGAAGAAACCGAAAGAGTTAAAATGAGAAAAGACCTTCATGATGATTCGAATGAACTTGATGTGGTATATTATTCTACGCTTCCATGGTTTGGTTTTACAGGATTGACCCAACCCAGAATGAATGTAAAAACCGATTCAGTTCCCAAAATTGTCTTCGGACGCATTGAGGAAAATAACGGACGTTATAGGATGGCCGCAGGTATACAAGTTAATCACGCTCTTGTTGATGGACGCGATATCGGTGATTACTGTAAAGTATTTCAAACACTTCTGGATCAATAAGATTATTGCTGTAACGAATCAAAAATCAGCCGACACTTTTTTTTCAGTTCTAAGGGCGTTCCCTCATTATAAATAACATAATCGGCGCGTGAAATTTTATCTTCTTCAGGCATTTGCAAGTCCATCCGCTTTTGGATCTGTTCCAATGTTAATGTGCTTCTTTTTAATGACCGTTTCAATCGTGTCTCTTCAGACGCTGTGACGACAAGAATTGCATCGTATTGTTTTTCGCTTTTAGCTTCAAACAGCATGCTGGCTTCAATAGCAAGAAAGGACGTACCTCGCTCTTTTTCATGCCTGCAGATTTCTTCCAGTTTATGAAGAACATAGGGATGGATTATATCGTTCAGGGCCTGTTGTTTCAGACGGGAAGAAAAAGCCGCTTCTGCCAGCATTGAACGGTTTAGTTTTCCGCCTTTTTCAAATATTTCCTCTCCGAAGACGATTTTTAACCTTTCCTGCAATTCTGGGTTTTCATTGATTAATGTTTTTGCAATTAAATCTGCATCATAAATGATAGCGCTAAATTCTTTAAAAAACTCTGCTGCCAGGGATTTCCCTGACCCCAATCCGCCGGTGATCCCCAGTTTTATCACATCATCCTCACAAAGATTTTATCACGGCTTCAATTTGCCGCGAAATATCGTCAATATCCCCTTCACCCGAAATACGGGCAAGAAGGCCATTTTTCTCATAATAATCAATGAGCGGGCGCGTGTTTTCATGATAAACATCAAACCGTTTTAGAATAGTTTCACGTTTGTCATCATCGCGCTGGTATAAGTCATGACTGCCGCAGACCGGGCACACAGCATTGTCAGGTTTACCCCCGGGAAATGAGGGCGTAGCGGAGCAGTTCCGACAGGTCCAGCGGCTTGTTAAGCGGTGTAAAAGTTCTTCTTCGGGAACATCAATTAAAAGTGCAGCATCCAGGGGAGCATGCAGACGATTTAACATCTTTTCCAGTGCTTCTGCCTGAGGCAGCGTTCGCGGAAAGCCGTCCAGTATGTAGCCTGTTCCGTTTTTTTCGAATTCGGCGATTATATTTTCCAGGATACCGATCATTATTTCATCCGGTACCAGCTTCCCCTGATTCATGTAGCCTTTCGCTTCTTTTCCCAACGGGGAATCTTTTTGAATTTCTGACCTCAGCAAATCTCCGGTTGACAGTTTTACAAGTTTCATTTTTTCTTTGAAAATATCAGCTTGAGTTCCTTTCCCCGAACCGGGAGCACCTAAAAAAAGAAGTCTCATGTTAACCCTTTATTTTATTCATGATGAGGGATATTAAAAACTCCCGCAATCAAATGCAAGGTTGTCCGGCCTTAGAAAACTCCTTGTTTGGAAACAGAGGAGAATTTGATGTAAATTAAACGAAAAATGGTAAAATCATGAAAATATTGGTAACCGGCAGTGCCGGATTTATTGGTTTCCATCTGGTAAAACAGCTTCTTAAAGAAGGAATACAGGTTGCCGGTCTTGACAATCTTAATGAATATTACGATGTGAATCTTAAATATGCCCGTCTCAAGGAATCCGGCTTACATATTTCATCCCATACGATAAAGCAGAAAAACTGGACATCCGGTATACCCGGCTATGAATTTTTCTGTTATGATTTGAAGGACAAAGAAAGAATTATTAATCTGTTCGTTCAAAACTCGTTTGATTATGTCATTCACCTTGCTGCACAGGCAGGCGTAAGATACAGTCTGGATCATCCGCAAACCTATATAGACAGCAATGTTACCGGATTCCTGAATATCCTGGAGGCGTGCAGGCACTATCCCGTCCGTCATTTGATATATGCAAGCTCATCCAGCGTTTATGGACTAAATCAGGAACTTCCCTATTCAGAAAAACACAGAACTGACAAACCGGCAAGTCTGTATGCTTCAACAAAAAAAGCAAATGAGATGATGGCTTTTACTTACAGCCATCTTTTTAATATTCCTGTAACGGGATTACGCTTTTTTACTGTTTACGGTCCGTGGGGACGTCCGGACATGGCGTTTTTTAAGTTTACTCATGCCATATTGAATGATAAACCCATTGACGTTTACAATAAGGGTAATATGTCCAGGGATTTTACCTATATAGATGACATTATTGAGGGAATTGTAAAAATATTAAAAGCCCCGCCTCCCGTTAAAACCAAACATGATGATCCGCCGCACCGATTGTTTAATATCGGAAACGGGAAATCGGTACCCCTTATGGAATTCATTCAGGCGATTGAGGATGCCTGCAGGAAAAAAGCAATCATCCGGCTGAAAGAGATGCAACAGGGTGATGTTTTAAAAACACATGCAGATGTGACAGCATTGGAAGAGACATTTTTAACCCTTCCAAAAACAGACGTAAAGGACGGAATGCTCCGTTTTGTTCAATGGTACAGAGAATATTACGAGATCTAACGATCTCCTTCAATTAGACGGACGCCCTGTCTCTTTGATCAGAATTATTTACCGGTAATCAGTTCTGTATATAAATACAGAGAAGCTGCAAATATCAGGGCCAGGATAAAAGCGCGTAAAATACCTGATTTTAATCCGTCGTAGATTTGTTCTTTTTCTGTTGATTTTTCTGTTTCCACGACTTACCCTTATGTGCATTATTGCTGTGTTCAGAAAAATTATACAAAGAATTCTGCTCTTCCGGTGTGATTTAAATCAAAAATTATTTTTAAATAATACTTATTAAGCAAAATTAATCAATGTAAAATATATAAACTGTGCAATAAATATATGCATGGGTATACTGACGCCGGTTTTTACTTTGGGAAAGTAATGAATAAACGGAAAAGTAAAGATAAAAGCAAACGCGAACCATGCAATATAATTTTGCACGGGAATTGCATAATTTTGCCAGTACCAGAATCCGAGAGCCCGGGCTGCCGGTTCCATAACAGCATCAAAACCTGTCATCAGCAGCGCCGCCGCTGCCGCCTTAATCGGCCAGGATGTTTGGAAAATGCGATGGGTTATTTCTACTGAACCGAAAACCAGATTCAGCCAGCTTAAACCGATCACGACCGGGACACCGAAAATTTTTGGAGACAGCAGGTCTGTATAGTGGTAGTGTCCGAATATTATCCCGGTTTTCTCACCCGTAATTTCAATGACCAGTGCTGTTATAAATACAATTCCGGTCCAGATAAAAAATATATTTAGCATCGGAGTGTTTTTATATCTGTTGATGTAGTATATCAGATTGACAGAAAAGAGAAAAACCAGCAGCGGAACAATTAAATATTGGCTGGCTTTCTGATACAATCCCAATATATGCCAAACACCGCCCAAAACAAGAACGATGTATATAATAATAACAAAACCAAATTTTTCAATAAATGCTTTATTCATTCTGTTTTCCTTTTTTTATTGGGCGATCCTTCCAGACTACGGTCCCTTTACGATGGCTGATCCACGAATTAAGTGCAATTCCTGCAGTATATAATACGGTAAACGGATGGAGGACAATACTCACGAGTGGCGGATGACGGTATCCCGTTACCAAAAAAAAGCGAATGATAAGATTAAGGAATACAGCGATGCGTGCAGCACTAGTCTGATTAAAAAATATGACGGGAAAGGGAAGGATCATGGTAAAAATCAGTATGGAAAAAACCAGAAAAAACAAACCGGTATTAAAACCTGTGAGTCCAAAAAGATTTTTTGTAAATCCGTTCTTCACTTCCAGGGCATTATTGTACATCCTGCCCAAAACAGCATGTGTTCCGGATAACGTGAGAATTTTAAGTCCTGACCGCTTGGCAAGCCTGGCCAGAGCGACATCTTCTACGACTTCAGAGGCAACAGGTACATGTCCCCCCATTTTCCGATAGGCCTTTTTCCGAAATACCATCCATTGACCATTTGCAGCAGACAATGAAGAATAGGGGGAATAAAATGTAAGCCAAAGAGGAAGCATGCTGTAAACAAACATGTCTACGACGGGTACAACCATTTTTTCCGACAGTGAACGGAGAGACTGCTGCGGAAAGGCAGAGAGGAAATCAAGATTGTAAGCATCCATCCATCCCATTGTTTTTTTTAACACATGGGGGTGATGGGTATTGTCTGCATCGGTGAAGATTAAAATATCCCCCGCGGCATCTTCTGACAACTGATGACAAGCCCAATTTTTCCCAAGCCAACCTTGAGGAAGCGGTTTGCCTGAAATCAGGCGGATATTTGGATATATTTCGGCATATTGTTGCACCAGTGATGCCGTTTGATCCGTTGATTGATCATCCAGAATAAGAATTTCATCAGCCGGAGGATCCAGTCGCACGAGACTTTCGATACAGGCAGAAATATTCTTTTCTTCATTCCTGGCCGGGATAAGAACTGAAATTTTTTGTTCAAGATTCTTCAGCAATGTTTCCATAATCTTTGTTAATTTTGTTATTTCCGCTTATTCTGGTTTGACAAGCCTGAATTTAAGAAAAAAAACCGGATATTGATCCCCGGTAAATTCCAGACGGATCCCATACAGATAAATATCAGGTTTCTCCGGCAAAAAATCCAGAATTCTAACTCATCCGTTATATTTTTAACATAGTCATGGCTCAGATTAAAAGGACTTTTATGACTTGCCATCTTACTTTTCCTTCAAATCATTCAAAATAACCCGTTCTGTCGTTTCGGCCGACATCAGTGTACCGGGAAGGCCGGCACCAGGATGTGTGCTTGTCCCTACCAGGTAAAGACCGTCCAAATCCTCGCTTCGGTTGTGCGGACGAAAGTAGGCACTTTGAAGCAGTTTGGGTTCTACTCCCCAAGCTGCTCCTAAATAATTATTTCTATGCGTCTGAAAATCTTCCGGTGTGAAAACGGATTGGTAAACAATATGCTGTTTCAGATCATTTAACCCGAAAGTGTGTTCAAGATAGTGTAACACACTGTTTACGAATTCTTCCTTAAAATCCCCCCAGTTTTGACCGCTGAGCTGATTTGCAACAGGAATGAGCACATATAGACTTTCACCGCCGGATATGGCCATTTCCGGTTCGGTCTTGCTGGGGACATGAAGATACATTGAAAAATCAAAGGGAATTCTTTTTCGGTCAAAGATATCCTTAATCAATCGTTTATAGTCTCTGGAAATTATCAGTGTGTGATGTTTCAGCATCTCATATTTTGTGTTAAGTCCCAGATAAATTAGAACACAACTCATGGAATAATCCATGTTTTTAAGTTTTTTTTCCGTCCACTTTTTCCGAATAGCCGGTTCAATCAGATCATGATAGGTGTGGTAGAAATCGGCATTTGAAACAACAATATCTGCAGGGTACTGATTAGAGGCTGTTTGCACGCCGCTTACTTTTCCTGATTTTGTCAGAATCGTTTTTACAGGTTCGGAGCAGTGAATTTCTCCCCCCATTTCCGTAAAAACGTTTACAAAAGCATTAATAAGAGAATACATTCCTCCCGGCATATAATGAACACCGCCTTCTTTTTCAAGCCAGGGGATCATTTGATATACAGCCGGTGCTTTAAAAGGATTTCCTCCAATGAACAGGGGATGAAATGAAAAAATAAATCGGCTTCGCATATCTTTAAAATACCGTTTGACATATGTATAGGCAGGCAAAATCAATCCCAGCCGAATCGCTTTAGGGGCAAAATTGATCATGGCCCACCATGTCATAATGGGTTTTGAACCCAAGCCTTTTTTCATGACAGCATCTTCCATAATACGGGATGTTTCCATGAATGCTTCATAGTTTTTACCGTCTTTCGGATTGAAAGCGGATAACTGTTCTTTCATCTTTTCTGTATCCCCGGAATAATCGATAAAAGAGCCGTCATGGAAATAGATGCGGTAATAAGGATCCAGGGGGATGAGTTTCAAGTAATCTTCCATATTTTTCCCCGCAGCCTGAAAAACCTTATTCACGACATCCGGGGCTGTAATCAGAGAAGGACCCATGTCAAACGTGAACCCGTCTGCTTTAATTTGTTGAGCAAGTCCCCCCGGAGCTGCTTGTTTTTCAAGAATCAGCACATGGGCTCCCCGGGCTCTGAGCCGAATTGCAAGTGAAAGTCCCCCAAACCCTGCCCCAATGATGATGATTTTTTTCCCTTCTAAAGTCATTTGTCAATCCTTTCATGCCTGCTAACAAGTTCTGCTGTTATTTTTCCGGATAATATAACGAGCGGCACACCCCCTCCCGGATGGGAAGAACCGCCGCAAAAATACAAACCCTTTAAATCTCTGTTTCTGTTGGCAGGTCTTCGGAATGCCGTACTTCTGGTGTTGGAGGATATTCCGTAAATACTTCCTTTATTTGAACTGTACAGAGTTTTCATATCTCTGGGATCCATAATACTTTCCGTCAGAATATTTTCTCTCACATCCAATCCCGATTCTGCCAGTTTTTTAAGAACGTTTTCACGGATTTCCGGCACCCATTTATCCCAGTCCTGATTTCCGGATAAGCAGGGCATGTTTATGAGTACAAACCAATTCTCGCATCCTCCGGGAGCGTGTTCCGGATCCTTTTTCGACGTTACGGCGATATATACTGTCAGATCAGAAGAGATATCCCTGGTTACGAATAAATGATGAAATTCTTTGCGGTAATTGTCTGCAAAAAAAATATTATGATGGGCCAGCTGAGGAAATGTGCCTTTTATTCCCCAGAAAAAAACCAGGCCGGAAAGAGAGGGTTCGAGTTTCGTGAGACGCTTTTTGGTTTTGTCTTTTCCCCTGATTAATGACTCAAATGTGCTGACGGCATCGGAATTTGCCACGATAACAGATGTAGGGATGACGTCGTTGTCCGTTTGTATCCCTGTGACCTTTTTGCCATTATGTAAAATTTCCCGTACCGGTGTATTAAACCGAATTTCAACACCGATTTCTTCACATCGCTTCGCAAGCGCTTCTGACAGACGAGCAATTCCCCCTTTAATATAAACGGCAGGCATGCCGTATTCAACATAAGTTATAATATTCAATGTAGCCGGCGCTTTCCACGGATCTGCCCCCACATATGTGGCATATCTGTCCATAACCTGTCGAATTTTCGGATCATTGAAATAACCTGACACCGCCTGGTGCATGGAACGGAATGCATCGATTTGGAACAGGGCAGGCAGTCTTGACAGATTTTTAAATGTCAGCAAATTTTGTATTTCATGAATGGGCGAATAGAGAAAAAGATCGGCCGTTAACCGGTATAATTTCTGTGTATAATTTAAAAATTTATTCCATTGTTTCCCGTCTTCGGGAGAAAAGCGGGAAAGATTCTCTCTCATGACTTCGCGATTTGATGAAGCATCCAGCGTACAGGGATTACCGGAGAAAAAATAGCGGCACAGCGGATCTATGGCTTCAAAGGTCAAATAATCCTGGCGCCGGGCTCCGCTTTCCCGGAACAGTTCATCAATTACAAAGGGCATGGTTATTAAAGAAGGCCCTGTATCCCAGCGGAACCCGTCCTGAATCCGCTCGCCGGCCTTTCCGCCGGCCTGACGGTTTTGTTCAAGAATAAGAACGTCAAACCCCCGGGTCTTCAGCATTAATGCAGCACTGAGTCCGCCCAGGCCTGCTCCTGCAACGACGACTTTTTTACCCATAATGTTTCCGGACTTTTAAAGCCGCGTAAAGCGTTAATACGAGGCTTATATGGCTTAATCCAAAAAGAAAATTTTCCATAGGAATTGTAAAAAGCTGTTTTCCGCTGCGATAGACATCATTCAATGCTTCCTGATTTTTTATTGTTGCCGTGTTTTCTTAAAAAAATATAAAGCAATTGCTAATAAAATGTTTTATAATAACGTTACGGTATGAAAATAAACAAAGTTTTACGCTCCAATCCTTTCAAAATATAATTTACTCTTGACAAGGATTGTTCACTTTGCTAAAATCCTGTCCGCAAAATTATAACATGGTACGGTATACAATCATCGTGTGTGATACAACTTCAATCATTTAAAAATGAGGGTTCCTTCTGTGNNAGTGAAAAATTCAAAACAGGCCAGCAGTGCTGACAACGGTTCTTATCGCATCTCAAATTTGCAGGAGATGACTTTAAAACAGCTGCAGACACTGGCTGCTCAATTTGAGGTTCCCGGCACTCAAAACATGAAGAAGCGGGATCTTATTTATAAAATCCTGGAAGCTCAGGCTGAGCTGTCCGGAAATGTTTATGAAGAAGGCATATTAGAGATATTGCCTGACGGCTACGGTTTTCTTCGAAGCAGCCGTTTTCATTATCTGAACAGCCCGTATGATTTATATGTATCACCGTCTCAGATCAAGCGATTTGGTTTAAAAACAGGGCACATTATCAGCGGGCAGGTTCGTCCGCCCAAAGATAATGAACGTTTTTTTGCATTGTTAAAGGTGGAATCAATTAACTATGAAGATCCTGAAAAGACGAAGATGACCCGTCCTTTCGGAACCCTGACGCCTTTACATCCTGAAGAGCGTCTGAGTTTGGAGCGAAATTCCAAAGATTACTCTACCCGGATTATCGATTTATTGTCACCCATCGGCAAGGGTCAGCGCGGACTTATTGTTGCCCAGCCCAAAACGGGCAAGACCATTCTTTTACAGAAGATTGCCAACAGCATTCTGGCCAACCATCCGGACGTTATGCTTATTGTTCTTCTTATTGACGAGCGGCCTGAAGAAGTCACGGATATGCAGAGAAATGTCAATGCCGAAGTGGTGAGTTCAACATTTGATGAGCCGCCGGAACGGCATGTTCAGGTCGCGGAGATGGTCCTTCAAAAAGCGCGCCGGATGGTGGAATTCGGCCAGGATGTGGTTATTCTCCTGGATTCGATCACCCGGCTGGCCCGTGCTCACAATTCCGTGGTACCCCACTCCGGAAAAATTCTCTCCGGAGGTATTGACAGCAACGCGCTGCACAGGCCTAAACGCTTTTTCGGCGCCGCCCGGAATATTGAAGAAGGAGGGAGTCTGACTATTATTGCTACGGCTCTCATTGATACGGGAAGCCGGATGGATGATGTGATTTTTGAGGAATTCAAAGGAACCGGTAACATGGAACTGGTTCTGGACAGACGTCTCAGTGACCGCCGGATCTTTCCTTCCATTGATATCAACCGGTCCGGAACCCGCAAGGAAGAACTTCTGATGTCCAAAGCAGAACTGGCTCGGGTGTGGATCCTCAGAAAATTCCTTAACGAAATGACGCCTGTTGAAGCAATGGAATTCCTCCTGGATAAAATGGCCTCATCCCGGACAAATAAAGATTTCCTCAGAAACATGAACTCCTAGCGATTTATTATGGAGTTGTCTGCCCATTTATTAACACTGAACGAACCTGCTGCATTTAATGCATATACCCTGAGAAACAGCATACTTGAACAATATCCCGATTCTTTAATTTCCGGTTATATAGACGGCAATCAGCGTCGTCAGGTCATCTATCCGAGAGTTCATTTTACGATTGAAAATAACAAACCGATTATTATCAGCATGAATGACGGTATAGATGCCGCACGGCAATTTGTTGAAAATCTTAAAATGTTAAACGTGAATGGCCGGTCATGGGACATAAAAGCGATTGATGTTATTGAGGATAAAACAACGTTCACAAAAACCGATACAAAACATCACTACCGCTTTTTAACGCCGTGGGGCGGGCTTAACCGGCAAAATCTGATAAAATATAAATATCTTTATGCCTCTGAACGAACCGGATTTCTGAACAAAATGCTGATGCAAAATATTCAGTTTCTCATGCAGGAATTTGGGCATACACCGTCTTTTAAAATTACGTGTAGGATCAGAATGAACGGTTTGACGCCTGAAATCTGTCCGGAAACTCATATGGGATTTTTTACCGGATCGTTTCAGACAAATGTTTATCTACCCTCCTATCTTGGTATGGGATGCGGTATCAGCCGTGGGTTTGGGACAATTCTGCCGTCAACCTCTCCTCAGTTTGATCAAAATAACCGGAACGGTGATTATCTTTCTGTCTGAAAAACACGTCTTTTGTGATTAACTTTTCCTATGATCTTCCGGAGTCGTCAATGGATAAGCTAAAAGCTTTTTTCTTTCTTAGCCGCCCTGTTAATCTTTTACTCAGCACATTGACGGTTTTTATAACGGCATCTTTTATTGTTCCCTTTCCTTCATGGTTCCGCATTGTTCCGGCACTGATTACCGTTGTCTTTCTCAACGCCGGGGGAAATGGGGTAAATGATCTGTATGATGAAGCGATAGACAGGATTAATCGGCCTAACCGCCCGCTTCCTGCAGGAAAACTGACCCGGAAAGACGTCCGCGCTTTTTCCGTTGTCATGTTTTTCTTTGGAAATCTGGCAGCGCTATTTGCAGGATTTTTCCCCTTCCTCATAGCGGCTGTTCTTTCCACGCCCCTCATGATCATCTATTCTATGAGACTAAAAAAAACGCCGTTGTCCGGCAATCTCATTATAGCATTGATTTTAGGACTGGCATTTATTTTTTGCAGTCTTGTTTACGGGAATGTGACTACCGGGATTGTTCCTGCCATCCTGGCTTTTTTCTATACGCTGATCCGTGAAATTATTAAGGATCTGGAGGATATGAGAGGTGATCTTGCAGGCGGAGCCCGCACACTTCCCATTTTGACCGGCGAAAAGAATACACGGCTGGTTATTGTTTTTCTCCTTCTGATGCTCATTCTTATTCTCCCGTTTCCGGTAATTTTTTCCTCATATTCAATGATGTATCTATGGCTTGTATTACCCTTTGTAGGACTTCCGCTTCTCGGCATTCTGATTTATCTTTTATTGCCGGGAGAAAATTTTAGATACGGCCTCTTGTCTCAAATTCTGAAAATTGATATGTTTGCAGGACTGGCTGCAATTTATGCCGGAATTCATTTTTAAACGTTTGGTCAGGAATTAATATGCCCGATTTTGTACATCTTCATACCCACAGCGATTACAGTCTTTTGGACGGCGCCCAGAAAATCTCCCAGTTAGTGAAAAGAACAGCTGAACTGAATATGCATGCCGTTGCCCTCACTGACCACGGGGTCCTGTATGGTGTTATTGACTTTTATCAGACGTGTAAGCAACATAAAATAAAACCAATCATCGGCTGTGAAGTCTATGTTGCGGAAAATTCCCGATTTGATAAAAAATCAGTTAAGGGAGAAGGCTTCGGCAACAATCATCTTGTTTTATTGGCCATGAACAACAAGGGATACAGGAATCTTGTCAAATTGGCGTCCCTGGGATTTACGGAAGGTTTTTATTATCGCCCCCGGATTGACAAAGAACTTTTGCAAAAATACAATGAGGGATTGATTGCCACGTCTGCCTGCCTGAAAGGACGGGTTTCCGAGCTGGCCGTAAAAAGCAGTTATGATTCTGCCAAAGAAGCCGCTTTGGAATATGCCGCATTATTTCCGGACCGGTTCTACCTTGAAATTCAGCGGCACGGCATTGAAGAAGAAGTGATTGCAAACGATATTTTAATCCGGATCCATAAGGAAACAGGCATTCCGCTGATAGCTGCCAATGATGCCCATTACAACATGAAAGAAGAAGCAGAATCGCACGATATTCTGTTGTGTATCGGAACCGGCAAGCAATTTTCAGATCAAAACAGGATGAAATACAAAGGAGACAGCTTTTACCTGAAATCTCCCGAAGAAATGGCACAGCTTTTTGAAGATGTCCCCGAAGCACTGAAAAACACCGTAAAAATTGCGGAACAATGCAATGTTACCTTAAAACTCGGCGATTACCACATGCCCAATTTCCCCATTCCTCCCGAAGTCCCCAACGGTGATCCGGCAATTTATCTGAAAATGCTCAGTGAAAAGGGACTCCTTGCCAAATTTCCTGACGGAAACATTCCGGAAGAGTATCAAAAGCGGCTGGATTATGAATTGCATGTCATCAATTCCATGAAGTTTCCGGGGTACTTTCTCATTACTCAGGATTTCATGCAATATGCCAGAGAAAAGGGGATTCCCGTCGGACCCGGACGCGGCTCTGCCGCCGGAAGTCTGGTTGCTTATTCCTTAGGGATAACCAACATCGATCCCCTGAAATATGACTTGCTTTTTGAGAGATTTCTTAACCCGCGCCGGGTAAACATGCCGGATATTGACACAGATTTCTGCTACGAACGGCGGGGAGAGATCATTGACTATATTCGTAAGCGTTACGGTGAATCCAGTGTTTCCCAGATTATAACCTTCGGGACACTGAAAGCAAAAGGTCTGGTTCGTGATATAGCGCGGGTTTTGGGCATGACCTATGCTGAAGGTGACCGTATTGCCAAACTGATCCCGGATGATCCGAAAATGACGCTGGAAAAAGCTGAAGATCTTTCGGAAGAAATCCGAGCCCTGTTGCATCAGGATGAACGGTATCGCCAGTTGTGGCAGCACGCGAAAGTATTACAGGGAATGAACCGGCATTTCGGAGTACATGCCGCCGGTGTAGTGATTGCTCCCGGAGAACTCACGGATTATGTCCCTGTTGCCGTTAACAGCAACGGTGAATTTATCACTCAGTACGATATGAAATCGGTGGAAAAAGCCGGTGTTATTAAAATGGACTTTTTAGGGCTCCGGACCTTAACCGTCATATCCCATGCAATAAAAATGATCAAGGCCAGAGGGACAGACATAGATATTGATGCTATTCCGCTCGACGATCAAGAAACGCTGCGCCTGTTTAGTGAAGGACAAACACACGGGATCTTCCAGTTTGAATCGCCCGGAATGCGTGAATATCTGAAAAAGCTAAAACCTACCGTATTGGATGATCTGATTGCCATGAACGCCCTGTACCGTCCCGGACCTCTTGATAATATCCCTGCGTTTATTTCCCGGAAAAACGGCATAGAAAAAGTAAGTTACCTTCATCCGCTGCTTGAGCCGATTCTAAAAACCACGTATGGCATTATTGTTTACCAGGAACAAGTTATGCAAATTGCGTCAGAAATTGGCGGTTTTGATATGGGTGAAGCTGATTCTCTCCGCAAGGCCATGGGGAAAAAAGAATCTAAGATCATGAAGGAAAGGCGGACCCCCTTTATTGAAGGCGCCAAACAGCGAAATGTCTCTGAAAAAACCGCGAATGAAATATATGATTTGCTGATCAAATTTGCCGAATACGGATTTAATAAAAGTCATAGCGTGGCTTATGCTTATGTTGCTTATCAAACGGCATGGCTGAAAGCTCATTATCCTGCAGAGTTTATGGCGGCGTATCTGACGAGTGAACGGACCAATATCAAACGGGTGGTGGAGCTGATCAACGAGGTCCGAAGGCTGGGCATCGCCATAATCCCGCCGGATGTGAATGTTTCGTCAGCCCTTTTTGCCACGAAAGACAATGCAATCGTTTACGGGCTGAATGCCATTAAAAATGTAGGAGAAAAGGTTGCAGAAAGCATTGCTGAAGCACGAGAACAAGGCGGCCCCTTTTCAAGTATTTTTGATCTGACCAAGCGCGTTGATCTTAAAACCATGAACCGGAAAGTTCTGGAGAGTTTAATTTATGCCGGAGCCATGGATTCTTTGAAAGGCAATCGGGCACAACTTTTAAATTCTGTGGATATAGCCCTGGCTTACGGGCAACGCTACCAGGATGAAATGAACAATTCTCAGGTTAGTATTTTTGGTGATTCCGGTCAGCAGCTGGTTTTGTCTGAGCCGTCTTTTGATGAAATTCCGGAATGGAACACAACCTTTCAGCTGGAGCGGGAGAAAGAATATATCGGCTTTTATCTCAGCGGTCATCCGCTGGAAAATTTCAGGGAAGAAATTGAGGCGGTAAGCAATGTAGATCTATTGAAAGATGAAAACCGAAAACCGCCGGAGATAATAAAAACCGGCGGCATTATCAAAAGCCGGAATATCCGGTACAACAAACAAAATAATCCATGGGTCATTTTCCAGCTTGAAACGCTGACAGACGACCTGACGGTTCTGGCTTTTAATAAAAGCTATTCGGATTACAAAGATCTTATTACAGAAAATAATAAAGTCTTTGTAACGGGTAAACTGTCGGAAAGAGACCGGGACCGGGATGAAATATCCATCATTCTTGAATCAATTGAACCCATTGAGAATATTCGGGATGTTCAGCTTAAAGAGCTTCATGTCCGCATGAAAAGCGATGAGGCAGAAGATATTGCCAAGGTGAATGATATCCGGGCGCTATTCAACCGGTATCCGGGCAAATTGCTGATATATATCCATATTGTTTGTAAAGATAATCAAGAAAAAATCGTTCAGGTTCAGAATATCCGCGCAAATACATCCCGGGAATTACTGGTTAAACTTCGGGAAAAACTGGGTTCCATAAATGTTTGGTTAAAAGCATGATAGCCCTTCTTCAAAGAGTAAAAAATTCCCGGGTTACCGTTGACGGAACGGAAGCAGGTCATATAGACTTGGGATTGCTGATCCTGCTGGGTGTTATGGAAACAGATGACGAAAAAGACGCCGATTTTTTAGCGGAAAAAATTTCCTGCTTCAGAATATTTCCGGATGAAAACGAAAAAATGAACCTGGATATTCGGCAGGCGGGAGGTAAATGTCTGGTCGTTTCCCAGTTTACGCTGTGTGCAGACTGGATCAGGGGAAGGCGCCCCGGTTTCACGGCAGCAGCCCATCCCGAAAAAGGTGAAACCCTTTATGAATATTTCTGCCAGCGGCTCCGGCTTAACGGTATCGGTGTGGAAACGGGGATTTTCGGTGCCATGATGGATGTAACACTGACAAATTACGGCCCTGTGACATTTATTTTGGACAGCAATAAAAAATATCCTAAAAACATTAATAAATAAAAATAACAATATGTTCTTTGACAGATGGCACGGAATACGTATTTTTCTGTATGAGCAATGCCGAAAAACCGATTCGTGAAAATTCTCCGGTCATATCAAGCTGGCCTAAAGAGGAAAGACCCCGAGAAAAGCTTGAGAAATACGGAGCCGACAGCCTGAGTGATGCGGAATTGCTGGCGATATTAATCCGTTCCGGAACCGCCAACCTTAATGTTGTGGATCTGTCCAGGAAAATCTTGAATGATAACGGAGGAATTACTGGTTTGGGTAGAAAATCCATACGATCGCTGCAAAACGTCAGGGGTATGGGACCGGCAAAAGTTGCCACATTGGTTGCAGCTTTTCAATTGGGTGCACGGTTTGCTGCGTCTGAGGCATTGACGGATCATCCTCAGATGACAAATCCCCGTAACGTTGCTTTGCGTTTTGGACCGTCTCTCAGATTGTTGAACCATGAAGTTTTTAAAGTAATCCTTTTAAACAGCCACAATCGGGTTATCCGGGATGTTCTGCTGACCAGCGGTCACCTTAATGCATCGGTTGTTCATCCTCGTGAAATTTTTAAAGCAGCCATTGACTATCTGGCTGCAGCCATAATTCTGATGCATAACCATCCCAGCGGAAATCCGGAACCCAGCCGTGAAGATATCGAGATAACGAGAAAAATTGTTGAATCAGGAAAAATAGTTGGTATTCCCGTCCTCGATCATATTATAATTGCCGATAGAGATTTTACCAGTCTGGCTGATCGTGGACTTATTGGAAGCTGACGGCCCACTGCCCCCTACCGGCTACCGGCTACCGGCTACTGGCTACCGGCTACCGGCTACCGGCTACCGGCTACCGGCTACTGATTAATGCATTCTTTCATAAATAGCCGTAAATTATCATACATGGAATCAATGGAGGAAAAATGAACAATTACTTTTCAAACATAAAAGAGATTTATGATTCTGTCACCGATCTTTTGGTCAAAGGATTACCGGAAGAAGCTCTGACCCATATAGAAAACAGTTCTCCTGAGATTCGGGATTATACAATCATGACATACTTAAAAGGAGTGTGTTATCAGGAGACCGGACATTATGATAAGGCAGAAGAGTCCTTTCGCAGGGTTATTATACAGGATCCGGGATTTATTTCCGCTGCAGAAGCCCTGCTCTATATGAGGGATAATCACTTGTCTGACGGAGAAAAACGGTACTTGGCAGAGTTGATCAGCATGGGAAAATATGAATCCGAAACACTGAAAGAATTGCGTAAAAGCCTGACAGATACCGAACCCGTAATGTTGTCAGAATTTGTTCCCGAGGAAGAACCCGTCATAGAAAGCGACCGGGAATTAGCGTCAGAAAATAATGAAAATGAGATCTCTTTGGACGATATCCATCCTGAAGAACCCATGGCGTATGATGACTTTATTTTTAAACCGGTTTCGGATCATAAAACGGATCAAACTCCTCAGGAACCTGATAAACCCGAAGAAGAAGCAGCAGAACCGATTGATCTCACCGGTAAAGAAGGTGATTTGAAAGAGTTGTTTGATTCATTAAGCGCAGAAACAGTGATTGAAGAATCCGTTTTAAAAGAAACCGGGGAAAAAGAATTTGTTGAAAAAGAACCTGAACCGGATGAACCGGTTGCTTCCATAGACGATATCCATCTTTCTCCCGAGGAAGAGGCAGAACTCCAGCGTGAAGAGGATATGGATGATGGCAAATTATTGTCAGACAGCGAAGAAGCGGATAAACTTAAAGACCTTCTCCGGACCCTTCATGACAGAAAACAGAAAGATATTAAATCAGAAGACAGTGAAACGGGCAGCTTTGAAGACGATAATGATGACGTTGCCGGCCCCTTTGATACGCTGACAATGGCAAAGGTCTATTTAAAGCAAGGCGCTTATGCTTCCGCCTTAAGAATTCTGAAACTTTTGAAAAAGAACACAACCGAATCGGACAAACTGAATGACATTGATTTAGTGATGGAATCGGTTCTGGAAGGATTGAAAACAGAAAAAACCGAGCAGCAATGAAGCCGATTCAATCCTTTGTATTTGATCTGGGCAACGTTGTTGTAGATGTTGAATATCCGCGCTTTTGCCGACAGGCGGGAATTGACGTTCAGGCATTTCAGGACTTTTACGAAAGTCCTTTTTTTCGTGAACTGGAATTAGGTCATAAGGATCGGGAAGCCTTTTATTTAGAACTTGAGGAAAAGACAGGATTCCCCAGAAGCAACCGGAAATACGTTGATGAAAACATTCGTTTAGCTTTTCCGCTTCGATTAAAAACCTGGGGATTGATCCATTTTCTGAAAAGGCATTATCCTGTGTTCTTACTATCAAATACAAACATCATCGACTTTGAGAGTATTGACCGGTATATTGGTATAAGAAAAACGTTTCATAAAGTCTATCTTTCATATGAACAGGGATACAGCAAACCGTATCCCGAAACGTTCAGGCACGCTGCGGATTATCTTGGGCTTAACCCTGCGCAGACACTTTTTCTTGATGACCGGGAAGACAATATTGCCGGTGCTGAAAAAGCCGGATGGCAGGCAGAACAGGTAACGGATGAATTAAAAATGATCCGGAGGATTATCTCTGTTTGCGGACTTAATCCTGACTTATTCAGGAGTTGAACATGACTAACGGAACACCCAGAACAAAATCCAATATATGGATACCTCTTCTTTTGGCGTTACTTCTGTCTGTTTTCTATTATTATCACGGACAGATGAAAACATACGAACGGTTTTTTAGTGACAACACAATGGGTGCGCCGCTTATGTCCGTTTATTATCAATGGATGTCGGCGATTCTTTTGTTTTTTATCATTCCGGTTTTAACGTGGACCGGAATTATGGGATACCGGCTGAAAGAGATGGGTTTTGCTTTCGGCGACTGGAAAAAAGGACTGATTGCACTCGGTATTGGTATTCCCGTGATGCTGGGATATGCATGGGGTGCTTCCAGGATGTATGAATTTCAGGATATTTACCCCCTTTATAAATATATCGCCATGGAAAACACCTGGCTCATTATCCGGTATTATTTTACGGCTTTACTCTTCTGTTTTTCCTATGAAGCCTTTATCAGGGGTTTTGTCTTCAATGCCATGAAAGATGACGTGGGTGTTCTCGGTGCTGTTCTTATTGCGTCGCTGGCCGGTGCCCCGGTGTATATAAGCGCCTCTGAAATGCAGGGGGTTCTCTCCATTATCCTTCATCTGAGTTTTGGATTTATTGCCTGGAAATCCCGCTCATTCTTTTACACAGCGATTCTCTCATGGATCTGGATCGTAGCCCTGGACTGGTTTATTATTCTTGGAATATAGATTTTATGAAATGCTGGATATGTCTGATTTTTGAGTATTAATAAAAAGGCCGGATACATAATCGCAGGATTTGCATGTAACCGGCCTGCTTCCTTAGCCAAAGGAAGTTTTCCTTAAATAATTTTCCAAACAACCTTACATTTATAGATCAAACTCTTTTAAAAAGCTTTCGTTCCCGTGTTTTATATAATTTAACGTAAAACATATAACAATTTCACGCTATTTTAATAAAATCAGCTTACTGTTTTGATAATAGGTTTGTCTATCACTCCTGAAAATAAAAGATGCAATATAAAGTCCGGATGATTCACGGGTTGCCTCCCAATAAAATTCCGCGTTTCCCTGAGAGATTTCGGTTTCTGTAAACGTATGAATGATCTTTCCCTGGATATTACTGATAAAACCGGAAATAATCCCGCCCGTCTCAGGAAGATAACAATGGATTTTTGTGCGGCTGTTAAACGGGTTTGGACCGGCAATGATATTAAATTCCTTTTTCAGGTAAATATTTTCATAATCCTGTGTGGACGCATAAATTGGATTATAGCTGACAAAATTCCTGGGGAGGGGACCCACGGTAAATTCTGCGATTTGGATATTATTTTCAAAGATTCGCACGTAATCAGGCGCCATATAATCATCTGTTATTCCCGCATACCACCGTCCGTCAATCCATGAAATGCTGTAGACGGTTTCCAGCGATCCGGCGATATCTGTCAAAATCGGCTCGCTGCCCAGACTGCCATCCTGTTCAACCGGGTAAATATCCTTCCTGAATAATCTGAAAATCCCCTGATCCGCAGCGAGAATATTTTCACTGAAATTTGGGGTCATCCCGTATTCCCGTGTTGATACATCCCCGGTGCTTACATTAATGACTGATGTTCCGGTCAGAGCATTCCATGATTCATCAAACCATGTTCCTGTGACATACAGCAGACTATCGGCCAATACCATTTTATTGGCACCCCTGACAACCTTATACTCATGCACCATTTCCCGGGAGATCAGGTCAATTTTTGCCACGCCGTCATATTTGTTCCATGCCAAATCCTGGATCATTGAAACATAAAGAGTATAGCCGTCCAAAACCATATCTTCCGGAACGGCAGGAAGGGAAATGGTATCAATGATTCCAAACGTTTCTTTATCCAAAACAAGAATTCCCGAAACGCCCCAGGATGCCACATACAGAATATCCTCATGCATCATAACCTGTCTTGGAGAAGAACCGCTCAGAATAATGGATTCAACATGTACAGGTTCATCGTTAATAAATTTTACGTATTCGATATTATGGGAATTGTTGCAAACCACAAACATTTCATCATCAAAAAGACTCAGATGCTGTCCGGTGTCTCCCAACGGATTACCTCCGTTAGGTTCTGAAGCATTGTAATACCAATTCCACCGTTGGGCCGGATTATCCGGGTTAGCGGGGTTGAACCGCCATACTGAAGCGTTGGGGGTTTGGAAATTTCCCTCACACAGAACAAAAACATCCTGAGCGTTCAATGCGTGAAAAAAAACAAAAACAAAAACTAATAATGGTCTCATTTGAACTCCGCATTTAAGGTTATTTTAACGACTCTTCCGGGTTCCGGATAACCCAGGATACTCTCATATGATTCGTCACACAGATTTTCTCCGGAAACAGAAGGGATCAAATCAATGTGTTTATATTCAAAACGGTACCCGGCCGTAAATGTCCACAAACGATAGCTGTCCAGTTTAATATCTTCAGGATAATCATACATGGCAATCCGCGATGACGAATAGAAATAATCCGCTTCAAAATCCCAGTTATGAGGATTCCAGGCAAGCGTTGCAGACGCAGAATATTCCGGAACATAGCGCAGAGGTTTTTTGTTGAGCGGGCCGTCGGACATATCTCTTGCCAGTGTTCTGCCCAGATGCATGTTTATGTGAATATTATACTTTTTCACAAATCCCGTACCCGTCATTTTCCAGCCGGTTCTAAGGGCTTTTTGAATATTTTTCGGTGTCCAGTAGGATGTTTGAGGCATCCAAAGGATCAGATTATTGCTTTCTTTTCTAAATATTTGAAAATCCCCGGAAGCCATGTCACCCAAGTTTGCCGACAGTTGAATTGATGATACAAATGTGTGTTCCGGTTTTAAATTTGGATTTCCGCCGGGGTGCCAAAACAGATCATTAAAAGAAGGATACACAAAACGCCTTCCTCCCTGAAATATCAATCTGAACGGCAGAGATCCGGGAATGAGCGTAATGACGCCTTCACCGGTAAACTGATTAAAGAATTCCGGTGAATATTCCCAATGAACGACGGGAGAAATCTGCAGGTACGGGAGAATATTCATTCCGGCGGTCAGCGTTGAGTTCACAGAATTTCTCACATGAAAGGACGCGTCCGAACTTTTCATTTCATCATATCGATATTCATTTTTGAGCGTCAAATTTGTTCGATTACCTTTCAGACTGTTTTGAACCTGAATAATCCACGATTGAATCTCGTGTTTACTGTCTGCAAGAATAAAGGGATTTCTGAAATTTTCCCGGGAAGCGCGGTATATCAATCGTGCTGTTCCCTGTCCCCGGGTGTGTTTCCAACCGACGCTGAATGCTCCGGCAAACAGATGGTCTTTTCGATAGGAGACTGTATCCCTGACGCCCCATGAAATTCCGGCAATGCCGCGATCCTGAGCAGAATACAGGGAAAACCCCTGAATATAAAAGACGGGATTTATTATCCGGGTAAATCGCGCCGATCCGTAATATTGGGAAAAATGATTGTTTTCGCGGTATTGAATGCCGTCCTGCAGAAAAGAAGAATAGGGATAATTCCCTTTATCTTTTCGAAAACCGGCCAGAACATCTCCCGCGGTTTTTCCGGCATATCCTCCGGCCATGGCATAAGCGTTTATGTGTCCGTAACTTCCGGCAGAAACAGACAAGCGATTTTTCCGGCTCCACGGATCCAGAATAATAACACCGTCTGTCATTCCCGAGGCCTCAGAAGATGTTCCATTGGGAAGGTATTGAACACCTTCGATAAAGGGAGACGGAATCTGACTGATCTCCGTTTGACCATTTTGTGCATTGGTCAGGTCAAATCCGCCGGTCAGTATTTTTATATGTCGGGATGCTCCGCCATCCATTCCGGCGGTGGTAATTCCGGCCGGTCCCCCATATGAACGAATGGTCAGTCCGGGAATTTTCCGAAGCAGGCGGATATTATCAATCTCTGGAGCTTCGGGACGCTTGGCGTATTCTCCCATGCTGATGTTTCGGGTATTGTGCGCAATACGGCTTTCCGTTTTAATCACTGTCTCCAGCAAGACAGCAGTATTCTTCATGAAAATATTAACGGGATTGCTGTTTTGCGGCACAACAAGTATAAAGGGTTCGTAGCCGATATGTGTAAAAACCAGTGTATCTCCGGGATCGGCAAAACGATAGAGAATAAAACTGCCGTAATTATCTGTTAGGGTCCAGGTATTCTTCGACTGATTATGAATATAAACAGATTCGAGGGGATTTCCTGACGTATCACAAACGTTGCCCTGGGTTGACAAGCCCATAAGCGGTCCGTATGACAGAAACACCGCTGAAACCAGAACAACGAAATATTTTACCGGGTACACTTCAAACTCCGGATAGGCTATCCGGATCAGGTGTCTTTGATGGTTTGAAATGTGAGTTCAAAATGCCATCCTCTGATCGCGGAGGTTAAGCAGGAGGACGGATATCCTGACTCCCGGGTCATTCTCCTTTCGTACCTTCCCGGCAGCTTGTGCCAGTGGTGTTTTGCGAAATTTGTCGCCGGTTACAGTAGCGCGACTGTGCCGGATTTTCACCGGACTTCCCCGTCTGTTATAATGCGGAGTGAATATAAGCATAGCAGGAAAGAAAGGGAAGGGGAATTAAGGTGCCGATGGACGGTTGAGATGTTTAGACGTTGAGAGGTTGAGGCTCGCTTCGCTCGCTGTTTAAGGGTTCAAGAGCTCAAGAGTTCAAACGTTGAAAGGTTCAGAGGTTGAGACGTTTAGATGTAACCTGACAGAACCAGAGGTTAATCCAAACCGGTTCTGTTGACTGATGACTGTTGACTGACGACTGATGACTGATGACTGATGACTGATGACTGCCGACTGCCGACTGTCCACTGTCGACTGACGACTGACAACTGATGACCGCCCAAAAGTGACTAAAAACAAGAGTCTATCCAATTTTTATTATGTCTTTATTAGATTGGCTTAATAGCTTTTCAAGATTCCCTTCTTTGCTAATGAATCCTGCAGTGATATTTTCTGCAAGGTCAATCATCAACCGGTTTCTAATGTCTGCCGTTTCTGCGGTTATTCTTTTAACGTGTTTTTCAAAAGGGGTTATGATCAAAAGGCGGCCCTTTTTTAATTCAGCTTCAAGTTCCGGTTCAAGGTGTTGCTTTAATCCTCTTGCCAAAGCAATGATAATGGGCTGTTGCCCCTTAAGCAAATAATGTAGAACATCTTTTTCGATTTTGCTGTGAAAGCCGCTGATGATACATTTTCCCATCTCTCTTTGAGAAATCGCCCAGTCATAGCATTTTAATACAATGCCGGCAGGTATTTTTCGGCTGCACAGGAAGGCGGTTTTTTCCAGCTTTAAAAGCTCAATGCTACCTATATGATCGACGATCTCCATATTTTATTCTCTTCATTTAGTTGCTTCAATAATCCTGTCTTTTATCGCGACATATTGTCGCGATTTATGTCGCAAAACGTATTTTACCAATTTGGGTGCTATTATATCTCGTCAGATTGGCGAGTATTTGGTGAGATAACTCACTTCTTTCACATTGCCTTATTTGTTTCACTTCGACAATCCGGAATTTTTTAGTCCCGCTTATTTTAATCCCCTATTTATTCCCTCACTTATTCCCTTAAGATATACTTCAACATAGACACGATGTCTATGTGTGTGTCTATGTTATCTGATGAGATCAAAATAAATCGCCCCCAAAGATATCACTCCTTTTCAATATCGATAGTTAGCAATCATTATTGCGTTCATTTTTTTATCGCGACACATTGTCGTGATAATTGTGGCGATAGGCTTAAATATTTACAAC
>DKER01000126.1 GCA_002452555.1 Fidelibacterota bacterium UBA6817 | reverse complement strand
GTCGAATCCGGCGCAACCATCAACTCCTCCAATTCCCATACCCGGCTTATAACGGGAAGTGGCATTAAAGGGATATATTCCACAATCGCATCAGCGATGTCAGCCGCCACCAGTGGTCAGAGTATCGAAGTTTATGGGTCTCACACCCTTGCCACGAATCTCACCGTTCCCCCGGGGGTGACACTGACATTTAAAAACGGGTCGGATATCACGTTAGACAGCCATACCATTCAAAAAGGATCCGGGACTCTTTTTGTTGAGTCGAATGTAAACTTTACCCCGGATATCCGTCTTATGTCCGGATCAACGGTTCTGGGGTTGTATACAACAATAGATGATGCATTTAATAACGGATCAGAGCTTCACCTTCGCGGAGAATTTATTTTTAATGATACGTATACCCTGACGAGTGGAAGAAAGCTGGTGGCTCAGGATGGAGCCCTGTTAAAATATCCATCGGGAAAAACATTGGAGATCGCAGGCGGTGCAACCCTGGAAGGAAATAATGCTACTTTTACAAGTATTTCCGGAACCTGGGGCGGTATATATTATCAGGAAAACAGTTCGGGCTCATTAAGCGGATGCACCATAACCCATGCAACCACAGCCATTCGTGATCATTCGGAAAAAACAGGCCAGGATGCCCTGGTACTCAGTTCAAATACCATATCTGATGCATCTTACGGAATAATCTCCCTGAATTCTTCAACGTATATTTTTTATAATAATCTGACGGATATAACAACCCGGGCAATTAACACATCCGGTGTAAACGCAAACCCTGAAATAACCTTTAATGAAATATCAAACAGTAAAAATGGTATTTACTGTTCTAATGGATCGACCCCATACATATATGAGAATACATTGTCCGATATAGAGGCGTATGCTATTTATTGTTCAGGTTCTAATGAGTCTGTCGTTATTTCCAACAACGAACTGTCAAATACCGGATATGGGATCATGAGTCTGAATGTTCCGGCGGGTTCGGAAATTTCCGATAACACGATCAGTAATGCCTTAACCTTTGGTCTGTATGTTTACAACGGTTCCCCATTAATAGAATCAAATGCAATTACGGAATCCGGGTTATTCGGTCTATATTTTGTGAACAGTAATTCGGAAATGCACAATAATTTGATTACCGGCGGAAGCGGGAATTATGCTTTTATGATGTATTCATCATCACCGGTTCTGTATTATAATACGATCAGCGTCACGGATGCTTTGTGGGCAGTGTATGCAAATAACGGGAGCGATCCGCTGTTTGGACAGTGTGAAAATTATATATACACGGGCTTTAATTATATGTCATCCGGAGAATCCTCAGAGGGTGTTATTTTAGCATCCAATGCTTCAACACCTGTTATGGGTGGACATATCCCTCAAGTGTGGGGAAATTGCAAAAACTCCATTATCTGGCAGGGGACCTATTATGCCGCCGTCGCATCGGATGGCACATCATCCATCGATGCAAGACGTTGCTGGTGGGGTCAACCTTCGGCATCTGCCTGTTATGGAGATGTACTTACCACGTATCCTTTGCAATCCGATCCCGGTTCCGGCAGCACCCTTAGTAAAAGCAGCCCTGAACCGGTCATCACATCCCATCCTGAAGAAGAACCGGGCGACGAAGCGGCCAGAGTCCTGTGGGAATTTGCCATGAGAGAGGTTATGGAAAAGAACTACAGTTTTTCCATCCCCCTTTTCAAAGAACTTATACAGTCATATCCCACATCCAATTATGCCTACCGGGCCCTGAGCGTGTCCGTGCGCCTCTGCCGGGAACAGAAAACCCGGGATATGCTGACATATCTGGATGAACTCCTGACCGGTGTTGAGGATAAGACCCTCCGGGCTGTGATCAAATCCCGGAAAGTGTCCGAATACCGTCGGATGAAAGAACCGGAACAGGCCATCGCCCTCTCACGTGAAATCCTTGCGGAAAACCCGGAAAGCATCCATGAAACCACGGCCCTTTTTGATCTGTTCAATCTCTATCAAAAAGATTTAGCGGATAGTGTTCAGGCAGAGTATTATTTTACAGAACTGAAGACCAAATATCCGGAGGATGAACTGACCGGCATGGCCAGAATCGATTGGGGAGAAAATCCGGAGAAAGTGGTGATCCGGAAACGGATCCTTCCCGGACAGGAAGAGGAGCTCCTTCCTGAAAACTTTACACTTGGATTCGCCTATCCCAATCCCTTCAATCCCGTGACCCGGTTGTCTTACAGCCTGCCGGATGCAGGGGATCTTGTGTTTGAAGTTGTGGATATCACCGGCCGCATTGTGGACCGGATAGCATTTTCGAATCATCCCGCCGGCGAACACCACTTTGATTACACCGCCTCACACCTCTCTACAGGTCTTTATATCGTCAGGGCCCGGTATAACCGTCAGGTGCAGATCCGGAAGATTGTGTATATGAAATGAGCCTCCCGCAGAGGGCGCAGAGACGCGGAGGAAGGCTTTGATTGGAAGATTCAAGCACCGCGTTGCAGTGTTCAAATATCCAATCATCCAATCAAATCAATCAATTCAATCCCCGTGAAATATCCCAATAAATCGGGACTTTTTTACAGGGCAGGCAATCAACTTTTCGACTTTTGACTTTCGACTGCCGACTGTCAACTGATGACTGATCGCTCTTCAAACATTTCCCTTGACGCGCCTTAGACGCACGACTTCGGGAATTGCAGATTCCGGTGATTCCAGAATGGTTTTCACGATGTTTGCCACATCTTCGGGTTGTGTAAAATCTTTTGTATCGAAACCCGAACTGTCCCAGAGAGGTGTGGCGGTTGCAGCAGGCATGAGCGTGGTAACTGCGATATTATCCGTCCGGAATTCTTCCCTGATTTCATCTGCCAGCTTGTTCAGAGCAGCTTTGGAAACACTGTAAGCCGTGTTACCGGGAAAATGTTCTTCTGCAGCGACCGAACTGATAAAAACAAGATGGCCGCCTCCGTTTTTCCGGAAGTGGGGAATCAGGATCCGGGAAGCTATAAAAGGAGCTGTCAGATTGACGTCAAGGGTGCGGCGCCAGTCCGCCGGGCTCAAATTGTCAGCGCTTCCGGTAACCATAATACCGGCACAGTGAACCATGGCGTGGACGGGACCGAATTCGGTAATTGCCCGGCGGATGGCTGCGGTCAGATCCGCTTCGTTAGCCAGGTCAGCAGGCAGAACCGCAGCCATGCGGGGATTCGGTGCGGCAAGTTCCTGTAATGCCTCCGTATTACGAGCCATCAGTATGGTGAACCATCCGGATGCCATGAGAAGCCGTGCAGTTGCCGCACCGATGCCCCGGCTGGCGCCGCTTACGATTACCCGTCGCATGTCTTGTCTATCCAAAGTCATCAAAGGCAATATTCTCTGTATCAACTCCAAGATTGTACAGCATTTTCTGAACCGCATCCAGCATCATGGGCGGGCCGCACAGATAATATTCAATCTCGGTAGGATCTTCGTGCTTACTCAGATATTCATCAAAGGCAACCTGATGGATAAATCCCACCGGGCCATCCCACTTGTCTTCCGGTAAGGGGTCGCTCAGACCCACATGGTATGAAAAGTTGGGGTGTTCTTTGGCAATGGCTGTGAATTCCTCATCATAAAACATTTCCCGTTTGGAACGGGCGCCATACCAGAAGGTAGCCTTCCGTTTAGTCTTTTCCGTATTGAAAAGATGAAAAATATGACTCCGCATGGGGGCCATCCCTGCCCCGCCGCCGATAAAACACATTTCTCTGTTAGTATCTTTAATGTAAAATTCTCCGTAAGGACCCGAAATGGTGACTTTATGGCCAGGTTTCAGATTGAAAATCCAGGATGAAGCAATACCGGGGGGAACGTCCATACCCCGGGGAGGCGTGGCGATCCGGACGTTTAATATGACCTTTTGTCCCTCTGCCGGATGATTGGCCATGGAATATGCACGAAAAACCGGTTCAGGATTTTTAACCTTTAAATCAAATAAATTGTACTTATCCCAGTCGTCTCTGAATCGCTTATCTATATCAAAATCCTTAAAACTCAATTCATATTCAGGGATATCGATCTGAATATAACCTCCGGACCTGAAATCAAGACGCTGACCTTTGTCCAGTTCCAAAACCAGCTCTTTAATAAAAGTCGCCACATTTTTATTGGATACCACGGTACAGTTATATTTCTGTATGTTGAAAATTTCTTCGGGAATGTGAATAGAAATATCATTCTTTACCTTTACCTGACAAGCAAGGCGCCAGTTTTCTTTTTGTTCCCTGTAGGAAAAATGGCTTGTTTCTGTTGGGAGAATTTCACCCCCGCCCTCCATGATCTGACATTTGCACATAGCACAGGTTCCGCCGCCCCCGCAAGCAGACGGCAAAAATATTTTCTGCTCTGCCAGGGTGTTTAAAAGTGTTTGCCCTGCCGGTACCGTTATGTTTTTTTCTTTATCCTCATTGATTGTGATTTTCACATTGCCTTTATAAACCAGTTTGGATTCAGCGCCAAGCAGGATTAAAACCAGTATCACAATCATGGACACAAAAACGAGAGTGCTTAGAAAAAGTATACCTAATGTTGTCAAAACACGTCTCCGTTCAATTAATTGTTATAAACTGATTCCGGAAAAACTCATAAATGCCACAGCCATAAGTCCGGTTACCAGCATGGCGATTCCCAAACCCCGCAGTCCGTCCGGAATATTGGAATAGCGGAGTTTGTAACGGATTGCTGCCATAGATACAATAGCCAGCATCCAACCCGTTCCTGCACCGAACCCAAAAACAATGGATTCGCCGAAAGTATATTCCCGTTCAACCATAAAAAGAGAAGCTCCGAGTATTGCACAGTTCACTGCAATAAGGGGGAGAAAAATTCCCAATGCCGCATACAGCGCCGGACTGAACCGGTCAAGAATCATTTCAACAAGTTGGACCATTGCGGCAATGACGGCTATAAAGGCAATAAAGCGGAGAAAACTCAGATCTGCTTCCGGCAGTCCGGCCCACCCCAATGCACCTTTATCCAATAAAAAACGATTGATCAGCCAGTTCACAGGTGTGGTAATTGTGAGGACGAAAACAACGGCAAACCCAAGTCCCACTGCATTTTCCACTTTTTTCGAAACAGCCAGGAATGAGCACATACCCAGGAAGAATGCAAGGAGAATGTTTTCTACAAAGATCGATTTTACCAGAAGACTCAGATAGTGTTCAAGCATCATTCACCTCACTCTTCTTCCGAGTATTTAAATAATGTCCGTTGAAGCCAGATTATGAGTCCCAGCAGAATAAATGCCCCCGGAGCTAATACCATGAGTCCCATGTTTTGATATCCTGCATTATAAGCCGCGGAGGGAATCAGCATGATCCCGAAAAGGCTTCCGCTTCCCAGAATTTCCCTGCCAATTGAAACGAGAATTAAAATCATCCCGTATCCCAATCCGTTTCCGATGCCGTCAAGAAGGGATGGAAGAGGCTTATTCTGCATGGCAAATGCCTCCGCTCGTCCCATAACGATACAGTTGGTAATGATAAGTCCCACGAAAACAGAAAGCTGTTTGCTGATATCATAGAGAAACGCCCTTAGAAACTGATCCACTAAAATTACAAGGGATGCAATAATGGTCAGTTCCACAATAATACGGATTCGGGAAGGAATTTTATCCCGGAGCAATGAAACAAACAGGTTGGAAAAAGCCAGGACAAAGATAACGGCCAGAGTCATAACCAATGCTGTTTTTAATTGAACCGTCACAGCAAGGGCCGAACAGATGCCCAGCACCTGTTTATTGATAGGATTGTTGTCAATCAAAGGGTCTTTAAGTGCCCGTTTATTTACAGGGGATAAAAGAGCCATTATTCTTTCTCGCTTTTTTGAAGTTTAAACCAGGCCTGATATTTTTCCAGATCATTTTGAATGAATTCGGTCACGCCTTTTCCGGTCAGTGATGCACCGCTGATGCCGTCAACAGTATGATAGAGCTGGTTTTCGGGAACAGACGATTCTGCATCTCCCCGTGCGATCCGGATGCTGACCAGTTCTCCGCTCGGACTAAAGATCTTTTTCCCGGCAAAGTTTTTTGAAAACCATTCTTTCTCGATTTCACCACCCAGTCCCGGCGTTTCACCATGCTTGTAAAAGGTCACCCAGCGAACCGTTTCAAAATCCGGCTCAAGGGAAAGATAGCCATAGATCGTAGACCACAAACCTTTACCGGATATGGGAATAGCCAGAGCAACGAGGGCATTGTCATTATCTTTTCTCAGATAAACCGGTAAACCTGATTCTCCTGTTACGTCTCCTGTCTCCGTAACAAAGATCTGTTCAAGCGAATCGGCGTAAACTTGTTCGATTTGTTCTGGCGTAAACCCTTTTTCCGACACCAGCCCCAGGGATTTAAGAATATTGGTCTTTAAATCCAGTTCTTCATTCCGTTCCTGGTAAGGTCTCAATAATGTGGCGGCGGAGGCCAGAAGGAGGCTGGCTGCAATCGTCACGATAACGGCGAAAAGAAGGGTGTATTTATTGCTGTGCACGGTTCAACCTCCTTTTCATGTTGGCTTTCACCACATAATAATCAAAGAGGGGTGCGAAAAGATTACCAAAGAGTATGGCGAGCATCATTCCTTCCGGGTAGGCAGGATTCACCACTCGAATAAGAATGGCCATCACACCGATCAACAGGCCGTAAAACCACATCCCGGTCCGTGTCATTGCGGCAGATACAGGGTCTGTTACCATGAAAACGGTCCCGAACATAAAACCTCCCATGAGAATGTGATAGTGAAACGGCAAATGCATCAACGGATTGGAAGAAGGTCCGGCTATCAGATTGAAAAGACTGACGGTTATAAAAGCGCCGATAACCGTTCCGGCCATTGATCGCCAGTTTGCTGTTCGGGTTAGGAGAAGAAAGAGTGCTCCGAGAAGAATGGCAAGTATGGATGTTTCCCCAATACAACCGGGATGAAGGCCCAGGAAGAATGTATTCAGATCATAATTCAGAGGAAAATTCAACAGGGATGCTGTAACTGATTCGCCTGCCGGTGTGGCGGCTGCAACGGCCAGCGGTGTAGCACTGGTGACGGCATCCAAAGAGCGGGCTGCCATATAGGGTGCTGAACCGGAAAAACCGGACGGATAGGAAAAGAAAAGGAAAGCCCGGCCGACAAGTGTAGGGTTAAAAATATTCATGCCGGTTCCGCCGAAGACTTCCTTCCCGATCACAACCCCGAAGGAAATGCCCAGAGCTACCTGCCAGAGGGGTGTATTCGGAGGAAGAACCAGGGGGAAAAGCATGCCTGTCACCAGGAATCCTTCATTGATTTCGTGTTTCCGGATCACGGCAAAAAGGACTTCCCAGAATCCGCCGACGGCATAGGAAACAATGATGATGGGCAAAACAACCCGAAGTCCGCGAAATACGGCTCCCCAGAATGTTACGGCCAATCCGTCGGCAAGCAGTCCCTGAAGACCTGTGTTATAAATTCCGACAAGAATTGCGGGAATCAAGGCGATAATCACCATGGACATCAGGCGTTTAATATCCAGATGATCACGGACATGGGGTGCTCCCGGTGTTACTTTACCCGTTGTAAATGTAAAGGATTCCACACCTTCAAACAGGAAATAAAGCCCGTGTAATCTGCCGTCTTTTTCAAAATGCGGCCGTACCGTATCAAATAATTTTCGTAGTATTTTCATGCTCACCCCTCTCGCTCCAGAAGGTCCAGACCGTGCCGGATAATAGCGTTAACATCATTCTTGGACGGATCGATATAGCTGCAGAGTGCAAGATCTTCCACATCAACCTCATAGAGTCCCAATGCTTCCATTTCGGGAATATCTTCTGCTAAAATGCTGCGGATCAGATAATCAGGATATATATCCATGGGCACCACTTGTTCAAAAAGTCCTGTCTGAATAAACGCACGGTGACCGCCATACTGACCGCTGTCAAATTCATATTTTTTCTTCGGAAACAGGGCACTCAGGAATGTTTTGGAAAAACTGAAATTTTTCAATCCGGGAGCAATCCAGCCGAGAAAAATCCGTTCCCGGTTTTCCGGAAGAATTGTTATCAGGTTATCATAATAGCCAGTAAAATCATTTTTGGATTTTTGTGTCCCGGTCAGGATATTTCCGCCGATAATACGGAATTCGTTATCCGTTGGAAGCGTATCAGTTATGAATGACAGTGCAGCACCGCGCGTAAGTTCTACATATCGGGGATTGGATAATCTCACACCGGCGAGTGCAATGCGGCGAGTCTCGGGATATTGACCTGTTGTAAGGAATGATAATATCATGACCAAATCATCGGGACGGACAACCCAAACAAAGTCCCCCCGGTTTATGGGATCAATGTGATGGATGTGAATGCCCGGATTTCCGGAAGGATGCGGTCCGGTAAAAACATGTTTCTCCACACCGTGAAGGGATTGTTCAAGATCGGATTCTCCCTTTCCGCAAATATGAATCTTTCCGTCTGTAAATTTCTTTAAAAGCGATAATCCGGCTTTAAAAAGCTCTTCCTTACCCTGTATAAGAAAGAGGGGGTCTGCAGCAAGCGGAGCTGTGTCTGTCAGCGAAATAAAAATACTCTTTGGTTTTTTATCCGGTCTTGCTATGCGATAGAAGGGCCGTTCTCTCAATAAAGGCCAGAGCCCTGTGTTGAGCAAATGGACCATTATTTCATCAGGATCTGCGTTTTCGAGTTCTTTCAGCGTCCAGGTCTTATACGTTTTATTTTTAACGTTATCCGTTCTTTCGATCAGTATTTTCTCAATTTTACGGCGTTCGCCATAATGGATATTTTTAACGATACCGCTGATGGGACTGCAAAATTTGAAACGATCTTCCTGTTTATCAAAAAAAAGCGGAGTACCGGCGCTGACAGTATCATTTTCCTGTACTAAAAGTTTAGGTTTGATGTTGTGAAAATCCGCCGGAAGAATGGCAACGGTGTTTGCCGCCGGAAGCACTTCCAGTTCTCGATGCGCCTCCCCGTTTATGGGAATGTCAAAACCACGGGTAATTTTAAAGTCTGTCATGCTGCGTTTCTCTCCCTGTCTGAAAGCTGAAAAAATATACAAAATAAATCAATACACCGCAGAATTTTTACGAGATGAAGATAAAGGAACAAAGGGATTTGCATTTTAAATGTGGAGCTAAGGAGGATCGAACTCCTGACCTCGACATTGCGAACGTCGCGCTCTCCCGGCTGAGCTATAGCCCCGTTACGATCAATTTCGTAAAAATTTGAAACATTATCTGTTAAATTCATACTCTTTTGTTCAGAATCAAAAGGTTCGTTACAAAATTTCGAATAATTTTTCATAACCGTGTTTTTTTGCTTTAAAAATATCATATTTCCCGGTTTTCATTTCCTTCCGTACGGTTTGATCGTATCTGTATTATTTAGAAAGAGTGAACCTGGCTGTCAATCAGAACGTAATGTCTTGAGTTTATCAGGCAAATGGCTGCGTTCAATTTTACCGGTTTTGTAAGTGAATAAAATTGTGGATAAAACATCCTGAAGCTCATCCAAATTTCCGGGCCATGAATATAAATCAAATATTTGTTGCACATCTTTTGATATGTCAGGAGGATTAATATGATAACGCATTGAGATCTGATGTAAAAGATTTCTGGCAATGATGCCGGTTTCGCCGGAATAGTGTCTCAGCGGTTTAATCTCCAGAACTCTGTTTTGAAAGTATTCGTTTAAGTCATTGTTTAAAGAAAAATCAGTTGCAGCAGGATCGGCTACACAGATAAAACGAACATTGATTTTTCGGTGATCCGGCAATTCACGCTTTATTAATATATTCAGGAAATCGGTTTGAAGGGATTGATTCATGGTTTCAAAATGCCACAGGACCAATGTCCCCGTGTTGGCCTGGGAAATCAGCACTTTCATCGAATCGTGATCATAATTAACACCGTAGAAGCCCCATAATTCCTGCCTGATTTCAAAAGGCGTATGCTGTTCAAGATCGAAATGCATTAAGGGACCTGTGCTTCTGGGTGACATAAAGTGGATTGATCTGGCGATATCTTCCTGAAACATGCCTTTTTCACCCTTGATCAATAAATCCCAGGGTGAGCGTGCCAGTGATGACAGGGTTTCATTAAAATTTGCAGAATCCCGGGTGTTTTTTATTATTTCCCGGAATGAAATCATTTCATTCAGCGGTTTTGCCTGGTGTGAGACCTGTTTTAACAGAGCATCAAAGGGAGAAAATGCTAACAACAATCCCGTAATCCGATTTTCATGATCTTTGAGGATGGAAGATGAAACGTAGAAGGTTTTTGTCTGCCCGCCAAATGTTAACAGATGTTCGCGGTATGTATATTCTTTTTCCAGTCTTAACAGATCTGATGGAGAGATTCCCTTTTGAATGATCGAGTGAAAAAAAGGACGTCCGGGCAATACATCTTGAATTTTAAAGAATTCTCTTGCTTTATTGTTGGTATAGGTTATCCGTTCTTCCGGATTTAAGATGATGATACCTGAAGGAATACTGTTCAAAATTCTCTGTAATTCATTCGTCTGGACCAGAGATTCATTAAGTTTATTATACTGGGTTATCTGTTTGTTAATTATACCGGCAAGAATTTCCAGAATCTGGAAAATTTCTTTTTCAACTGTCTGGGCAGAAAGTTCAATTCCCATACATCCGACAACTGTTTTTTCTCCTGATAAAAGGGGAAAGCATCCATAGATACTGTCATTGAACCGGGACTGGTAAAACTCCTTCTGATGCATAAGCAGAGGTTTGTTTAAAAGAATGCACGTTCCCACAATATTTGTTCCGGCATCGCGTTCCGAAAGTCTCATTCCGGGTTTAATGAATGACGTAATCCCGTTTACATGAACGATAGTCCCCTCAATATCTGCCCAGAAAATGCCATATGCGAGATTTTTTTCACTAAGCAAAGGCGATAATAAATGATCATATTCCTGAAAAAGATTGATATGTGTTTTTAGAGTTTGGAATCGCCTTTTGATTTCTCCCCCTACTGCATTGTCCGGGTTGATTTCCGGGGTTTGCGGAATACCTAAAATTCGTGAGCGTTCCCAGGAATCCGCGATAAAATCCCGTATAACCTGAGGATTCGGTTTCTGTCCGTTCATAAACCTGGCCTTTTCAACGGGAATTCTACTGAAATCAATATTTAATTCTGTGGTTGACATCATCTCACCAGCTTATGTTAAGGGTTATCATAGAATATTTTCTGTCTATATATGAATCAGTTCTGTTTGAAAATACATTACGGATTGAACCGCCGACCGTCCAATCCAAAAGACCGGTTTTAAAATCACGACTTATATACACATCCACATTTTTTCGGCTATCCAGTTCCCCGAAATAGATCAGCCCTTCTGTTTGACTGTAAAAATAACTTTGCCGCCCTTCCAGAAAAAAACGGGTGCGAAAATGGGTCTTCATGGGTCTAAATCGAATTTCCAGCTGATGCCGGTAATCGGGTTTATTTTGGAAAACCCGGAAATCGCTGATGTCCAGAAACATGGATCCGGCATGAATTTCCAGTTTATTGTTCAGCAGAGTTGCCATAATTGATGCTTCCACCCCGGTTATCCGGGACAGATTGATTGAGTTTACCGGTGTTGGATCGCCCCGGGGAACGACAATCTCATAAATTTTATTTTCATACTGGTTTTTAAAATATGAAAAAGAATATTCAATTTTATCGGAAAAAGAAAAAAATCCCTTTGGGTATGCCGTGCCTGTGATTCCGGTTTCAAACGAGATGTTCCGTTCAGGCACCAGAGTACAATCCTGAAACGCCCCCAGTTGTGTAAACCCGGCTCTGTAAATCTCATCCAGTTTTGGGAAACGGACATTATCACCATTTAATATAAAAAGGACATAGTCGCTGTTTTGGAGATGTGAACTGACTGAAAACCCAAGTTTTTTTGAGAAATTCTGCCAAACAAAATCCTTTTCCTTTAAGATTGGAAAATCGGTTCCCTCAACAGATTTTAAGCTGTGCACTTCCTGATGGTCGTATCGCAGGGCAATATCCACTTCAAACCATTCAAGAAATGAAAATCCGGTTTCATCCTTCAATTTGATGATTGCTGCGCCATTCATTGCGTCTTTTTCCAGGACATCCCGATATATTGTAATAGCCGGCTCGATATAGTGTCCTTTTAATATGCGATTGCCTTCATAATCCGATCGGTTATAATCCGCCCTGATCTGAATAGATCCGTAAGCATAATTGAACTTTTTTCCGGCGGTGCTTATCCTGCTTTCATCCTTTCTGTCTGAAAGAATGTGATATGAGTTTTGAGTATAAAACGAACCTGTTTTGAAGTACTTTTGTGCATATTCCAGCTGAAAATCTTTCAAAAAGCCCAGATTTCCGTTGTAATAAACATGTCCGATGAAATGATTTGCGTCCTGAGAATAAGGAATTTGATTAGAGCCGGTAAATCCGGGTCTGTACATGATTTTTCCGGAAAGGATGCTTTCATCATTAAAACGGTAACGGCTTAGCAATGAGTAAAATGTTTCATCTCTCTCTATGGGAAGATCATGCAGGTTATATCTTTTTTTCATAATCCCGAAACGGCTGTCCAGTCCTTTAAAGTGAAGGAAAACATTGGTTCCTCCGTCACTGCCATACAGATTATCGGTCCTTCCGAATATTTCCAGAATTCTGTCTCCGGAAATTTTGGGAGTAATATTGACCACACCACCAAACGCACCTGAACCGAAAAGGGTAGAGTGACTTCCCTTCATGATCTGGAATGATTCGATATCGTAGATGTTTAACAGGGAAAGGTCAAATGACCCGCTGAATTCAGTGTTTAAAGGAAGGCCGTCGTAAACGACAAGAACTTCGTCAGCATTGCTTCCCCGGATGGATATATACTGGCTTCCGTCTGGCGGGCCCGTAATTTGCACGGATGGTTCCACAGCCAAAATATCGGCCGGGCCCGTAACACCGAAGCGCAGGAAATCTTCTGTATCCAAAAGTCTCACATTCCCGCCGATTTCTTCTTTCACCCAGTTCTTTTGCTGACCGACTACGACGACCTGTCCAAAAGGAATTGTTGCAGCTGTCATGCGGATTGTTTTTACAGCTCTTAATTTTTCCCATCGCAATTCAATAGCATAATAACCAATGTATGTTATGCGAATTTGTGTCTCAGGCGATAAATTTTGTAATGAAAAAAATCCTTCTTCATCGGAGATGGTCCCTCTTTCAGAACCGATAACAATAATATTTGCACCGGCTAGCGGGGAATTGTTCCTGTCATCAACGATCTGAAAGGATTCACTCCAAAGCATGGAAAACGTGAAAAGAAATAATGGAATGATGCGGAATAGTTTCTTTACCATGAAAACGTCTCACCACTTGTTTCAAGGATACGTTCATCACCTCCCTGCGGGGAAGAGATACAGATCATGCCGTTTTTCCTGTAAAGGATATGTTTCCCGTCGGGAGATATGGAAAATGTCGGGGCATTCCGGTCTGTAAAAAGCGTGTGAGCGGTTAAATCCGGCCAACTGAAGTACATGAGCTCATAAAATATGTCTGTTGTAATTATCCCTGTTTTTCTTAATACCAATAAAAACCATGTCCCGTCCGGACTCTCTTTCATATGGAAAATTTCACCGTCGAATGTCAGGATTTGTTCATGTTGATCTACCGCGAAAGAGCGTTTAAAAAGATTTTGTCCGTCATTGAAGAGCCACGCATCGGTCATTTCCAACGGGTTCCGGTAATTGCTTTCATCTGTATCAGGTGACAACGTCAGAATATCATACGGATTGTTAACGTTGACCCTGTAACACCTCAGGTAATTCATTTTGTTGGGAAGGGCAGTTATGAAGATATAGTCATTGTCTCTGGTCCAGTTGGCGTCAAAAACCATCCCTTTGACCGAAAGAACATTAGCAGAACCATCAGGATCAATGATAAGGGCATTTATTCCTGTCAGAGTCAGGATTTTGCCGTTTTCGCGGTTCAGCTCCATATTGTAATAAATTCCGTTTCTCAACCGCCTACGATTTGAACCGCTTCCGTCCATTTTATCTATTCCCTGTTCATGCAGGATATAAACACGGTCATCTTCTGCAGAAAATGCGATCTCCCGAATATTTTTGTCTGCCGTCAAGCGTCGGATAAAAGGTGATTCACTGCTTCTGATATAGGCTGATTTGAGTTCATCATCTCTTAAATCCGTAAAAACAAAACAGGATGAAAATGGGGCATAGCGTTTGTACAGGGGAACCGGGGAGATTGTATTTGTAATCGGGTTATGGATGCGGATTTGAATCACAGCATCGGAGAATCCTTCAGAATTGAACGAAATCATCGTGTCGGGCCAGTCTGACACAAAATAGAGAGTATCCGTTACGTTACGGGGATCTAAAAGCAGGATATCATATGTTGTGGAAGCCTCGAATGGAATCCAGGAAATGTAACATAATCCTTCAGAATTTCTTTGAACGGATATTTTTGACGGGTCAGCCGGTATATTTTTAACAAGAACCCTGATAGGAGGGGATACGCTAGTGTTGCCGGACATATCTTCCGCCACGGCTGACAGGGAATGCATCCGTCCGTCATCGTACGTGTCAGTATTCCAAATTGTGGATAAATAGGATCCGGGTTTTGTCAAAAGCAGCAATTCATTGTCAGCAAAAACAGATAAATCACGGATATCGTCATTATCTGTAGCGGCAACAAGAACTTCCACCTGCCCGGACACAACATCCAAATCTCCGGGATAAGCAATATTAACAGCAGGCGGGACCTCATCTGCCGGTTCACAGGAAATGATAAAGATTGCTGTCAAAATGAAGAACAGTTGTTTTTGCATAGGAATAAATTAGTGTTAATGTTTTTATTTAAGAAGAATAAAACAGTAGCCGGTAGCAGGTAGCCGGTCCAGTAGCCAGTAGCCGGTAGCCAGTAGCCGGTAGCCAGTAGCCGGTAGCCGGTAGCCGGTAGTCAGTTGAAAGCAGTTGACAGTTGTCAGTGGTCAGTCAACAG
>DKER01000070.1 GCA_002452555.1 Fidelibacterota bacterium UBA6817 | reverse complement strand
CACTTTCTCGCGACCCTTGACACTAGCCAAATTTAAAATCCTGATCCTGGATGATTTCGGCTCTTGTCCCCTGAAAATAGAGGATGTTCAGGAACTCCTGGAAGTCATTGAAGAACGCTCTCTAATCGGAAGTATCATTATTACCAGTCAACTGCCTGCAAAAGACTGGCACGACTATCTCACTGAACCAACGGCGGCAGACGCCATTCTGGATCGCTTAATCCATAAATCTCATCGTTTCAATTTAAAAGGAGAATCTATGCGGAAAGTTAAAAATACGTTTCAGCATTCGGACACTTTGGAGTAAATTTATATGGTGAATGGTAAACTGTTAAAAAGTGTCCGAATACTTCCGGAACCGGTGTCCGGTTTGACCGGAACTGTCACCGGTGCTTTCCCGTCGACAAAACGTATTGAAATCCGGTAACTGACCGGTGGATAAATCAGTTGTAATAAAAAAGCCCGGCAGTTGCCGGGCTTTTTGTGTTATTCTTTTATTATTGGGGCTATTTGATTATTGGGGCTATTTGATCAGCAGCATCTTCTTCACCTGCTGAAATCCATCAGCCCCGCTCTTAGCAGGATTATTGACCTGAATCTTATAGAAATACACACCGGTACTCACATTACTGGCATCCCAGACAACGGAATAATATCCGGCGTTTTGATTGGTGTAGTTCCACTGTTTGATGGTGTTGCCTTTGATGTCGTAGATGATGAGTTTTACATCGGAGACTTTAGGCAGGCCATATTCAATAACTGTTGTGGGATTGAAGGGGTTGGGGTAGTTTTGGGTTAAATGGTATGTGTCAATAAGATATCTTTTATCAGTGTCAATACCGACAACTGGTACAACATGCACAAAGATGGTGTAGGTATCGAAAGCACCTTTTGGATCACTTACCTTTAATATTACCTTATCCCAACCTATCCAATTGTTCACAGAGGAAATAGTGGAAATTCGGGTATCCGAATCAATGTGAACCTCCAGTGAGTCATAACCGGACGCAGACCAGGTGAGTAATGAATCATGATCGTCACTATCTTCAACATAATCATCCAGATTCAGGGTTATAAATGATTCAGAATCAAAGGTGACTGTATCAGGAAGACCACTTATAAATGGGGCGAAATTTGAATGCGTCTGTAAATCCAGCTGAATCACATCACCATTGGAGGTCCATACAGGAGTTCCATTGACCGGGATTGCAGGTGTAGAATTTATGTAAAAGGTAATTGTATCTCCAGGATCCGCCCCTTCATCAATATCCGGCGTGGTGAAATCATCCTTGTAGACGAGCAGAAAGCCGTATTGGCCTTCAGTTGTCACTGTAAATGACCCACACAAAACGTTATTCGGATCATAGGCTTCTATGACGGCTCCTACCGGGACCGGTGAACCTTCAAATGTGGTGTTAGGGCTAAAGAAATTGACCCATTCATTGGTTGGAGTAAACTGAGAACTGACAATTCGAAACAAAATTATCAGACTCAGAAATACTTTGAAGGTGTTCTTCATATTAAGCTCCTGTAAGGATTACCTCAATAGTATCATTTTCTTGGTATTCATATATTTTTCTGTTTTGAGTGTATAGAAATAAATACCGCTTGGCATCAGTTTTCCTGAATTATTCTGGCCATTCCAATTAATGGTATAGACTCCCGGTTTCATATTTTCATGGGTCAGTGTTTGAACTTTTCGTCCCTGCAAATTAAAGATTTCAAGAGATACCAGGGATGTATCCGGAATTTGAAATTGAATGTTTGTGAAAGGATTAAAAGGATTGGGGTAATTTGCAAATAATTGAAAGGTTTCAGGAATAAGATTATCAACAAACGGAGTTGAGATTTTATGCATACTTCCGAAGTGATCCCAGATAATATTTGTCTCAACTTTTTTCCCATCAATATAGACAGATATGATATCACCTGCTTCTGCTCCCTCATCAATATCGGTTGCCGGATCATCACGGTACACCGCCATCATGCCGAATTGACCTTCTTTTTGGACTATAAACTCCCCACATACAACATTATCAGGATCTCTGGCTTCAACCAAGGTCCCTGCTTTTAAAGGTTCACCATTTATTGTGATGTTTTCACCGTAAACATTGATCCACTCATTTGTGGGGTTCAACAATTTTCGATTAGACGTCAACATTGATTTTTTTTGGAGCTCAAATCCTCCTGCTGCAACCTGAATCTCAGGATATATTAGCGTATCTTTCTCTGAGAGTTTTATCCAGTATCCATAATTGGGGGATACAATATGCAACGTGTTGAAATCGGGATAAGGCGGATAACAGGATAAACCGCCGCCATTAAAACCTAAAACTGCTGTGATATTTTCGTGAATACTTTGGAAAGCATGCATTACAGAATCAATTTGATTTGGAAGATAACTGACAAGGTTCCAGCCGGCATCTAAAATGATAGGAGTATCAGCCGGGACTTCAGTTCCGGGTATGTTTAATGTTGAAACACTGTTGGTTTTAACCCAGTATCCACTCAGATGATTTGTATTAAATAAGTTGCTGAAATCCGGCAATAAGGGATTGTAAACCAATCCAAAAGAATCAAAGCCCAACAGGATTGTTAAATTATCAAGGATATCATCGAACACGACAGTAACTGAGTCGTTGGACGGATTCACATTCCACGAGACCAGATTCCAATTTTCATTAAGCGCTATGCTCGCGTTATAAATATAGGGAATGACTGTTACGGTTACTGTTGCCGTATCGCTGGCAAGACTGTCATCCATCACTTGAAAAAGGATTTTTTCAATACCTGAAAATGTATGAGATGCTGAAAAAACCGCTTCACGCGTTGCACCATCTAAAGTCACTGTTATTGAATCATTACCGCTTACTGACCAGGTTAAGGAGGAAACCGGGTTATCAATATCCTCCACATAATTATCCAGATGAATGACATGAGTTGTATCTGATCTGAATAAAAGCGAATCGGGAAATGATGCCAGAAGAACAGGGGGGTCATTTACATTTTTAACAGTAAGGGTGTAGGTCTGAGTTGCAACACCTCCTTTGCCATCCGCGACTTGAACTGTTACTGTCGTATCCCCAGTATCATCATTCTGAGGAATACCTGAAATCACACCTGTAAGGGTATCAATGGTCATCCAATCCGGAGAAACGGTTATTGTGTACGTTAGGGGATCATTATCCAGATCCGTCGCAATGACCGCATAGGTGTACTCTTGTTTTTCAATGGCTGTTGTTATCGGAGATGATGTAATTACAGGATCATAATTTGAATGTCCCTCAAGGTTTAGCTGTAAAATGGCACCGTTTGATGTCCAAACCGGAGCAGAAGGTCCCTTTGGTAAAGCTAAATGCCCGTCAATATAAAATGTTATGGTATCCCCAGGTTGGGCGCCTTCATCAATATCCGGCGTGGTAAAATCATCCTTATAGACCAGCAGAAAGCCGTATTGACCCTGCGTTGTCACTGTAAATGACCCAC
>DKER01000119.1 GCA_002452555.1 Fidelibacterota bacterium UBA6817 | reverse complement strand
CTGCCCAACGATGGCGAGATCGACCCTCGACCGCTGCTGCGCGAAGCCCAGCAGCTGTCCAGGAAGTTTTCTCTACAGGAGCAGGAATTTACCCGGATGTTTACCCGGCAGGACGAGGAGCTGTCCAGGAAGTTTTCTCTACAGGAGCGGGAATTTACCCGGATGTTTTCCTTGCAGGAAGAAAAATTAAACACCAGTATTCAAAACCGCGTTGACTCAAATTTCCGTAAAGTTTTTTCCCGCATTGATAAAGATCTCCGGTTACAACTAGGACTTGCCCATCTCTTAGAAGAGCGGATACAGAATGGGCTTGTGCAAAACAGTATTGTTTCCGAATCGATTTTTTCAGAGGGTCCGAATTATTTTCTCTTTGAGGAACAATTCCGTGGCGCACGGAATGATATTAAGGAGCGTCAACGGGCATTTCTCCCATATTTTCAGAATTGTTCCCGTGTGCTCGATATCGGCTGTGGCAGAGGGGAATTCCTTGAAATTCTCAGGGACAATAATATCGGAAGTATTGGGGTAGACCTTGATGCAGATATGGTATCATACTGCAAGTCCCACCAACTGGATGTTGTACGGTCAGATGCTCTCTCATTTATGGAGAGTCTGGAAAATAAAAGCCTTGATGGAATTTTTATTGATCAGGTCATTGAGCATCTGGAACCCATGTACCTTGTCCGGCTGCTTACCCTTTGTTACCAGAAACTGAAGTTTGGATATTACCTTGTGGTTGAGACCGTGAATCCCTTATCGTTTGTTTCATTTGTCAACTTCTATATTGATATGACACACAAGAAACCGGTACATCCCGAAACATTGCAGTATCTTTTTAGCGCATCGGGGTTCCGGGAATGCGAAAAAAAATTTTTATCACCGGTTTCCGATGAAAGCAGATTGAAAAAGATAGGGGCAGCTGCTGATATGAATGAAACCGAAAGGAAAAACGTTGATGTGTATAACCATAATATTGAATTGTTGAATATAGTATTGTTCGGCGCTCAGGATTACGCGGTTGTAGGGAAGAAATGAAATTTTTGAACTTGCTATACCTACATGCGGTTATCAATTCATGAAGACTGTAAGAATCATTCCGTGGTACGGAGAAAATATTCATAATGAAGGTTGATTACCAATGCAAATCCATCAGATACTTCCCACATTGAGCCCTGCCGACGCAATAGGTAATGAAGTTCAGTTAATGCAGAAACTTTTTCAGGAATGGGGGTATACTTCGTATATTTTTGCGGATAACTGGCATCCCGACACTCCGGCAAAAAAATATAATGATTATAAAAAATATTCACAAAAAGAGAATATCTTGATTTATCACTATGCAATCGGGTCAGATATTACCGATTTTTTCAAAAAAGTACCTGATCATAAAATATTAATCTATCATAATCTTACACCGGCAGAATTTTTTAAAGGAATCAATAAGGAATTATATAATGTTTTAATCCGGGGGCGGGATTCCTTGTCGTCACTAGTTCATTCTGTCGAACTGGCTATCGGGGATTCTGAATATAACCGACAGGAACTCGAAACTTTGGGATTCTCGCGGACTGCAGTTCTGCCGATATTAATTGATTTTGATACATATCACCGATTTAATCCATCTGTTATCAAGAAATATTCTGATAACTATGTAAATCTTTTATTCGTCGGAAGGATCGCTCCCAATAAAAAGCAGGAGGATATTCTCAAGATTTTTTATTATTACAAATCAATTAATCCGAAATCAAGACTTTTTCTTGTTGGGGGATTTTATGGATGTGAACGATACAATGATATCCTGCATGATATCGTGAAAAAATTACAACTTTCGGATGTTGTAATTACCGGGTCGGTTCCCTTTGAAGATTTGGTCAGCTATTACAAAATTGCCGATATTTTTCTCTGCATGAGTGAGCATGAAGGGTTTTGCGTTCCTTTAATTGAAAGTATGTTTTTCAATATTCCGATAATTGCATATAAATCGACCGCTGTGCCCCATACACTTGGGAATTCTGGGATTCTCGTAAAGGAGAAAAAGTATAGTGAAATTGCTGAATTGATTAATATGATCTCTGAAGACAACATCTTAAAAAAGAGATTAGTTGAACTGCAAAAAGAAAGGCACGCTGAATTTACATTTGAAAACAATAAAAAAAAGTTCCGACAAATTATGTCTCCTATCATTGATGCGGCTGGATCATGAAAATAAATAATTTGAATACTTGAACCGGGGATCTCAATTTATGAAATCAGGTTAATCTGATGAAATTGGCATTTGTTGTCCAACGATACGGACGGGAAGTAAATGGGGGTGCAGAATTATTATGCAGAACCATTGCAGAACATCTTTCAAAAGACCTTTCTATTGAGATTATTACAACCTGTGCAATTGATTACATAACCTGGAACAATGAATATCTCCCGGGTACTTCTGTTCTGAATAATGTTGCAATCCATAGATTTCCTGTGGATTCCCCACGGGATATTACAAAATTTAATTCTTTTTCCGAATTCATCTACAATCAGAACCATTCCCGTGATGATGAAATTCATTGGATGAAATTACAAGGTCCCTATTCCACAGAACTTTTGAATTATATCAAAGAAAACAAGAACAATTATGATCTGTTCGTCTTTTTCACATATCTTTATTGCACAACATTTTTTGGCCTTCCTCTTGTTTCAAATAAGGCAATCTTGGTACCTACGGCTCATGATGAGACCCCCATTTATTTATCCATATTTAATGATCTCTTTAAATTACCACAAGCAATTCTTTACAATACTGAAGAAGAACAACATTTTGTAAATTCAAAATTCAAAACAGAGAATGTTCCTCATGATATTATAGGGACAGGCATAGATGTTCCAGATACTGTTGATCCAGGTGCATTTGAACAGGAATACGGATTGAAAAATTTTATTGTGTATGTTGGTCGAATAGATGAATCGAAAGGGTGTAAAGAATTATTCAGTTATTTCATTCGCTTTAAAAATGAACACCCGGGCTCATTAAAACTCGTTCTTTTAGGCAAAGCAGTCATGGAAGTACCCGATCATCCAGATATTGTTCCGCTAGGATTTGTATCCGAACAGGACAAGTTTAACTGTATAATGGCATCAGAATCACTTGTGATGCCCTCACCGT
>DKER01000202.1 GCA_002452555.1 Fidelibacterota bacterium UBA6817 | reverse complement strand
ACGCACCCTACCGGCTACCGGCTACTGGCTACTGGACTGCCGACTGTCGACTGATGACTGATGACTGATTACTGCCCACTAAAGATTGAAACTTATGGAATATGTAGTTGTAAAACATTGTATATGGCTACACATGTGAAAACAGCAATACTGTCATTTCTCATCTTGTTAGTATTTACATCCTGTTCAAATTCTGAAATAGTTCTGCCTGATCCCTTAATCACTAAATCTTCAGAGAGGGTGGAAGATGCCGTTATGTGGCAGTCTGTCCGGCGTCCTGAGATTTTAGAGGAATTTCGAACCCATATTTATGGACGGATGCCTTTGGGTCAGCCCAATAATCTTAAGTTTGTTATCGTTGAAGAAAATGTTGAAGCTGTAGACGGACAGGCAACATGCCGGGAAGTGGATATTCATTTTTCCGGACCCGAAGGCGACGGTAAAATACGCCTTGTTCTGTTTGTCCCCAACAATATCACAGAACCTGTTCCTGTATTTTTACTAATTCTGCACAGATCTCCAAAGAAAATGGATCCTGCAAGAGAGTATAAAACACCATTCTGGCCTGTGGAAATGATTATTGAAAGAGGATATGCAACAGCAACTTTTCATGTATCTGATCTTGCAGAAGATGATCCGGATACGTGGAAAGAAGGTGTCTGTTCACTTTTTCCGGAATATAGTTCAGAAAACAGGGGGGACAGATGGGGAGCCATTGCCGTATGGGCGTGGGGAGCGCTGCGTAGTATGGATTATCTGATAAGCGATCAGGATATCGACCCGGACCGTATTGCAGTCATTGGTCATTCCCGGGGAGGGAAATCTGCCCTTTGGGCAGGGGCTGAAGATGAACGATTTTCTCTCGTTATCAGTAATGAGTCAGGGTGTACGGGAGCCGCTTTGGCACGTCGCAGGGAAGGTGAAAAAGTGCGGACAATCAATCGTCGTTTTCCTCACTGGTTTGCCCCCAATTATAAAATTTATAACAATCGTGAATTTGCTCTGCCGGTTGATCAGCATATGCTGATTGCTCTGATGGCACCGAGACGTGTGTATATTTCCAGTGCAGAAAATGACGGATGGGCTGACCCGGAAGGTGAATTTTTGTCCAGTGTTTATGCTGAACCGGTATATAAACTGTTCGGGCTTCAAGGATTGGGCACGAGCATTATGCCCGAAACTGATCAACCTGTTCATAATGGGCATATAGCATATCATATCCGTGAAGGAAGACATGATCTGAAAGAACAAGATTGGAACTATTTCATGGATTATGCAGATTGTTGTTGGTAATTGAATTCACGTTTTATTGGTGTTATTGCCATTCCCTGATCGGTAAACATTGTAAAAATATCTGTTGCTTACCATTGCTTAGTAATGGAAATACTTGGTATCACTTATCTTTTTTCAAATATTTTAATCCGCTTTAGCGGTCTAAGAAATGTTGCAGAATGACAGTAATTTGTATTTGTAATGATTCTAAAGATATTTCAGTTAAAGAGTATATTATTTATAATATTAATTTGACATTTACAATCACTGCCGGTACATTTTCCCCGGGGCGGGGGAGATCAGGTCAACAAAACCATATATTATAACTCACTTCTGTCATTCAATTTTTTTACAAAAGTTTCTCAGTAAAATGGAGTTATTTATTATTCTTTGTCTCTGCATGCCCTGAGACTCAATGATAATTATAAACTTATTAAACAATTTTCATTTTTTATGTAGAATCACTGCAAGAAACGACAATTTATGACACCGGACTTATACAAATTCAGATTCTTTCTGTTGTTATTAAAATTCAATATCTCAAGTTTTGAAAATTTAACGGAAAAAACACAGCCTGAATCAATCATAAGATCATATGTTCAAAAATAATATTTACACCGATTCCAATAAGTATAATGCCTCCGATTACGTCTGCCCATTGACTGAAATGACAGCCGACTCTGCAACCGATCATAACCCCAAGAAACGATAAAATGAACGTTGTAATGCCAATCATAACAACAGCCATAAGGATCTGAATATCAAGCAAAGCAAAGCTAATACCTACCGCCAGTGCATCAATACTGGTCGCAACGGCTAAAAGCAAAAGCGTACGGATTTCGAAATGATTGGTTTTATTGCTTACCGATTCTTCATGAAATGCTTCCCATATCATCTTAAGCCCGATGAATACTAAAAGTCCAAATGCTATCCAATGATCAAAATGTTCTATGTATGATTTAAAGCTGTGAGCAGCATAATATCCGATTACCGGCATCCCTGCCTGAAAAATTCCAAAGGTCAGAGCCATTTTTACGGCTTTCCTGATATTTGCCTTTTCCAGGTTTAATCCACCGGAAACAGATACGGCAAGGGCATCCATGGCCAATCCGATAGATGTGAGTATCAATGCTGCAAAAGACATTCAACCTCCGTTTTCGGGCATGAATCTAAAAGATTTCAGAGAAAACTCAAAGTTTCGTGACTTTTTTTCTTAGCAAACTCTAAATTTTAATGATGAAAAAATTTCTGGAAATATTACTATCCGGATTGGTGTTTATTTTTTTATTTGTAAAAATTGCATGGAGCAGCGAGTCATATATCATATCAGGGATAGCTCCTGCCGGATCAGTTGTAACATTGTTTAACCGGGACACAATTCTCTCGGTTTGTATTGCTGATGACGAAAACCGGTATAATTTTAAATTGGAAACCCTATCCGACAGACTGTCTGTTACATGCAACAAAGCCGGTTTTCTTACCGCCGGCCGAATAGTTATTAAAATGTACGGCGGAATTGTACACAGTCCGGATTTTGAACTTCTTCCGGTCAGACAACAGCGTAAATCTGTTAGTGCCTGGATCAGTTCACCGGTATTTTTGGAAGGTACGGAAAGCTTTATAAATCATATAGAAGTCTTTGACAAGATATCTCCCATGGCTTACAGAATTATTGAAAATGGTCGAATGCATTGGAATTTTGGAGCAGATTCACGGGCTGTGCGTGAAGCATCGCGAAAGTCGGGAATTCCCGTTTATCCGTCACTGGGTGCTGATTATCAGTCAGATATTGTTAAGACTATGATACGGGACCCGATTATACGAAAGGAACAAATATACAGAATAACACAGCAAATGCTGTGGTTTGGGTTTGAAGGGGTAGATCTTGATTTTGAAGGAATTGATCCGTCAGACAGGGAACTCTTTTCTGATTTCGTTCAGCATTTAGCCGATACGCTTCACCGGTACGGACTGGTTCTTTCTGTAACACTGCAACCGAAAAATGTACCTGAAGGTGGTCAGGATTATAAAGCTGTCGGAAATGCTGCAGATATAATCCGGATAATGTGCTATGATAATCACTGGGGGAAAAAAATTCCTCCGCATCATTCTGAATATGAATGGGTTCGAAAGATCATGAGTTTTGCCGTTAGCGAAGCAGGAGGTATCCCTAGTGAAAAACTGGTGATGGCCTTGCCCTTATACGGACACCGGTCCCAAGTTGATGGTTCTTCGGCACTTTTCTGGTCTGAAATAGTTGATATTCTCAAAGAAGCCGGTTTGCCGGAATCTTATGTAAAGCGATATGAGTTTTCTCTCCCGTATTTTCATTTACGGGGAGAACCGGTATACTTTGAAGACGGGCTCAGTGTGCGGCAAAAGCTGGAGATTGTTGATGAACTGGGTTTGATGGGTGTGTGCTTCTGGCGGCTTGGTCAGGAGGATCCGAACCTGTATCGTTTCCTTAAAGAATGGCTGAAAGGAGAATGATATGTGCGGACGTTTTGCCCTTGATTTCAATAAGGAAGTCATTATCGAGGAATTGGATGGGGGAGAGTGGTTTGAATACCGTTATAACTTAACTCTTCCCCGGTATAACGTAGCTCCGCTCCAGTTTGCGCCGGTTTTGTTCCTTGAGGAAAAGCGATATATGATAGACGCTTTTCGATGGGGACTCACTCCCAAATGGGCTAAAGATGAAAGTTTTGCATCCCGTATGATCAATGCCCGTCTTGAAACGCTCCGCGAGAAACCGGCATACCGGAATCTTACGGTACGCCGCCGGTGTGTCATCCTGACCAGCGGGTATTTTGAATGGCAAAAAAATCAGCCCTGGTATATCACTGTTTCCAACAGTTCCATTCTGCCGCTGGCCGGCCTGTGGGACGTATGGACAACTCCGGAACAATCACCACTTTATACTTTTACGGTTATAACAAAAGATGCAGACAGCGAAATCGGTTTTATTCATGACAGGATGCCTCTCATATTAAATAAGAAAACACTCAAATTATGGCTCGATGGAAATGTTCCAATCAATGATTCGGCTATGTTAATGAAAGATAAAGCATATTACCCGGTTTCAACTGTTGTTAACAAGGTACAAAATGATATGCCTATATGTATTGAAAGGATTAAACAATCGCTATGAAAACAAAACGGTCTTTGTGGGTTGAATTTTTTGGTTTATTTATTTTACTGCCAATCTTGATCATCCCTTTTAACAGCAGTGTCGGGAGATTCATCGTTCCCGTACTGCTTCTCACTGCCTTTATCGTTTACAAAATTCTTAAAAAAGATGATACATTTGATAATAATACGTTGTGGAAAGGATATGTTTCTCGAAAGGAATTAATCAGGATCTTTTTAAAATTTATCCCCGGTCTCATTTT
>DKER01000198.1 GCA_002452555.1 Fidelibacterota bacterium UBA6817 | reverse complement strand
GGAACAGGAAAATACAAATATCGATAAGATTGAGATTAAGCCCTGGGAAATAAGTCCTGTTTTATCAGTACACTTTAAAAACAAAGCATCGGTGAAAAATGACATGGATTGTTGGGCAGAAGAAATGAGAAGACATAAGAATTTCCTTATGCATGAACAGATGTATTTCATTATTCGATTTTAATCCTTATTTCAGTTTCACACATTTCTTTACCATGATAAAATCACGTGCGTTCATGCGGATGAAATATATTCCTGAGCTTACGTTTTGTGCGTCCCAGATGACCGAATAACGGCCGGGTGCTTTATTTTCGCTAACCAATGTCTGGACCAGTCTTCCGTTGATATCGAAAACCTGCAGATTTACATTCCCCGCAAGCGGAACCCAATACTCAATGGTAGTCATCGGATTAAAAGGATTGGGATAATTCTGTGAGAGGATAAAACGAGTCGGCATGTTGCCATTATTATCCCGATTTGCGCTTGTAACAGAATATAGTTCTGTTATTTCCTCTAGGGATAATGCATAGTCATAAATTACAATATCATCAAGTGAACCTTTGAAATTATAAGCTGTAGTATTTGGCAGAACCTGTCCAATCATAAGATCTATGGTTGTCGTTAAAATTTTTCCTGAGTAATTTGAATGTGCATTGAGCGCACCATTAATAAAAATATCAATATTTTGACCGTCATAGAGTCCTACAACATGATACCACGTATTGGTGCTGACTTTCATCTCTGAATCCAGATCTTTGATGCCATCTGTTGTTTTGATAGTCCATCGTATCCGTTTATCGGGAATAATCGAAATTTTCCAGCGATTTTCCCAGTTTCCGTGAGAGATCGGGTAGGATTCCCGTGTGGAATACAGTTCAGCGGCATTCATCCAGAAGCTGACAGTAATTGCATCTGTAAAATTCAGACTGCTGCTGTTGGGGACTCTGATATTATGATTAAGACCATTAAAAAAATATGCACAATCCGCATTACTGAAACGATTTGGTGTCAATACAGCACCATTCACCGTACCGTGGTTATTCAGCCCGCTGTAATCCTGCGCATTTCCGCTGAACGGATACCATGCAACCGGATCTCCTATCCCTGCACCGGATGAATCACGGACTACAATCCCGATACTATCGGTATCATAGCCGCCCCGATTATCATTTACTGAGCATCTGATATAAAAATATCCGGATGAATCAGGTGCAATCCAGGTAATTACAGAATCGCCATTGGATATTGTACCAAACCGTGCTGACCATTCATAATTCAGAAGATCTGAATCCGGGTCGAATGCCACACACTTAATAAGGGTAGTGTTCTGTTTATCAATGATTCGTGGTGATGCTGTCAGTTCTTCAATGACGGGATCATGATTAAATGCTTCAATAACCGTAATTGTCAAACTGTCACTGACCGGTTCTGCTGTACCGTCACTGACGCTGCAGTAAACAGTGATACTGGTGTCTAAAGACGGTGCAGTCCAATTTAGAATATTGGAATCATTGTTCAGCGTATCTGTCCCGACAGACCACACATAAGTCAATGGATCCAGATCCCGATCCGATGCCGTGCAATAAATAGTCATTGTCTGGTTAAAAACGACAGTCGTACAATCCGCTGCCAGGGCTTTAATACGGGGGCGGTGATTTGACACAGACTGTTCCGAACGATAATCCGCAACGATGCCGTCCACAATCATCTTTTCTTCATCATAGGTAATGGTTCCCCCGGCCGGGATTAAAACTGCAATAACAACGCCATCTGCAGGAATGGTGACCGGTGTATCGCCGCTGATATTTGTCATAAGGATCTGATTGGACACAGCATCATAAAGATCCACAGCAGTAGCTTCAATATGCAGAGTAATCGTTTTATTTTCCTCGTAAGGATTGTAATACAAATATGAAGGGTAAGAATCGTTCTGAAAATAGTCTGTTTTGCATAAATCAAGTCGTAAAATCCCGGATATTTCCGTTGTGTCGATTATTCCGCCCAAAATACCCACATGGGATGACCCGTACAAGGCAAAATTAGTTGCGCCCCATCCGCCTGACATCGCATCGCCTGTTGCAAAAGGGCTTATACCGGATCCAATGGCATATTGCCGCATAGACTCATGGGCAATTGACGCAGTGGGGTCATATTCATATGCCCAGGCTTCACCGTCCTGATTTTCTGCAGGAAGATAATTGACATAAAAGAGACGGGATGCATTAGCCATATTCAGAACCCATTTTCCGATAGCCCGGGCGTAACGATCGTCATATCTCACCATAGGGACAAGGGCCCCNNTCATTGCAAAAGCATATCCGTCATTCAGGGCTTCCCCAACGAGACCGTAACAGTCATAACCGCCCCAATTTCCAAGAGTTACTCCCCACTGCCGCGCATTTCCTTCCGGGTCAAAACACCAGTTCAGCATTTTGTCAACATTATAAACTGTTCCCAATTCTGCATTCATCCGTGCAGCTGTATATACACCATATGGAAGCTGGAGTTCATATGCGGCATTACTTCCAAATCCGCTTAGAAATTCCAGACACCACTCCGCCCCCATTCTATAACGGGGATCTCCGGTTTTCACATATGCATTATATAAAATCCATCCAATAGATCCGGCGGATTCCGGTTCGGTAACTCCTGAAGCATGAGGCGTCATGGTTGAAAGGTACCATCCCCGATAATTCATGGATGGCTTTTTCCAGGGTGTAGCCTTACCACCCATTACCTCTACTGCTCTCAGCCATTGGTCAGCGACAGAAGTAAATTGAAAATCAAAATCTCCGGTTCCGGGATACAGATCATATAATTGATAAAAGAACACGTTGGGCATCATGGCATACCACCAGTCATCCCCGCTTTGTGTTGCAGGTCCGTTCAGGTAGACATTTTCTTCCGGCCTGCGATTAAACCACTCCTCACAACCAAGAACCCAGTTATGCCCGTTCTGATTGCTTTTATCCAGCCCCACAAGAGTTGCACCGATGACAGCCGGCAGAACATTAATAGCTTCCGCATTCCCCGGATAAGGAGTTCCAACAACCGTATGCAGCCCAAAACTGCTGTGATTGGGATAATTTATCGTGTTGTTGTTTATCCATACCAATGGTAGATATTGGCCTGTCCGGTCAAGATCAAAGACAAGATTATCATAGTCCAGCGTTACCTGTTTCCAGTCCCGCATCAGATATGGCTGGGGCAGATTGGGCATCTGTTCGACCCGGGGAATATTTATTTGTTCAGCAATGCCAGAATGACCAAATAAGATTATAAGAATGATCAGGAATATGAACGTTTTGAGGTATTGCATACGTGTCTCACTTCCGATTGGTTATCAGCATTTTATCAGGGCCCGTAAACTTTATAAATCAAGTCTTATTGTAAAGCGGTTTACATTTCTTAGTCTGCCAAAATCGGCATACGCATAATCGAGTTTAATATTGGACTGACCAAACATTTTATATTGTATTCCCATACCAAGTGTCAGCCCTTCTTCCGTATCTTTTTGACCGATTGCCTGATAGCCTGTTCTGACAAACAGCATGTTCAGCAACAGAAATTCACACCCAATGTTAATGCTTTCAGAATTATTAATTGGATGAAAGGCGTCAGCTGCAACCGTAAATCGTACATTAGATTTATCAATCAGGTCATAAGCCAGTCCAAACTGCATATTCAAAGGTAAAGGCCATTCATCAGTCATAAGTTTGCCCATGATGCGGTCGTTGTTTCCTGTGATGGACTCATCAGCATCATAATAAATGATCAGATCGCTTCCGTCCATTTGCATGGAAGGTCCAAAATTGGTTATGGCCGCACCGATTCGCAAACTTCCAAAACCTGTATGATAGAGTGTCCCGATATCCACAGCAACAGTAGAAGATTTTTCATGCCAGATCCTTTCAGAAACAAATTTTCCGGTTAAACCGATAGAAAATCGATCCGTCAATCCGTATGAGTAGGATAATCCGACAGCAATACTGCCGGCATCAAATTCTTCACCGGTTCCCCGGGGGAAATCCACAGTACGGACCTCCATTTTGGGAACAGTCATGGTATTGATAAAAAAGCCGGCAGATCCCAAACTGCCAAAAGGTATGGTTGCACCCAGAAAATTGAATCGGATATCAGCCAGCCAGTCCACACGTTCAAATACTGCTTCGCTGTTTTCGATGCGGCATAGTCCTGCCGGATTCCAATGTAATGCAGAAACATCATTGGCAATTGCAACAAAAGCACCACCCATTCCGATTGCGCGGGAACCAACACCGACTTCCAGAAAAGGTGCCGCAGTAGTGCCTACGTTTGTCAACCGGCCCGATGCAGCAAAGGCTCCGGATACAATCAGCAAAACAACAATCAGTGTTCTTTTTAATATTGTTTGATTCAATTGATGAAATTTCATGAAAATCTCCTGCCTGCTCATTGTGTGTGAACAACAATGAAATCAATTTTTCGTGATAGGCCTTCATCTGATGTGTTTACAGTCATTAATTTTTCATTGAATACATGTATGTCAGCCTCTTCCCTTAAATCGGTAAGATAGTTTTTCAGAAAATCGGGAAAAATACTATCTGCTTTATAATCACTCCTGTTTTCTGCATACAGTTTCCGGATCATTTTTTCTGCTAACATGTGTTCTTTTCGGGTCTGAACTTCTTCATAAACGGAAGGTAAATGATGAAGGTTTTCATGGATACCTTTTTCCGAAAGGACCCGGTCTCTGACATACAAACCAATGGCATTTTGCAGATTTATTTGTAAAAGATCCCGATCGTCATAACTGATTTTCTGCGGATTTACCTTATAATTAAACAGGAAATCTGAAACGGTCATGGTCCCATCTCTGAATAATGCAAGGGGTTGCTGCATCAAAATCTTTTCATGATTTTCAAGGAAACGGATTTCTTCATTGGGAATGTATTGAGCCTGAGGATCAGATTGTGACGGAAGATTTGCATGAATATAATCAGCCAGTTGATTCAGTACGCCCATTCTTATGATAAGGTTTTGGGGTTCCATTACCGAATAAACGAACGCTGCAGCAGTTTTTGCTTCCTTCCGTTTTCGCAAAATTCCATGAATGGACTGACGGCTTGCCTGAAAATCATTATCGCGAATTATCACTTCCTGTTCAAAATCAACGACTTTAAAAATGTGGAATTGCGATCCGTCAAATACGGGTTCGGATATATCATGCAGAGGCAGATTAAATAAAATGTCTTCCAGATCCCCCTGAACATCATTCCAACTCACAGCATCTGTAAAACCATAGCCATCCAGATTGACAGTCCTTATGCCGGTAAACATGGGTATATGGTCGAATGGCGCCACACCTGTCAGAACATCCTGAATGATATTTTCATGTTTTGAATGATAATGTTTAACAAATAATGTCTTTTTAGAACGGTTAAAAGCTTCTCTTTCCTCATCTTCATGTACATTTACCCGTTTTCTTACATGTTTCATATAGAGTTCTCGGTTTACAGCTTGTCTCATGTAAAGATCAAGAGCATTTTGCAACGTAGAATCAGAATCTGCAAGTCCTGCCGCTTCAGCTTGCTGCGCGAGTATAATCCTGTCAATAAGGGAATTGAGAACAGTCATGCGGGCTTCAGGTTTTCCTGAAGACGTATCATTCCGGGGTGACAATTCGTAAAAGAACGCATATTCATCCGCTGTAATAACCCTGTCATTGACAATAGCAATCGCCTGCTTCTCAGATTTTTTTGGACTGCAGCTAAGCAGTAACAGGTTTAAAATCACCCATAATACTGGAACAATTTTTATACCTATGTATTTTGAACTTCTCATTTTATCAAAGCAAATTTCCCGATTTTTTCACCGACGCCGGGTGCATCTACATGATAAACATAGACACCGTAGGATATTTCATTGCCGTCTTTTGACAGCAAATCCCAGGCAACCATACCATCATCAGCCGTACTGTGGTGTTCGATTGTATCAACAAGATATCCTCTCAGATTATAAATCCGGATCGTGCAATCTTTAGGAAGATTGAAGAAATGAAGTCGTCTTTCTCCCCGTCCATATTTATAAAGGTTTGCAGGTTCCCATGAAGCGGTAACTACATAGGGATTTGGTACCACATAGATATCATCGAGTTTTGATTTTGCCTGTGTATCGCTTGAATCAGCACCCTGCATTGTAAAACGGAATATATCCCCTTTTCGAAACGGCTTTTTTGTCGCCAGAAAATATTGATCACCCGGTTCAGGCGGACGGGTTGTAAGCCAGGTAGTATCAGCATACGGAACCCCATTTACAAAAATGGTATCAATATCAAAAAGCGGGGTAAAACGGATATACCATGAAGTATACCGTTTATAGAAGAAGTCATTATCAGGTACAATAATGATCATTTCATCGCCATGACTGTATTTTCCGTCCTTATCCACATCCTGCATGGCATATAATGCATTCATTGAATCAGTTACATTATAGATTCTCACGCTTGACGGATAGGATTTCATGCCAAATACATTGGCAGTATGTGTGACTATCGTATCATAAAACGTAATAATATAATCGGAAGGTTGTTCAATATTTACACGATATCCGCCAACATTTTCATTTTTGGGATTAAGCCGGATTCTGGGTAAATAATCAAAATCTCCATTTAGAATAGTTGAGCGATGATCATCCACTTCAATTGATGATTCGTTAAAAAGAGACAGGACAACACCGTTGAATAGGGGACTTTCCACATTTTGCTGATCCATGTAGATACTGTCTAAAACCATTGTATCTGCAGCAACATTTCGAACGGTATAGTATGGGTATAGCC
>DKER01000020.1:380-3857 GCA_002452555.1 Fidelibacterota bacterium UBA6817 | reverse complement strand
AAAAGGTAGGGCGTCAGAGATTCCCCCTTTAATGTGCTGCGGACGAATTCAACCGATTCTTCGGTTCCGTCGATAATGTCAAATCCGGGTATAGGACCCTTCAGATACCGGTCTTCGGTTTCCGTCTCCGGCCAGTTCACTGAATAAATATAATCTTCGCCGTTACTTCTCAGAATATAAATTCCCGGAATATCCGTATCGGTGTAATCATCCAAAATTCTTACGGTATGTCCATCCGGCCGGATGATTTGATCACCTGCAAGACGGATCGGGATCTCATCTCCGACAATGAGTTCGGTTTCATAGGAACCGGAAATTGTATAAAGAATAGTCTTAATTGTCCGCGTAAACCATGCGTCTGTGCCCATCCGGTTATAATCCAGCCGGAACGGGGATGTTAAAAGATAGAGATTGGAATTGTTATATTTCAGGAAAAAAGGGTCTCCTCCGGTAAGCTGATAAATGGCTTGTGTATCTTTAATATCTGTTCTGAAATATTTTTGAACGGCAAATGGACGAATACTTTGAAAAGCCGGATGAGCTATGTCCGGTATTTCGGTCTGTCTGAAACGTCCTTCCGGCAAATCAACGGCTTCTACGGTGCGAATGGAAAGGAAATTTTTCCAGCTTGTATCCGGAACTCTGTCCATAATAAGAAGAACGGGATTTTCACGTGAAAACAGTTCCATCCTGTGCAATTGATTTTCCGGAAGTCTGATCAAACCATCTATTAACAGTAAATCAATATCCGTCAATGTCGCTGACGTAAAATCAGCCGGTGATACACTGTACAGTTCGACAGCGGTCAGGGCTTCCAGAGCCGGCAAAAGGTACGAACCGTCGTCTCCAGCATAAAGAATGCGAATTTTTTGGCCGGCAGTCAGAGAAAAATAACGTTGGTTAAAGGGATGATCCGAACCTTCCAGCCTTATGGATCCTGAGTAATCGCCCGGGTATTCAACTAAAAAAGAAAAAAACACGTCATTATTATCATCGGGTCTAGTCTGGGCCAGCCGCTTTCCGTTTACGGTGAGATAAGCCAGAGGGACTCTTTCTTCGGGTGATGAAACAAGAGCAGTCAGGGGGACAAATTCTCCTGCGGGATGATATTGTTGAGGAATATATAAAGATTTAATATATGTTGCTGATTCCTGCTGCCGGAGTTTGATAATCCGTGGAAGGTCACGTTCATTTAACGACTCTTTCGCTGCTGCCAGAAGTGATTCCGTATCTTCATTTTGCTGTAAATCTGTAAGAATAATGCAGTGTTCCGGCGCGGTCAGCGATTCCTTCAGGACGTTTAAAATCTGTTCCCCGGGATCTGTTGATATCGGAAGGGATAGATCTGTTTCCAATGCAGGCCAGTCCGGAAAGTCCTGACGAATCTGATCTTTGATTATGTTATAATCCGGATGAAAACGGGAACTTGGAGACATGTCAACAATCAGGATTCCACGACCGGGAGCCGATAACCGGCATCCTCCCGAAAAGGGTCCGGCCAGGGCAAGAACAAGAAAAAGGATTCCCAAAGAACGGAGTATCAGGATTAGCCACTGGCGCATCCTTATTCGGCGAAGGGAATCAGTTTCGAGCTGTTTTAAAAGGCGGATTGAACTGAAATAAATCCGCTCATACCGCCTTTCACCCAACAAATGAATAATAATTGGAATGCTTACAGCTGTTGTCAGAACAAGAATACCAGGCCAGAGAAAAGACATATAACCTCAATTTATTTTGTTGCTAAAGTTAGAAAATTGTCAGGGAATAAGACAGTGAATAGAGGATCTATAAAAACAGAAGAATTCTTATTAAGGGAAATAAAAAACCCGCATTTCAGCGGGTTTTTGACAGTGTTTAATAATACTGTAAAGATTTTCAGAGTGAACTGACTACGGTATGAATAATTACGTTCGCATTTATTCCGCCAAAATCGTTTACAGAAATGGGAGATGAAACCCAGTTTGACTGGAGGGAGGTGTATTCTTCAACAATAGTATATGAACCGGGTGCTACTGTAGGATTCCCATTGTTTCCCAAAGGATACGGATTTGAACCGTAATTTATATGCAGTTCGTCAAAGCCATATCCGGGAAGCATGGACAGGGTGATGACAACTGTTTCATGTATTTCTATGGTTACATTTCCAACATATGTTCCTTTAGTTGTGTCGCATTGTGCGGCACCGGCATAAACCGGAAATGTAAGTGTACCAGGTACTTCCGTATTGAGTTCATTTCTCCAGCCCCAGCGGGAAAATCCATCTGAGCAGAAAGAGACATTACCGTAAGCAAAAGCCGTTTCATGATTTATAATATCTCTATTCACATTGTCATTATTATTATCATTATTATCGTCATTATTGGGAGTGTGAAATCCGAAATTAACATCTGTAACATCAGAATCCAGCAAAGCAATAGAGTAACCGTCTGCATTTTCGGTTGCAACTGAGCCAGCGGGCCCTTCAGACACAACAACATGATAACCGATTCCGCCCGGTACATATTCAAACAAATAATTACCATCAGCGTCAGAACTACTGATATCAACAACATTTCCATCAGAATCAAGTAGGATTACTTCCAGAGTGTTAATTCCATTTTCACCGGGATTTAGCATATAGTTGTTATTCAAATCATTGTATACATTTCCACTGATATTGAAAAAGCAGTCTACGTGATAATTGACCAAACCCCACCAGGCGCCCTTCTGATTGTTAAAGTCAGCAGGAGATTCATCATTACCAGCATAAGCCGTTTCACCATCATTATTGCCTATGCCGGGTTCATCATTCGATGTATTATTTTGTATCAATGCAGCGTGGACAGAAATATAATAGGTGTTTCCGCAGTCAATATCAGCGGGAATAATCAATGTGTAACTATCTGCATTAATGTTTTCTACAACAAAATCAGCATGACCGGGAGCCGGGCGTTTCGAAGGAATTGAAGACAATTCATTCCAGAGGTAGACGTGAATTTCGCCTAAGTCTGCAGAACTGTTCGTATTAACGGTAATTAAAATATTTTCATCATCATTGGTGATCGTTACAGTACCGGCATCATTATGTTTACCGGCCCATAAAGTATAGGTGTAGACTCCGTAATCAGGATTATCCGTTTCATTGTAACCGGCAAAGTCACCTGAAACCGGGAGGGGAGCCATTTCGGAAGCAGCAGGTTTACCCTTTTCAAATACGGCGCCATCAGATCCTGAAAAAGGGTTCGTGGGAAGTTCGGCATTTTCACAACCGAAGAGCGCCAGCAGTGAAACAACAGCAAGCGAGAAAAATTTGAAAGTCTTCATGTATTTTTTCCTTTTTTGTTAATTGAAGATTTAGTGTTGTTTAAATGAGAACGTTTCTCAACTAATCGAGATTTTTTATAAAATTTTTTAAAAAAAGAGACCATTTTGTGATTTATATCACAAAAAAACCCGCTTTTCGGCGGGTTTATTCAGAGGAATATGAAAACAAAGGAG
>DKER01000020.1:0-337 GCA_002452555.1 Fidelibacterota bacterium UBA6817 | reverse complement strand
GCAATACGGAATGTCTTTTCTTTCAAATCTCCATAACCGTTTGATATCTGATAGCCTTTTGCTCCCAGCTTGGCATTCAGATCCTTTACGGAGATACCTTTTGTGTTTTTAATACAGGTTACGGTATCGGAAGCATACTCTTCCACGGGGAAAAGTTCAAAATTTTCTTTTGCCCATGCTCTTGTACGTTCAGCCATTTTTTTATGGCGGGTAAAGCGGTTTTCCAGTCCTTCTTCATTCAGAACATACTCCAGTTGGACATTCAAGGCATACATATGGCTTAACGAAGGGGTTGAAGGATATTGGTAGGGTTTTTTAACCACGTATTTATATAAAT
>DKER01000228.1:1086-16858 GCA_002452555.1 Fidelibacterota bacterium UBA6817 | reverse complement strand
GTCTCTGCGCCCTCTGCGGGAGGAAATTCCCCTCGAACCTCGTCCGTCGTCCCTCATGCCTCAACCATCTTCAAAAATTCATCTTCACTGAGAATTCTAATCCCCAGCAATTTGGCCTTGTCCAGCTTTGAACCTGCACCGGGACCGGCAACCACATAATCGGTTTTACGGCTGACACTGCCTGTTGCCGACCCACCTCTCAGGCGGACCATTTCCTGTGCTTCATCCCGGGTGAATTTTTCCAGTGAACCGGTGAACACAAATATTTCCCCTGAGAAAATACCTGATTCTTTTTCTTTTTCTGCACCCCGGGGATTAATACCGGCTTCCTGCAGAGTTTTTACCAGTTCTCTGTTACGATTATCGGCAAAATATGCTTTAATACTGTCTGCTACTATGGGACCGATACCGTCTATGTTTTCCAGTTCTTCCCGGGATGCATGGATAAGCCCGTTTAAAGAGTTGAAATGATCCGCTAAAATTCGACTCAGATATTCACCTGTGTTGGGAATTCCCAGAGCAAATATCACGGCATGGAGGGGGCGGGATTTCGATTCCTGAATGGCTTTGATCAGATTGGATGCGGATTTGTCGGCAAAGCGTTCAAGGGATATAAGATCTTTTTCCGTCAGTTTATATAAATCCGACGGCGTTTTTAACAGTTTTTCACGGATAAGCTGCTCCGTGATTTTATCGCCCAGCCCGTCAATATCCATCCCTTTTCTGGAAACAAAGTGGGCAATACTGGCCACAAGCTGGGCAGAACAGGATATATTGGAGCAACGCACAGCCACATTATCTTCAAGGCGTACGGTTTTGCTGCCGCAAACTGGACAGTGGTCCGGCAAACGATAAGGTTTGCTGTCCGACGGACGTTTTTCTACAATGACTTTAACAACTTTCGGGATTACATCGCCGGCTCTTTCGACTACCACGGTATCCCCGACACGGATATCCTTCCGGTCTATTTCATCCTGGTTATGAAGGGTCGCACGACTAACCATAACACCACCAATGCGTACCGGTTCAAGAATTGCTACAGGCGTGATAACACCGGTCCTGCCTACACTGGCTTCAATATCCAGGATCCGTGTTGTCTCCTGGCGGGCCTTGAACTTGCCTGCAACAGCCCACCGGGGAGTTCGCGTTCGCATGCCCAGTTTTTTCTGTATATTTATGTCGTTAACTTTTATCACAACGCCGTCAATTTCATACTCCAGTTGTTCCCGGTTCTGTTCCATCTGTCTGAAATATTGTATGACATCTTCATCATGGTTCAGGAGCCGTGCATACGGATTTACCCGAAATCCCCATGATTTCAATTGTTCAAGAAATTCCCAATGACTTTTGAAATCCATCCCGCTGATCTCACCGGGAGAATAAATGAAAATTTCAAGAGGACGTTTTGCCGTTATAGCCGGATTGAGCTGGCGAAGTGAACCGGCAGCCGCATTTCGGGGATTGGCAAAAACAGGCTCGCCGTTTTTCTCCCGTTCCCTGTTCAGTGTTCGGAAGTTCTCCAGAGAAATCATTACCTCACCCCGAACTTCCACAACATCCGGAATTTCTTTTCCCCGCAAAGTGAGAGGTATCTGCCGAATCGTCCGCAGGTTATTGGTAATATCCTCACCGGTATATCCGTCCCCCCGGGTTGCTCCGGCCGTAAAAATTCCTTTTTCATAAATAAGTTCTACACCCAGGCCGTCCAGTTTGGGTTCACCAACCCACGTACCGTCCGAATCCGTCCCTGTTTCTTTCCTTACCCGCCGTATAAAATCCAGGATTTCTCCCTCGTTCATGGCATTTTCAAGGCTCAGCATGGGTGTCCGGTGTGTCAGAGTCCCAAACGCTTCCAGGGGCGGAGCACCAATCCGGAGTGTGGGGGAATCGGAACGGCGGAAATGAGGATATTTTTTCTCCAGTTCCTGCAATTCCCTGAACAACCTGTCATATTCCGCATCGGAGACCACGGGATCGTCCAAAATATAGTAGCGGTAATTATGGTCATGAAGTTCACGGCATAAGGTATCAATCCGGTCCTGAATCTCTTTCATGAAATGTCCTTTTTAATCCCTTGAAAAATTCACACGTAAAGGTACAGATTTTTTCACAGTTTTCTCAAGCTGTTTGGAATATACCAAAGCTTTTCTAAATTCCTTCATGCACAAAGATACACAAAAAGCGATTTTACTGGCAGGATTGGCTCTCCTTATGTGGTCCACCGTGGCAACGGCTTTCAAACTGACACTTCGTTATGCAACGCCTTTTCAATTACTGTTTGTTTCTGTTCTGACAGCTGCCGTCGTTCTGACGGCTTTCTCATTTTTTGAAAAAAAACAGAAACCCGTCAAAGCCGCTTTCATACCTGTTGCGGTATTGATGGGTAGTATTATGCCTTTTTCTTATTACACTATTTTGTTTATTGCCTACAATCGTCTGCCGGCTCAGTCAGCCCAGATCATCAATTTCACATGGCCTGTTTTTATGGCAGGCGCCGCAATGCTTTTCAGACGGGAATCCTTTGATTGGCGGAGAATCCTATTCCTTCTCATCAGTATGACGGGAGCCGTTGCGGTCATAACGCGAGGACGATTTACCCTGACAGGCACAGCCGATGTTACCGGTTCCTTTTTAGCGTTGGGTTCGGCCCTTTTATGGACCCTTTTTTGGATGATTCAGGACAGGATAGACCTGCCCTCAACGATGCGGATGGGGTTATATTTTTCAGGGGCATCAATTATAATGTGTGCCGGAGCTCTGGCAGGATTTAATGTCATTCCTTTAAATAAATATGCTTGGTTTGGAGGGCTTTACACCGGACTGTTTGAAATGAGTCTTCCCTTTCTGGTTTGGCAGAAAGCCCTGAAAACAACCCGTTCAGTTGCCGTTATTTCGAATGTAATTTACCTTTCTCCGTTTCTTTCCCTCCTTTATATCCGCACCCTTCTTCAGGAAAAAATCCATATCAGCAGTCTGGCCGGACTCGTCCTGATTACGGCTGGGCTGATACTTCAGATGTATTTGCGTGACCAATCCGATTAAACTTGCCTTTGGGACAGACTTTTATAAGATTCAGGGGTACAGGAGGGATCATGTCAGAATCCAAAAAGAGAGTACTGCTGGGTATGAGCGGCGGTGTGGACAGCTCCATGGCCGTTTATCTGCTGCAGAAAGAAAACTATGATGTTAAAGGAGTGACACTTAGTCTGACCTGCCACCTTCAGGAAATTTTCGGAGAATCCATTCAACCCCGTGAGCAGTGGAATAAAGCCCGAAAGGTTGCAGACTTCTTTGGAATTCCCCATGAAATTGCAGATAGAAGTCCGATTTTTGATACGACGGTTATAATACCGTTTGTAAATGAATATTTTAACGGTCGAACACCCAATCCCTGTGTCGAATGCAATCCTAAAATTAAATGGACAGAGCTGCTGAAAATTGCTGATCGGGACGGATATGATTATGTCGCTACCGGTCATTATGCAAGGGTCAGGCACAATGAACAAACGGGCCGTTATGAACTTCTGAAAGGAAAAGATCCGAATAAAGATCAATCCTATTATTTATGGCAGCTTAGGCAGGATCAGTTGGCACGCACCCGTTTTCCTTTGGGTGAAAAGACAAAAGAACGGATAAAAGCCATAGCAGCTGATTTGGGACTGGCGAGTGCAGAAAGCGGTGAAAGTCAGGATATTTGTTTTATTCCTCAGGATGATTACCGAGAATTTTTAAAAAAAACCAATCCGGACCGGTATCATACAATCAAACAGGGTAACTTTATAACAACAGACGGAAACATTGCCGGTCATCATCCCGGGTATTTTCATTTTACGATCGGTCAAAGGCGAGGTCTCCGGATTGCAATGGGATATCCGGTTTATGTTGTGGATATCCGGCCGGAGACCAATGAAGTAGTTATTGGCAAAAAGGAAGAACTGGTCCGCTCTGAAACCCGTGTCAGCCGTGTGAACTGGGTTTCAATTGCAGCGCCGGAAAACCCTGTCAACGCGATCATAAAAATCCGCTACAGACACAGAGGTTTGAACGGACTTCTAATTCCATTGAGTGATAATGAATTATTGATTAAATTCAATGATGTGTCCGAAGCTGTAACACCGGGACAATCCGCCGTTTTTTATGACGGGGATCGGGTTCTGGGCGGCGGAATAATCGAGAGAACCTGAACTATCATGGAATACGGAACAGACGAACGAAAAGGAAAAGTCAGCGTTTTAACCCTTCAGAAGATGAAAAAGAAGGGTGAAAAAATTACGGTTTTAACCGCTTACGATGCCCTGTTTGCCTCGTTTATTGATGAATATATGGACGTCATTCTTGTAGGGGACAGTCTGGGAATGGTTGTTGCCGGATATGAGACGACAATTCCCGTAACGCTGGAACAAATCCTCATGCACACACAATATGTCCGTTCCGGTGTAAATCATGCCATGCTTGTGGCAGATATGCCGTTCCTTACCTATCAGATCAGTCCTGAAGAGACTTTAAGAAATGCGGGCAGACTTTTAAAAGAAGGCGGTGCGGAAGCCGTTAAAATGGAGGGCGGTGAACGTATTGCAGAATCGGTAAGACGCTGTGTGGAAACGGGCATACCGGTTATGGGACATCTTGGACTGACGCCCCAATCCATTCATTCTTTCGGCGGGTGGCAGACCCGGGCTAAAACCACGGAAGAAGCACAGCGCTTAAAAGAAGAAGCACTGATTTTACAGGAAGCCGGAATTTTTTCCCTCGTTCTGGAAAAAGTTCCGTCTGTTCTGGCCCAGGACGTGACGAATAGTCTTACCATACCCACTATCGGTATCGGGGCAGGCAATAAAACAGACGGACAGGTTCTGGTTACACAGGATCTTTTGGGCATGTATGAAAAATTTAAACCAAAATTTGTCCGAAAATATGCCGGTTTGGCTTCTGTAATCCGTTCAGCCCTGAAGCAGTATCATGACGACGTTAAATCCGGGAATTTTCCATCCGAAGAAGAGAGCTTCTGAATGGAAATAATCAGAAACATTGCCGATATGCAGGCCCGGTCCGATACACTTCGCCAAGCCGGTNNAATATGCAGGCCCGTTCCGATACTTTGCGCCTAGCCGGAAAAACCCTTGGTTTTGTACCGACCATGGGATTCTTTCATGAAGGACATTTAAATCTGATGCGCATGGCACGAGCCCAAACCGATATCGTGATCATATCAAATTATGTGAATCCGGCACAATTTGACCGAAAAGACGATCTGCTGTCGTATCCCAGAGATCTTGAAAAAGACCGTCTTCTGGCAGAAAAAGAGGGAGCGGACATCTGTTTTCAACCGGATAATTTATATGAAACCAATCATTTGACATGGGTTGAAACAGAGAAAATTACCAATGTCCTGTGCGGCGTCACGCGACCCGGACATTTCAGGGGAGTGGCAACGGTCGTCTGTAAATTATTCAATATTGTAAGGCCCCACGTTGCATTCTTCGGGCAGAAAGATGCTCAGCAGGCAGCCGTGATCGGACAGATGATACGGGACTTGAATTTTGATATTAAACTGGTCATTTCTCCCGTTATCCGGGAAAAAGACGGATTAGCCATGAGTTCGCGGAATATCCGCCTGACACCTGAACACCGCACATCGGCACCGGTTTTTTATGAACAATTATGCATGATAGAAAAAAACCGACTCCCCGATTTGTCCAATACCCGGGAACTCACGGAAAGAGCCCGTCATGAAATCTTAAAAATTCCGGGGACAAAAATAGATTATATCAGTATTTTATCCTGGCCTGAACTGACAGAGCCGGATAACGATTCAAAAGCCCTGCTCATAGCAGGAGCCGTTTTTTTTGGTAACGTAAGACTCATTGATAACATCATAACAGTACTATGAAAAGAACATTCTTAAAATCAAAGATCCATCGGGCCGTTATAACTGAGGCAAATCTCAATTATACGGGAAGCATCACCATTGATGAAGACCTGATGAAAGCAGCCGGTTTGCTGGAATATGAAATGGTCCAGGTTGTCAACGTTAATAACGGTCAACGTTTTGAGACCTATGTGATCAAAGGGAAAGCCGGAGAAAAACAAATCTGTCTGAATGGTGCCGCCGCCAGGCTGGGCGTTGTGGGAGACAGGGTCATCATTATGACATATTGTCAATTGGATAATGATGAAATCAAGGAACATCGTCCCAAAATAATCGTAACTGATGAAACTAATACCATCGTAAAGGAGTAGGGTTTGGCAAATCAGTTATCTGCCATTATCCTGGCCGCCGGTAAAGGGACACGCATGAAATCCGATCTCCCGAAAGTCCTGCATACGGTTTTGGGAGAAACTATGATTTCCCGTGTCATTAAGCAGGCACGAAGTTGCGGCTGCGATAAAATCGTTGTGGTGGTGGGATACCAAAAAGAAAATGTTATTGACAGCCTGAAAGATGCTCAGGTCGATTTTGCAGTTCAGGAAGAACAACTGGGAACAGCCCACGCGGTTCAACAGTGTGAAAAGTACTTTGATTCATTTGAGGGCAATATCCTGATATTATCGGGAGATGTTCCTCTGCTTACGAATGCAACATTAAAAAAGCTCATATCCAGGCATACTGAGAATCAGGCTGATGCAACGCTATTGACGGCTGTCTTTGAGAATCCTCACGGATATGGCAGAGTGATTCGTAATGATGACGATACACTGCAGGATATTGTTGAAGAAAAAGATGCCGATGATAACATCAGAAAAATTAATGAAATTAATTCCGGTATTTATGTGTTTAAAAAAGACCTGCTTTTTTCGTATCTTAAATTAGTTGATAATAAGAATTCTCAGGGTGAGTACTATTTGCCCGATGTTCTGCCGCTGATGGTCCGTGATAAACACAGGATCTTTCTGCAGGTTGCAGATCAGGCCGAAGAAATTCAGGGTGTAAACACTGTTGAGCAACTGAAACTGGCAGAAGAAAAACTAATGGGGTTGTTATGAAGATATCCATAAAGGCATTGATCATCGTTTTATTGCTGAGCGCAGGTATCCTTCATGCCGAACTGCTCAGATTTCAAAAACCGTCTTTCCCTCGGGAGGATAATATTGGACTGAGGCTGAGGGATTCACGGGAAACGGCAACCTTTCTGGACCTTACCAAACTGCAGATGAGACATTCCGTTTCCATGTCCATGGGATCCTCCTCACTGGGAGGAGCCGCCATTGTCTCTTATCAAAACAGCTTTATGTTTCCTGTTAACGCTAAACTCACTTTTTACGGTGATCTGGTACTGATGCAGCAGGCCTACGCTTCCAATCCTGTGATGGAACGATTAGGATCCAACATGAATAACATCTATTACAATGCAAATATGGAATACAAATTCAACAACAATACACGACTGACCGTAGGCATGAGCAATATTCCAACGTATTCATATTCTTATCCATGGATGAATCCTTATCAAACCAATTACAGGACCCCTGATTTATGGCCGTAAAATCCGTGCGGAAAAAGACGCCTAAAAAATCCAAAAAAGCTGATAAAACATCACCACTTTTAAACGGGATAATCGCCGGGCTCACTCTTGTCATTCTTTTATTTATCTATTCATTGCTGCAGAAACAGCAACCGGTTCCAAAGGAAACAGATCTGGCCTATTCCGCACTGGAAACCATACCGACAGCCATTCTTCTGGATCAGGAGAAAAAGAAGGATGAGGTGAATCTGCGGGTTGAAATATTGAACGGGTGCGGCGTGAACGGGCTGGCTTCAAAAACCAAACATGCCCTGAACCGAATGGGAGTGGATGTCTTGAGTACGGGAAATGCACCCAACCATAATTACAGACGAACACTCATTTATGTTCATGGCGATAATATTGACAAAGCCCTAAAATTCGCCAAAATGACGGGGATTACGACGGATCCGGTGATAGACGGGTATAAAACATCCATTCCGTGTGATCTCACAATCATTTTAGGCAGTGACTATACAGAATTGAGTATTTTTTAACCGGGGGATTTTTTTTGAGTAAGACACAGGCAGGACCTGACGAAAACATGACATCACATGACATTGCACAGTTAATCGCTAAAACAGCAGACGAAAAAAAAGCTGACGATATTACAATCCTGGATATGCGTAAAATTGCAGGTTTTACCGATTATTTTGTCATTTGTCACGGAACCAGTGATATTCAGGTAAAAGCGATATCAGATGCCATAGAGGATGAGCTTTTAAAACATAGAATTAAATACTGGCACCGGGAAGGATATACAAACCGTCAGTGGATCCTTCTTGACTATATTGATGTTGTTTGTCACATTTTCAATAAAACTCAGCGTGAATTCTACAACCTGGAAAAACTCTGGGCTGATGCCGGCAAAGAAAATTTCGGGAGCTGAAAATGTTGAACACTATTTATTCTCTTATTTCCGATATCCTTCGGGACGGTTCCTATAAAATCCCGGAATTCACGGTCGAACACCCGAAAAACAGTGATTTTGGCGATATCAGCTCCAATATTGCCATGAAACTAGCCGGCGTGTTAAAGAAAAACCCAATGCTGATTGCGGAAGATATCCGGGGAAAACTGTTGAATCTTAATAAACCGTTTATTGACAGAATTGATGTCGTCCGGCCGGGGTTTATCAATTTTTTCATATCGGATGATTATTACCGCTCCATGGTTCAAAAACTGCTGGATCAGGGGCAGCATTTCATGAAGCCTGAGCCGGAAAAGAAAACGATTCAGATTGAATTTGTCAGTGCCAATCCAACAGGTCCCCTGACGATCGGACACGGCAGGCAGGCAATACTCGGCGATACAATCGCAAGAATTCTGGAATGGTACGGCAACGATGTTACCCGGGAATACTACTTCAACAATGCAGGGCGCCAGATGCAAAAGCTGGGCGAATCGGTTTATGCCCGCTGTCTTGAACTGCAGGGAAAAGAGTTCTCAATTCCGGAAGGCGGCTATGAAGGCGAATATATCAAGGACATAGCTGCTGATTACCTGAAAGAAAAAAATGGAAAGCTCCCGGAAAATCCGGCCGACAGGGAACTGATTGATTTTGCTTCAGATAAAATTTTTAAAATCATCCGCGAAACGCTGCTGAAGCTTCGAGTCAAACATGATGTTTTCAGCAATGAAAGGGATCTGTATACATCCGGGAAAATCGATGAAGTGCTTACCCTGCTCAGAGAACGGGATTATATTTATGATAAGGACGGTGCAATCTGGTTTAAAGCGGCACGCTTTGGCGCAGAAAAAGACCGGGTTTTTGTAAAAAGTTCGGGAGAGCCCACATACAGACTGCCGGACATCGCTTATCACCGCGAAAAAATCAAACGGGGTTTTGATCAGGTTATTGACATTTTCGGCGCAGATCACCACGCAACGTTTCCGGATGTTAAAGCCGGGCTTGAAGCGATGGGATATGATACGTCCGGTATAACTGTTCTTCTCCATCAGTTTGTTACACTCACCCGAAACGGCGAAAAAGTCAAGATGTCCACGCGAAAAGCTAATTTTGTTACGCTTGATGAACTGACAGACCTTGTTGGGGTTGATGTGGTGCGGTATTTTTATATCATGCGCACCATGGATTCCCATTTGAATTTTGATATTGAACTGGCTCAGAAAGAGAGTGACGAAAATCCCGTCTTCTATCTTCAGTATGCTCATGCAAGAATGAATAATATCCTGAGACACAGTGTGGAAAAAGGGATAGATTCATACGACGACGGTGACATATCCCTGCTGACGGAACCGGAAATACTGGACGTATTAAAAGTTGTTGCGGAATTCGGCGAAACTATGGAATTATGCCGGAGAACGCTGGAGCCTATGCACCTTACAAGCTATTTACAAAAACTGGCCACCGCTTTTCATAAATTTTACTCGGTTCACAGAGTTGTTACTGAAGACCTTGATCTTTCCAAAGCCCGGTTAAAATTCATTCATGCCGTTAAAACGCTCATGGCGGAAGGCCTGGAAATTCTTGGTATCCATGCCCCGCTGCTTATGTAAACATTCACATAGACCGGATTGCTTCCGCAACCAGTTCAACATTATCTGTCGATAAAATATCTGCTCCGTTTCGATATAATTCCTGATAGACGGTAACCCCATGTTTAAATGCCCTGTTATCCAGATTATGCATGGTTCCCAGAATACAGTACCGCTTAAGATCATGCAGTTCCTGGTAAACATGCGGTTCCGGTTCAGAAACACCCACAAAAATCTTCAGATTTTCCATGGGAATGTTATAGTCTTTCAAACGTTGAATTTCATCCGATGATCGGGCGGTAACGGACATCATCAAATCTGAATCAAGGTGGTAATACTGCATCATTTTTTCAAAGGAATAAACGATAACAACAGAAAATCCTTTTGCATCAGACTGCCGGATTTCTTCAACAACATGTGAAGGTTCAATCCCCTCTTTAATATCAAGGTGGAGGACAGCTTTGTTTCGGGCCCAATCCAGCGTTTCTTTCAGTGTGGGAATTTTTTCACCGGTCGGAAGGCCGTTCACATCAACCAGCTCAATTCTCTTCAATTCCTCAAGCGTATAATCTGAAACAAGTCCTTCGCCGGTGGTTGTTCTGCTGAGTGACCGGTCATGCATCAAAACCAGCATTCCGTCTTTTGAATACCTGATATCACATTCAATGATATCCGCTCCGGCGTCAATGGAATATTGAAAGGTTTTAAGGGCATTTTCAGGATATCCGGGTACCGGTCCGCCGCGATGTGCACTGATGAGGGGTTTACGGTTAGGACTCCATTTAAAAAATTCCTGCAGATCACCGGCATTTTTCAATCCTTGAGGGCTATCCCCTTTCTGTCCGCATCCGAGAAACACGAACACTGCCAGCAAGGCAAGAATAAGCGTTGTTTTCAATGGTTTCATAAAGGCACCTTTACACTGTCTTTCGATAAAAACAAGAGAATTACCACGGTTCCTTTCTCCTTTCCCCGTTGGATTTTCAATCCGCCGCCATGTGATTCCACATATTGGCGGACCCAGTACAGGCCGATACCCGTGTATGAGGACCGCTCGGGATGAATGTAAGCATGCAATACATCCGTCCGCTCTTTATCCGTAATTCCCCGGCCGTCATCAACGATCATAACCTGAACATACTCGCCGCTTTTGCGGATATTGATATTAATTTTTCCGGCATGACCATGATAGATGGCATTCCGTATCAGATGATGAAAAACATGATGAACGGATTTATCGGCAAAGGCAATGCCTTGCCCGGTAACACGAATAGAAGACTCGGGAAAATCCAGTGCGGATACTTTTGCAATTTCTGCAAGATCAATAAAACGCTCACCCTGTTCAAGAATCAGTGATTCCTGCAATAACCTCACTTTATCAACCATGTTCAGACTATTGTGTATATCGCGGGTTATTTGCTCCAAAAGGGTTGCTTGGTTTTCAACGTATGTAAGATTTTTCAGCTGCCGGACATTCTGCGCCAGATTTTCAACTTCCAGTGTCATCAAATAAAGGAGGCGTTTTAAATATTTTTGATGAAACAGCATTTTACTGTCAAAAAACCGTTGATGGGATATGTCCTGAAAAAGGAAGACAGAATATTCAAAGTTTCCATTCACATCATTGAATACATGGGCAAACATGCGGTTTTTTAACCCTGATCCGTTTTTTCTGATAAGGGTCACTTCCAGGGTAAATGTATGGTGATCAGTTTTAACAGTGTTTGATAAAAATTCTTTTTCCAGTTTATAATCTTCCGGAGCACAGATTTTCTCCCAGGAATTTCCGGTTAACTCAGACACTGAATAGTTTAAACTGTCTGCCAGGTATTTATTGACTTTAACCAATACATCGTCCCGGTTCACAACAGCCATGCCGGCATTGCTGAACCTGAAAAGCCAATTTAATTGTTTTTCAGTCCTGTCCAGGTTAAAAAGCGTTTTATCGAGAATTTCAATTTGTCTTTCAGCTTCCTGTTTATCCCGTATTACAGTATTTGAGTACGTATGAATAAGGGCATCTCTTTCGCTCAGATCCTGATATGATTTCCGGACTTTTCGGGTGACCAGTAAAAGACGCCAGGCAAGAATGATGACTAGTGTGAGCATTAAGGTAAACCCTGCCAGCAATATTTGCTGTAACGTAATCCTCCGGGCTTGTTCGCTGATCATTTTTTCACGGCTTTTTATATCGAGTCCCTTTTTAAACCCTTCAATCTTGCGAATTTGGGACAGATTAAAAATCGTATCTTTTAAGGCACTGTAATTTTTATAGATGGCGTAGGCTTCTTCAGTATTTCCCAAGGATTCCTGAACCTGACTCATTGAAAACAATATTGCTGCTTTTCCCCGTTTTACATCCAGTGAATCTGCAATAGCATGTGCTTTGTTTAAATAAAACATTGCAGAATCCATTTCTCCCAACATGAAATACGTTCTGCCCATTTTATGTAAGGAGGACGCAATCCCATTGCGATATTTGATTTTTGATCGAAGTTCAAGCGATTTCAGGTTTGCGCTTTTAGCATTTTCATATTGTTCCATCGCAAGATAAAGAATACCGAGATTTTCATAGCTTTCACCCAGGCTAAAATCCGATTTAATTTGCTGACGGATTTCAAGCGTTTCAAGTGCCTCTTTTTCAGCGGATATCAAATCATGAAGTCCCATATACAATAAGAAAAGGTGTTCATGCGTTTGTGCTTTCCATACCCGGTTGTCCGTTTTATTGAATAAATCCAAAGCCCGGTTACAGTATTCTATTCCCTGTGTATGGTTTTGAAAAATAAATTCAACAATACCCATGATGGAAAACGTCATGCCCATGGCATTGTAATCTTCATTTTTTTCGGCAATGTCCAAAGCCATTGTCAGGTTTTCTGCTGCAAGATCAAATTCATTATAAAAGCATTGTGTAAAAGCAAGATGAATCAAAGGCAAGGGCAGTAAATTTTTGTTGTTGAATAAATATGAAACATCAATGGCTTTATGGAAGCTTATTATGGAAGAGTTATAGTCACCCAGCCGGTGATATACCTGCCCCAAAGTTGTATAAATCTGAACAGACAATTCGGGATCCGTATTTTTTGTTATCATTTGAAGTGCTTCATCCAGGTTTTCTTTCGCTTGCAAAAACCTGCCTGACAGCAAATGATAGTCTGCTTCTGCGGCCAAAATCCTTGCATAGACCAAAGAACAATTTTGATACGCCAGTAATTTTTTCCCGTTATTCCACCAGTTTGCAGCAAGATTATAAGCGTGTTTGTTATAGTAGCATAATCCGATATAATACTGAGATTCCCCCTCCAGACAAACAAAGCCGGGGTGTTTTTTCACCATTTCAAACGACCGGTTAAAGTAGCTTAATGCCTCATCCGGATCATATTTGTCCAGGTAGAGCCGGCCTAACCTGATAAGAGCCGTGTGCATATCCAATGTATCCCTTAATGCCCTTCCTGCCAGATAAAGCTGATGGGCTTCCTGGAAAACAACACTCGGATACGTGTTGACAGGTACTGTTCTGTCAGTAAGGTTTTGTTTGGAAAGCACATCATTCCGGCCGTAAACAGGCTGTGCCGTATACAGGTAAAAAAAGACACTGAGGGACACCATAAGTATATTTTTCAGCATTGTTTTCATGGATAAGTATGATAAGGAAAAAAAGAGGATAAGAGCAAGCATAAAGGAACCTTTGATTTACACTTCGTACCTTTGATTGATTCTCAAAGCCTTGTAAATTTTATAAAAAATTCAGGGAGAACCTCTATGGTTTGGGAGATCGTAATCGGCCTTGAAGTGCATGTTCAGTTAAACACGCAAACCAAAGCATTCTGCAGTTGTAAAACGACATACGGAGCTCCGCCAAACACACAGACCTGTCCGGTTTGTTTAGGATATCCCGGATCCCTGCCCGTATTAAATAAGGACGTCGTCCGGTCGGCCGTCAAGGCAGGACTGGCAACCCATTGTTCGCTTCGGAAAGTAAGCGGTTTTGCCAGAAAGAATTATTTTTATCCCGATCTTCCCAAAGGGTATCAAATATCCCAGTATGATGACCCCATCTGTTATAACGGGTACATTACAATCAAAACGGATAACGGTGAAAAAAAAATCGGCATTACCCGGATTCACATGGAAGAAGACGCAGGTAAATCCATGCATTCTCCGGAGGGGACTCTTGTGGATCTGAACCGTTGCGGCATACCTCTCCTGGAGATTGTCAGTGAGCCGGATATCCGGAGCCCTAAAGAAGCATACGAATATCTCACAACCCTGAAGCAAATCATCCGCTATACAGGTATTTCTGATTGCAACATGGAGGAAGGCTCTCTTCGATGCGATGCAAACCTGTCCGTCATGCCCAAAGGCAGCAAATCATTCGGTACGCGTACTGAATTGAAAAACATGAATTCATTCCGGGGCGTGGAAAAAGCCCTTACGTATGAAGCGGCACGTCAGATTGAAATACTTGGCAACGGCGGAGAAATTGTCCAGGAAACCCTTCTATGGAACGAACAGACTCAACGAGCTGAATCCATGAGGTCCAAAGAGGAAAGCCATGATTACCGGTATTTTCCTGAACCGGATTTAGTGGATGTCGTTCTGGATGAAGCGTTTATCCATGAAATTGAACAAGAAATGCCCGAACTCCCGGAAAAGAAGCTGAAACGGTTCATGAGGCAGTATGCCCTGTCGGAAGAAGACGCGCTTGTTTTAATTTCAGAGAAAGAAATTGCGGATTATTTCGAATCCGCCGCACAGGGATTTCCGGATGCAACCCTGATGAATCATTGGGTCCGGGGAGAAATCCTGAGAATAATCAAAGACAAACAGCTGCCCATTACCCAAAGTCCCGTTGATCCTGTGAAACTTCGGGAACTGCTTACATTTCTCTTAGAAAAAAAAATTACGCCTCAAACCGCCAAATCGGTCCTGGACGACATGGCAGAAACAGGAAAACCGGCCAGGATTATTATTGAGGAAAAAGGACTGCTGGTCATCTCGTCAGGTGATGAACTGGAAACGCTGATCCAAACAATTTTAAATGAGAATCCCGGAGAAGTGGACAAATACCGGGACGGGAAAGTTCAATTATTCGGTTTTTTCATGGGACAGATCATGAAAGCCACAAAGGGAAGGGCGGATCAAAAAGCAGCACGGGCTATTCTTCAAACATTGCTGGATAATAAATAAAGGGGGTAAAATATGTTATTGGCCCTTGATGCAGGAAATACACAAATTGTATTGGGTCTCATAAATCAGGGTAATATTGTCTGCTCGTGGCGTTTGACAACAGATAAATCACGGACAGAAGATGAATTATGGGTTTCCATCAAACTTTTATGCGAAGATGCCGGCATATCCGTTTCAAAAATCAACCGGGTAATTATCAGTTCTGTCGTTCCCCAAATGAATGATACACTGTTTATGCTGGCTTCGGAATATCTCAATACACCTCCTTTGTTTGTCAAACCGGATCTTCCGTACAGGCATGATTTCCTGGAAGGACGTTTTCCCACACTGGGGTCTGACAGAATCTGCAATATGTATGCAGCATTAACATCCTATCCCCTGCCCCAGATAATCGTAGATTTGGGAACTGCCACAACCTATGACATTTTAAGTCCGGAAGGAAAATATGCCGGCGGTGCCATTGCGCCGGGCATTCGTACATCCTCGGCAAATCTTTTTCAGGCAGCTGCACAACTATCCGGAGTGCCTATGCGTTTTCCCCAGACACCGATTGGGACGGACACGCCAACACAGCTCCG
>DKER01000228.1:0-1073 GCA_002452555.1 Fidelibacterota bacterium UBA6817 | reverse complement strand
AAAACAACAGGCTGGGAATTTCCCGTTATACTGGCAACCGGGGGATTGGCGGAAATGGTTGCAGAAAAAACCGAAACCATCACTGAAACAATACCAGACCTTACACTTCAGGGTTTAAATATCATTGCCGATGAAATAATTCCGGAAACCTGAGTATGGGCGAAGCTTTAATAACCGTTTCAAATGACAAGTGCACATCCTGCGGGATTTGTGTTCACGTTTGTCCGGCCGGCGTTCTGTCCATGAAAGACGGTTTTCCATTTCCCCGCCATTCGTCATCCTGTATCTTTTGTGCTCACTGTTCAGCCGTTTGTCCTGAAGATGCTCTTAATCACCTGGGAGAAAAAACAGGCAGGTTCCGTCTGAAAACGATTGAAAAGGATAATCCTCAGGATTTTTATGCATCAAAACGCTCTATCCGTCATTACACAACCCAAAAAATCGATACGGCTTTAATCCGGGAACTCATAACAATGGCTGAGTCAGCACCCAGCGGACACAATACACGGAAACGGCAGTATCATGTTATTGATGATGCAGAAAAAATTGAGCAACTGGAAAAAATCACGGCTGACCGTTACAGGCGGATTTTATTGTGGCTAAATCCGATTGTGACCGGTTTTTTATCTGTCACGGCACCGCGGAAAGCCAGAACTATATCCGGGGACTTACAAGCTTTAAAACGACTGTTGTCAGCATCGGATAAAGGTCACGGACCCTTTTTTCGTCATGCCCCCTGTGTTGTGGTGATCAGTGCACCCAAAAAACAGCGATCCGGTCAGGATGATTGCCAGGCAGCCATGCATTATTTGATGCTTAATGCTCATCGGATTGGAGTGGCATCCTGCATCATCGGATTTGCTTTATTCGCAAAGAAAGATCTGCAAAAACACTTAAAAATTCCCAAAAACAGACGGATTTATGCCGTATTCGTTCTGGGCTATGCAAAATATCAATATCAAAAAGCGATATACAGAAGCGAAAACGTAAATTCTGAATATTGAGTTTTTTCCGATAGAAGTCGTGATAAATTAGAGGTTGAGACGTTGAGACGTTGAGAGGTTGAGGCTCGC
>DKER01000030.1 GCA_002452555.1 Fidelibacterota bacterium UBA6817 | reverse complement strand
TTCTCACCGTCTGACATTTTGTTGGCCAATACGGTATCACTCACAATACATCGCTTTACCGAGTCCTTATTGACGCGATGAAAATCGGTACAAATCTGTCTCCAGCCTGATTTCGATAAAATAGTCCCCTCGAGATCCAGAATTGCTGTAACAAACCCGGTTGTTTTGTTAAAACTCTCGAGAAGGGAGTTTACACGGTTAAAATCGATAAGATGTTAGATGTCCGTTTCCATGAAAGTTTAACCTGAAATTGATCAGATCCTTTTATTTCTACAATGACTGGTTTCAAAAAGCTCATATTATGAATTTATATGTCGTTTTAAAGTATAATTAATTTACACTAAACTTATTAGTTAGCATTAAAAATTATTTTGAAAATAATAGCGGATTGCATTTTTAATACTGATAATAGTTTTTAAAGCGTTAACGTGTTTCCGGTTTGTGATATTTATCCTGCCAATATGCAATAGTAACAGCCATGATATTTTTCAGCGCTTCCCGGTTTATATCTGCCAGCGTTTTAATGTAAATACAGGCTTTTCCCATTTTGAACTTTCCCAAATCCTTCAGCAGATATTCATGTTCGGGCAATCCCGTATAGACATAGAGTGATATGGCTGCCTTTCGGGGTGAAAATCCCAGCAGAAACCAGTCTCCTTCCTGTTTGCTTCTTTCTGATTTATAATGATATCTGCCAAACCCGATTATTGAGGTTCCCCACATTTTGGGTTCGTCTCCCGTCAGATCTTTCATCAGCTTTAACAGCTCATAGCTGTCTTGTTTTTTTTGTTCACTATCTGCAAACGAATTGATAAACTCATGAACATCGGTGTCAGTTTGCTTTGTTTTTAATTCACTCATAACCGTTTATTCCTTATTTATATCAGCATTCTTATTGGAGGTTCTTTCAAAAGGAGGTCAATAATACGTCTGTGATTCTCCCGGTTCACATCGGTATTTCATAATTTTCATAAATCAATTTTTTAACTGCATCAACTTCAACCGGTTTATTCAGGAAAGCAAGAGGTTTGATGTGATGTCTGTTTAATCGTTCGCTTATATCATTATGTGAATATCCCGTCATAAAAATTATCTGACAGTCGGAATTTCTTTTCAATATTATTCCGGCGGTCGTAATGCCATCCAATTCTCCGGCTAAATTGACATCCATCAGAATCAGATCACACGGTTCAGTTTCTATTTGTTTAATAGCCTCCTCACCGGTTGCAAGACAATTAAATACAGTAAACCCTTCCTGTTCCAGCCCCATCTTTATATAAAGGGCTATTAATGCTTCATCTTCAACAATCAGGATGCGTATATTCTTATTCATCATTTTAGACGGTTATTTGTCTCTGAATCCTTATCCAGGGTGATTTTCCATTTTAATCCATTGTTTGTTTCCCAATCAATGCTTCCCCTTAGCTGATATTCTACAATTGTAAATACATTTTCCAATCCCATCCCTCTGATTTCACGAATATTATCATTTTTTACTTTAACACCGTTGTTCGAAATTTCCAATATCATTTTATTTTGGGGGACAGAATAGAGGTCAATCGTTATTGCTCCCTGCCGGCCATTCGGGAAAGCATGTTTGAATGCATTGGATATTAATTCAGTCAGCACCAATCCCAAAGGAACTGCTTTATCGATTGTTATTTTCAAATCCTCCAGATCATAGTGAAGTTCTATTTTGTCATTGACTGAATTGTAACTGAATATTATATGCCGGGCTATGTCTTTAATATATTCTTTCAATTCAATATGGGATAAATCCTCCGCTTCATATAATTTCTGATGAACCATCGACATAGCATGAATTTTATTTGAAATATCGTTGAAAATAACCGTTATCCGGGGATCATTGCTGATATGGGACTGGATTTTTAACATGGACAAAATAACCTGCATATTATTTTTGGTCCGGTGATACAATTCACGGAGGAGCAGAGTCTTCTCTTCAAGACTTTTTTCAAGCTGTAATTCGGTATTTTTTCGCTTGTTGATTTCCAATTCCAGTTCGATTGTATGCTGTTTTAATTTCTCTAAATAATTGATTTTGTCAATTTCATGAGCTGCCTGATCTGCATAGCCCTGAAGCAGGGTAATTTCTTCATGGGAAAATTTATAATGGGTTTCCTGAGACGATAAAATTAAAACCCCCATAATTTTATCTTTCTGACGAATTGGCAGATATAAATTGGAATGAAGTTTTCGTATCTCAATTATTTCCCGTTCTTTGGGTGTAAGCTTTTCCGACTCGGCATCGTTCATTAACGCATATTTCCCTGTTTTGAAAACGTATGCAATATGAGGATGATCTTTAAGGGAAGCATATCTGAACTGTTCGGGAAAATCTGGCGGCAGGGCTGGTGTTGTGGCACTCAGCATTATTTTACCCCGATTGGCCTGAACGTATACAGCTCCGCTGTTCAAACCCATTATTCTTGTAGCATTATCCACAATCATCTGCAGAATCATTTTCTGATCCATTGCTGATGTCATGATTCGACTGATCTGCAGAAATGATTCCAACCGTTGTTTGCTTAGCTGAAGAGCTTTTCGGTTTTCCATTGAACCCCAAATGCTGTCAGTCATATCGCAAAGTACCTTAAGAAGCACAATTTCTGATTCAGTAGCCAGATGTGTATTCTTCCAATATACTCCAATGGCTCCGATAGGATTCTTTGTTCGAATCGGTGTTATGGCCAAACTTTTTACGAAAGTATTTTTATATATGTCCTGCGGAATCCTGGGATCAACAGAAATGTCTTCTATGATTACACTGGTCTTATTCAGCATAGCCCACCCCGACACACAGGCATCTAACGGGAATTGTTTGCCTTTCCATAATGGAGCGATTGCATCTTCGTCCACATAATGGCATTTATCGCCTTCGCGCAAAACAACAGTAACACCGTCTGCTCCACTCAAACGGCGGGCAGCATGTTTAATAATGTTTATGACATCATTTTCACTCTCCACACCGGTCAATTCATTGGCAACGATAATAAGCTGTTGTAATATATTGTTGGTTTTTGTTTGTTCAATTTCTGCATTTTTGCGATCTGTGATGTCAGTAATGAATCCTTCCAAAGCAAGAAGCGTATTTCCGTCATAAACACCGCACCCGCGTTCCCAAACCCAATGAATCGCACCTGTGCTTGTAATTATTCTGTATTCTCCGGCGTAATAATCACGCCGTTTCAGTGCTGCATTCCAATCATTCCAGACAATGTTCCGGTCGTCAGGATGTATAATGGAATTAAACGATCGAATATTATTATCAATAAAATCTGTTGGGGGATAACCGGTTATCTCACGAGTACCGTCACTCATAAATTCCATAGTCCAGTCACGATCAAATTTGCACCGGTAAACAAAACCATTCAAATTATTGATAAGCGTTAACAATTTCCTGCTGTTTTCCTGCAAAGCCATTTCCTGATGTTTCTTATCGCTGATATCCTGAAATGATCCTTCAACCCGGATTATTCTATTGTTTTTATCCTTAACGGCTCTTCCTATTGTACGAACCCAAACGCGCTTCCCCGTCTCTGTGATGATTTGCATTTCTTCGTCATAAGGAATGCCTTTTTGTGCACAATCGGTGAAAACGTCTGTTATCCTTTCTTTCCATTCAGGTGCATAAAAACGGATACCATCTTCAACTGAAGGTGTATACCCGTGCGGTTTTTCATGAATATCTGCAACGGCATCCGACCAGGTAACAATATTCGTTGCTAGATCAACACTCCAGCTGCCAAAATGAGCAGTTTCTTCGGCAATTTTCAGCAGAGATAAATATGATTTCAGCTCTGATTCTGATTTTTTACGATCTGTGATGTCTCTTACGATGTGTGAGAAATACTTTACGTTTTCAT
>DKER01000153.1 GCA_002452555.1 Fidelibacterota bacterium UBA6817 | reverse complement strand
GGTAAGAGAGGTTGAGACGTTGAGAGGTTGAGGCTCGCGGTGCATGTTGGATCCAAGCCCGGGTTTTAAATTACTCACAACGGTGTTCAGGAATTTAGCGGTTCGATTCATTATTCTAACTTCTCTAAACCCTATCCTTTAACATTTTTGTGTTTTCACATATCCTTGCCATCGAATTTTTTAACTTAAGAGATGATTTCATTCAACTTTTCTCCGCGCATGAACGCTTTCAAATTTTCAACGGCCGTATTCAGCAGGCGTTGTCTGGCCGCTTGTGTTGCCCAGGCAATATGGGGAGTGATAAAACAGTTGGGAATACCGATCAGAGGATGGTCATTCGGAGGCGGTTCTTTATCAAGGACGTCCAGCCCTGCGGCAGAAATAATCCCTTTATTCAAGGCCTCTGCCAGATCTGTGCTGTTGACCAGCCCTCCCCGGCTCGTGTTAATCAGGATGGCCGTGTTTTTCATGAGTTTCAGGTGATCTCTATTCACAATCTCTTTTGTTTCAGGCGTCAGGGGACAATGAAGACTAAGAATATCACTGCTCTCAAATAGTTCCCGTAAAGAAACAGAAGCCCACCGATCTCTTATGCTTTTCACCGGGACCGGATCAAAATATTGTATTTTCATGCCGAAGGCTTCTCCGATCTCCGCCGCAGCCCTGCCTATCCTTCCCATTCCCAATATGCCAAAAACTTTGTCAGCCAGTTCTGTTTGCGGATAATCCCAATAACAGTAATCCGGAACGCCGGACCATTTCCCGGCTTTTACTCCATGGTCATGTTCTGCAAGTTTATGTGAAATATGAAGGATGTGTGCAAAGGTCATCTGTGCTACGGAACGGGTGCCGTAAGTTGGGACGTTTGTCACTGTTATTCCGTGCTTAATTGCCGTGTTGACATCAATACTGTCATAACCCGTGGCAAGAACACCAACATATTTCAGATTTTGAAGCTGTGAGAAAACATCCGCCGTCAACCGGTATTTATTCGACAATATGGCATCTGCATCCTTTGCTCGTTCGCTTATTTCATCATCTGACGTTCTTTCATAGATTGTTACATCCCCCAGCGCCGTCAGCACTCCCCAGTCCAGATCGCCGGGGTTAAGGGTGTATCCTTCCAAAACAATAATTTTCATGTGATCACTCCAAAGAAGGATTTACTCTTTGCTTATAAATACGGAAAAATATTTTTTTTGATAACATTAACCTGTTTCACCTTGAATCTCCACGGTTCAATAAGTCCAATATTTTCCCCAGATTCAGGGGAAATTCTTTATTCACAAGGCTGGTATCGAAACGGCCTGTATGAAAAAAATGGTCTGCCTGTTCAAACGTGTTTTTTGCAAACACAAGTTCTGTATGCACCTGGGGCAAAATGATATGATCGACATAGCCTTCCAGGTATGTTTCTTCTACTCGGACCTTACCATCGTCATCGCCATCCAGTAAAAGACTGAAACCCACATCATTCTTCATACCACCGGCAATAATGGCAAACTCACATTTTGGCAGTGGAAGCTGTTTATAGGAAGCATTATCATAGGAAAATCTCAATTCCTGTCCCGGAGTATCGGTTACTTTACGATAAAGGGGAATTTTACTCCACAGGTCTGCTGATTGGGCCCCCTGATTGGGCGGAGCAATCATAATCCAACGGTAAACAGGGATCTGCGGATAGGTATTGTGCATCTCTCGGGCGACAAGATTCCCCATACTATGCGTTACCAATAAAATCGTATCGCGACCGGTCTGTTCAAGTATCCATTTGCCAAAATCGATTCCGTGTTCACGAATCGTTTTTTCTATAGACGGATAATAATAGCTGTAAGTTGTATACCCCTTCTGCTCAAATCGCCACTCCAAAAGGCTGAGCACTTCCGGAAATCCCAGAATTCCGTGTACCAGATAAACCGGATACCGGGTGGGATTGGGAGAAGAAAGAAGTATAGCAGGAATTATAACCGGAACAAAGAATACGAACAGACTCTTATGTATATTTGCCGGTTTCAATGATATCTTGAGTCTCATGTCAGGATTTCCTTTTCATTAGAATTATTAGAATTCCCCCAATCAGTGCGGGAAAGACAACATTTATGGCAAATATCACCAAAGGGACGCCAACGCCTACAGCCGGAGCTATGCCAAATCCCGACAGCAGGTATACGGATGTATTTTCCCGGATGCCCAGACCGCTGACGGATATGGGCAGCGCCGCTGCACCCATCAAAAAAACGCAAACAGCACCTACGGTGATCCAATCCAGACCAAAAAGTCTCAACAGGACCCAGTACTGGGTTATAAAAACAATGTAAACAGCCAATGTCATCATCACTGTTTTGATCGATATCAGGCGATAACGCGTACCGGACAGTAACCATTTGCGTATCCATGGTTTATCTTTCAGGACAAATAAAAGAAGTCCTCCTGCAGCAGGGATTGCCGATATCCAGATCAGGCTTGCTTTTTCCGGAAAGAGTATCCACGCCGCCGGGCCGAAAAGAAAAATTATGAGTGCTGAAATTGACAGTTTTTCAATCCCGTAAGCCGTTATCCGGTTTCGTGCAGCACCCGGAATAAACAACATTTTTGCAGCTTCTCCGTGTCCTCCGGGGATGGTCAGGCGAAAGGCAAATCCAATAAAGAAAACTTTTATCAGGTCAATGACGGATATCGTATGCCGGCATTCTTCGATAATAAAATGAAACCGGACAAACTGCAGTGCGAGATTGAGAAAACCCAGCACAATGACAATTACCGGCAGAAAAATCGGGAGAGATGACAAATAGTGTGTCAGATTATCCGGATCAACCTTACGAAAAGCAATCCATACCAGAACCGCTGACACAAGAAGTTTCAGGATATAAAATAAAGCCTTTTTAATTCCACCGGTCACGAGAACGTTTTACTCCTGTAGTTAAGATTCAATGTAGCAGAACAGCGGTTACACGGATGAATGCTTCCTTTATACATTCTAACCTTTTCACGGATATCCGTCCATTCGGTTCCATGCCACTGTTTAATAAAACGTCCGGCTTCATAATTACCGGGCTTGAAAAAAGCCTGTTTGTCAAAACAGCAGACCCCAAGTGTTCCGTCAGAGTTTAAAACCGGCTGACTCCAGAGTTCCGAACAGTTTTTCCCATCATTTTTGCGAAACCAGTTTTCGGGGTTTTTCTGATATCTTCGATATTTTTTGTTTTCGGGAAGAAACGTCAACCCTGCTTTGTCCGTTGTTATTTCCATTGTTTTATAGATAAGCTCATCTACGCCCAATTGTCTGGCCAGTGTTTCAACAGCTTTAATTTCGTGTTCGTTTTGGCGCGATATAACAAACTGAAGCGTCACATGAGGCAACTGTATTTTTCTTTCCTTCTTTTGTTTCATCAGATTGGCCGTATCGCGTACAACTTTATCAAAATCTCCTCCCACGCGATAGATTTCATAGGTCTCTTTTGTTGCCCCGTCAAGCGAGATAATAAGTTCATCAAGCCCGCTTTTAAAAATTTTTTCATAATTTTGAAGAAAATGGCCGTTTGTGCTAACCTGGGTATAGATACGGCGATCTGATGCATATCGGATCATTTTGAATAAATCGGGGTGGAGAAAAGGTTCGCCCTGGTTCCAGAAGAGGATCATCCACAAATTTTCATACAGTTCATCCACAAGATTGTAAAGAAGAGTGCTGTCCACAAATGGTTTATTTCGTTTAATCATTCCTGCTCCGCTGGCACAACAAGGGCAATGAAGGTTGCATACAGAAGCGGTTTCAACCATAAAGACAGGCGGTGAACCGATGACTTTTGTTTTGTTAAACAGATTTGAAATCAGAAAAGATGTGCGGTTTTTTATAAGGTTCTCAACTTTATGAACAGTTGCGGCTTTTTTGATAACCCTGAGCATTCTGGGCAATACGGCCTGATTGATTCCTGAAGCCATTTTATTTCCAGCGGCTTTCTTTAAGACTTCCAATAATCGAAGACATAATCACATGGACAGGATAGTAAAGTGCCATTAAGGGAAACCACAAAGCCAGTTTTATAAAGCCGAAGCGTTTTCCGGCCAATATGAAACCGGTCCATTCAAGCGTTGTTTTTACCGCGAGAGACGTAACCCAAACAGATGGCGAAAGCGTAAGAATGCTAACGGGAATCGCCAGATAATACAGAAAAACAAAAAATCCGAGTCCGCGGTAAAGAGGGGCAAGGTGCATTATTTTACCATTTCGCCGCAGTTGCTGCCGGACATATTTACCGGAAAACCCGTCTCTTTTTGTCATTACAAAACTCCCCGGGTGCATTGCCTGTCGAAATGTTCGTTTGGTTTTTAGCCACACATCCCGGGTCAAGAAAAAATCATCTCCGGTGGCAATCGACCCGGAGCTTTCATACCCGTTCACTTCAAAAAAGACCTGCCTTCGAAAAGCAAGATTTCTGGCTGTGGAATAGGGTGGAATATTCCAATAAGCTCCGGCTGTTTGAACAGCGACCCGCGCCAGCTGATCAAACTCAAGAAAGCGCTGAAAAATTCCCCGGCTTTTTTCTATGGGAGAAAATCCCAAAACCATTCCCGTCTCTTTATCAAAACAGGCAGCCATATGTTTGACCCAGTTCGGACCGGGCCGGCAATCGGCATCTGTCAACAGGATTATTTCACCGTTTGCCATGCCCACAGCCCGGGTTATGGCGTTTTTCTTCCCGGCCAGGCTTTCTTCCTTATCATTCAGATGAATGGCACGAATCCGCTGCTCGCCGTTAATACAGGCATCAATGACATCCCGTGTGTTGTCATCCGAGGCATCGTCAACCAAAAAAATTTCCAGCATCCCCTCGGGATAATTCAGAGACTTTAATGATTCCACAAGTCCGGGAATATTGTGTTCTTCATTTCTGGCACACACAATGACCGTTGCCGAGAGTATCGACTCCTTTTCACAGATTTTTTCCTTCACCAATGCAACGATAACCAGGATGATCAGAATAAAATAGATTAGCGATAAAACTATAAAAGACATCATCAGTGCTTCACCTGCAATTGAAGTCTGGCATAGTGCATTACGTCCGATTCTGCCCATTCGGGCTCCCAGACAAACTCAAGCCATCCGTTGTTAATTATCTGCCATTGCCATTGAACGCTTAAAACAAGAGTCTGTTCAATTTTTCCCATTAAATTTTTTGTGGAAAAATCAAAGTCAGTATTTCTGTCATAGTAATTTTGGTTGGGATCGCTGCCCACGGGATAATAATCCGGATGATCAGGCGAAAGGGTTTCTTTCCCCTTTTCCAGGGATTGAAGGGCAAGTCTGAACATATGGGATTCATTTAGCCAGCCCCTGATGCCGGCTGTATAAACCCGTGCGTTGGGTCCGGCATAAAAGCCCAGGCAGTCACCTTTATGGGTAAACGAATTAACTGTCAGATAATGCGTATATGTCCACGGACGGATGAGCGTTCCTTCAAAGAAACCCTCCCAGAGAATTTTCCCCGGAAGAGAAAGTGTTGCTCCCAACTGGTAGCCCCGTTTGTTCCCCCACCATTCAGATGTGAGTTCGCCAAATTTGAATTCATCCAGAAGGAGACTGCCATAAACCTGAAGCCCTTTTACAGGCCGCCATTTCATGTCAAACCCCAGGAGGGAATTGTCCCGATCTTCAAGGTTGTGTTCTGCTGACCACAGAAATGTTACCGGGATCATATATGTCAGGTCCGGACTTCGGTATCCGTAGGTCAATAATTCAGTAAAAGCAAAAGAAAGGGATTTATGAGGATATATTTCAAGCCGGTGTCCTGTCATATATTTTTCGGGATAAATTTTCGAATGCCCGTCCTCGCTTCGACTGTAAGTGGCATTCATAAGGCCGGCATGCAAAAATGTATATTGGAATTTAAACAGCGCTTTCTGCCACATAACATAGGGATAATTCGCCGTCTGGCCGGAGAGATACATAGTGTTTTCGCCATGTCCCCATCGAACAGGATCGTTGCCCAGCGTCAGGAGACCGCCTATACCAGAAATCTGGATGTAGCCCGTTGTATTATCAAAACTTACCAGAGATTGGGCTGAGTCTGCATGAAGATAGAACCCGCGGCTGTCAATGGGATCGTCACGAAAGCCATCCTTTACAAACAGACGGTAGGCCATGGCTTCGCCAAAAACACTGACATTATCAAACTGCCCAAACGCCCGAAATCCAACATGGCCTGAAAAGCGCAACAGGTCCTTTTTGTTTTCGTACCGGACCAGGCCGTCTCCCTGCACATAAACACTTTGATTGTCCTTTTCGTAAAGAAACATATAATCCGGTTCGCCGGTCACAGAACGGGAAATTTTTCGACTTATGTCTTCCCGGAGATTTCCGGGTGAGAAATGAACGGAATCCGCTTCAGACAACCGGGGATGTTTCAGACCGGATAATTCCTTGCGATAGCGGTTTACAAACATTTGCAGGATTTTTGATTCTGATTGTGAAAGCATATGAGGTTTTTGCTGAAGGTCTTTCAGGTGTTTGGCGGCATCATCCCGGATCCAGGGCCTGGTTGCCGGCAGCGGTTTTTCAAGCAATCCCTTATTTTCCATCATGAGCAAAAAGGGATATACCGGATCATCTTCAGGAATCCGCAACTGGGTTGCCAGGGATACTTCCGTAAGCAAAAACAATAATAAAACATGTGTAATCCTTCGTTTAATCTCTTTCATAGCTGTTACGTCCTGTTTCTGGTGAATTTTTTAACAGCATCATCCAATAAATCAGTCCGATTAAACCATTCACTCATGTCGGGAGGGGAGAATTCCTTTGCCCTTGTTAAATCAACGGTTAAATCAAGTTCATCCTGGGAAACGGAATAAAACCATCCCCGTTTATGATAGAGATCGGCCTGGTATTCCTGTTCCGTCTGCCCCGGCGTAGAAACCATAATCGCTTTTTTTCTCATACGAACCAGATCCATGGCGGAAGTATACCCCGACCGGCATATTACCATCCGGCTTCGGGACATGAGATCGCTGATCAAATCGCGATCTGCAAAACCAATAATTTTTACAGCGTTCATACCCATAATTTCCGGTTTTTCAGTGCCGCGAACCAGAACGAAATTTCCGGTAAGGCAGGAGAACTGGTCTAAAAGGATTTTTTCGAACAACGTCCTCTGAGGTTCGGGACCGGATAAAATTGCAAGCAGATCAATGTCTTCTGTTGTTTCCCGGGGATTATAGATCAGACCAGAGTCCCATATACCTGACTTTTGGGTGCGAGCTAAGGGGATTGTTATGGGATAAATCGCCGGATAAATTCATATTCACATCTCCGGAATCAATAACCCATACTCCGGTAAAGCCCTTAAATATCAACCGGTTAAACAAAATGCTCAGTCCTTCCAGTTTCCTGACAGGCATATGAAACCGGAGTTGGTGCGTAATCAGATAGGAAGGAATCTGTTTATTCCGTACGCCGTAACGGTTATCGGAAATGATCCGGTCAATTTTCAGATTTTTCACCAGATGCCGGGTAATACGGTGTTCCCGTCTCATACCCAGCAGCATTTTAACGGCCTGAACTGCAAGACAAAAAGGCATGAGAAATTTCTTTTTGGAATAAGTAATTCGCGCATCTTTGAGCGGAATGCAGAGATTTTTCGGAAAACGCCGCAATAAAAGGATTCGGGCTTGGCCATCAGCGGCCAGAATTACGTCATGATTCCGGTTTAAATGATCAATCAAAGGAAAAGAATGGACGGTATGACCATATCCCCAGTTCAGCACAGCATATAAAATCCGTTTACCTGATTTATCCGGCATATCGTTAGTTTATCCGTTTAAAAATAACCACGCCAAGCGGCGACAAACCGAAACGAATGGAATAAGGCCGCCCGTTCCATGAAATGTTTTCAGTGTAATGATTGCTGTTACGAATGACACCGCTTCCAAAATAGATTTTTGCATCCGTATTAAAAATTTCCCGGTACGTTCCGGGAAGATTCACCCCGGTTCTAAAATCAAAATATGTTTCCGGTGTAAAGTTGCAGACAACCAACAAATCATTTTCAGGATTATCACCGTGGCGATAAAAAGAGAGAACGGATTGTGCGGCATTATTGGCATCTATCCATTCAAAACCGTCGGGGGTGTGGTCTTTCTCCCACAAAGCAGGCTCGCTAACATATAATTTATTCAAATGTTCAAGAAAAAGGGCGGCATTGCGGTGAGGTTCCCACTGAAGCAACTGCCATTCCAGTCCAATCCGTTCATTCCATTCGTTCCAGGGTGCCATCTCCATGCCCATAAAGAGAAGTTTTTTTCCGGGATGCATGTACATATATGCCAGAATTGTTTTGAAATTGGCAAATTTTTGCCAGTCATCTCCCGGCATTTTGCTCAGCAGCGATTTTTTTCCGTGAACAACCTCATCATGGCTTAAAACCAGAATATAGTTTTCAGAATATGCATACAGCATTGAAAAGGTCAGTTCGTTGTGATGGTATTTTCTGTAAATAGGATCTTTTGAAATATACTGCAGATTATCATTCATCCAGCCCATATTCCATTTAAAGGTAAAACCGAGGCCGTTATCGCGGACCGGTTTTGTCACACCTCCCCATGCCGTGGATTCTTCGGCAATCAGCAAAGCGTCGGGATAATAGTCATTTAAGACTGAATTGAGGTGTTTAAGGAATTCTATTGCTTCCAGATTCTCGTTTCCGCCATATCGGTTAGGGATCCATTCTCCTTCTTTTCGGCTGTAATCAAGATAAAGCATACTTGCTACGGCATCAATCCGAAGACCGTCTGCATGGAATTCCTTAATCCAGTAAACAGCATTGGCTATGAGAAAATTTTTCACCTCATTTCTGCCGTAATTGAAGATATATGTGCCCCAGTCCGGATGTTCCCCCAACCGGGAATCTTCATGCTCGTACAAAGCTGTTCCGTCATATCGGGCAAGAGCAAAGTCGTCTTTGGGAAAATGAGCGGGGACCCAGTCCAGGATCACGCCGATATCGTTTTGATGGCAACGGTCTATCAGATATTTCAAATCATCCGGTGAACCAAACCGGCTGGTCGGAGCGTAATAACCGGTTACCTGATATCCCCACGAGCCGTCGAAAGGGTGTTCCATAACAGGAAGAAATTCTATATGGGTAAAGCCCAGGCCTTTTACATGTGAAATCAGTTCATCTGCCATCTCGCGATATGAAAGCCAGCTTCCGTCTTTTCTGAATTTCCATGAACCGGGATGTACTTCATAGATACTCATGGGGTTTTTCAACGCGTCTGTGGCGGCTCTTTTTTTAATCCACTTTTCATCCTGCCAATCGTGGGTTGACCGGTAGACAATGCAGGCATTTTCCGGCCTTTTCTGAAAGAATTGTGCATAAGGATCCGTTTTTATTCTCAGGAAACGGGATGCGGTAAAAATTTCAAATTTATAAAGGGCTCCTTCTTTTGCTTCCGGAATAAAGATTTCCCAAACACCGGAATTTCCCATTGTTCGCATTTGGTGAAAACGACCATCCCAGCGGTTAAAGTCACCGACAACACTCACGCGCCTGGCAGATGGGGCCCATACGGCAAAACGAATGCCGGCAATTCCATCTATTTCACAAACATGGGCACCGAGGGTATTGTAGGCGAAGCGATGGTCTCCTTTGTTAAAAAGGTAAAGATCATCATTGCTGATAGAAGGTCTGAACTGGTAAGGATCAATAAAGAAGTAACGGCTTCCGTCCGGATAGACGGCTGCAATTTCATAATGAAAAAAATTTTTTGCCCGCACATCGGTTCCCCAAAACCCGTCAATACTCAACGGTTTCAGGGCAAATACCGTCTTTTTCCCGTCAAGCCGTTTAATAAAAACTTCAACAGCATCGGGGACATATGCCCGAAGGATTTTTTTTCCGCCGGTTCCTTCGTGAATTCCCAAAAAATTATGAGGATCGTGGTGGTCGCCGCGAGCAATGCTTAGCATGGTCTGATTTAATGTTTTCGTCATTATGTCATTTCCTTTTGCATTCTTTTTTCCCAAAACAGCAATATTGCCGTCACGGATTTTGCATCGGTTATCTCGCCTCTTATAACCATTTGATATGCTTCTTTAGCCGGAATATCAAAAATTTCAAGAAATTCATCATCATCGCGGGCTGTCTTTTGTTGTTTGAGGCCTTTTCCTTCATAAAGATAGATCTGCTCATCGGTGTATCCGATTCCCGGATGTACTTTGCCCAGATACGTCAATTCGGAACACTCATATCCCGTTTCCTCCAACAATTCCCGGCGGGCCGTATCCTCCAGTGTTTCGCCGGGATCAATCTTCCCGGCAGGGCACTCAATGAAAACCCGGTTGGACGGATAACGAAACTGCTTTTCAAGAATAATATTTCCATTGTCTAAAACAGGAACGACCACAACGGCTCCCGGATGACGAATATATTCACGGATGCTGGTTTTTCCGTTGGGGAGTTCTACGTCATCTCGCCAGACATGAAGAAGACATCCCTTATAAACACATTTTGAATGCAATTTTTTTTCAACAAGATTTTTCAAAATCACTCCCTGTTGTTCCGGTATAAAATGTAATTAAACGGCAGAAACAAACAAAGGAGTTCATTGGACGAAGAATGTAATGACTACGGTGCTTTCGTTTCGCTTTCGATAAGTCCCACTTTTCTGAATTCCCGCAAAACGGTTTTGGTCATATCAGTCATAAAGGGAAATTCAAAACGATGATCAATGACATAAGCCTTAAGCTTCATATGAATCATACTTTTCCCAAGGTGTATTTCATTTTTCAGAACGGCTGAAACCGGTTTATTAAGATAAACATACCGTGAAATCGAAGCACATTGAACAGCAAGGGTTTGCGCTTTATCAATGTCAAGATCCGGTTCAAAATAAAAATCAGCCACAACCTGACATTCAGGTTCTCCGGAATTGGCATTGGAGACGGATTTGCTTACGATTTCACTGTTGGGAACAGATATGGTGGAATCATCCGGCGTAACGATCCGGACGGTTCGAAGTCCGATGCTGATAACCTCGCCATAATAGGAATCAATTTGAATTTTATCCCCAACCTTGAAAGGTTTATCGAAAATGATCATAATGCCCCCGAAGATATTCTTGAGAATATCCTGGCTGGCAAATCCGATAGCAATGCCGGCTGAAGCGGTAAAAGCAATGACAGACTGAATAGGCGGTTTAAAAATCCCGATAATAACAAAACTGATAAGAACAGTCCATCCGGTTATGCGAACAATTGGAATAAATCCTTTTATCATCAGCCGGTACTGAGGCCACCTCTCTGACAACAATTCCATCAGTGCGGTTGTGTACCGCATGGCAAGCCATCCGGCAATCATTACAAGAATTGCACTCACAATTTTCCCGGGCCTGAAAATACGCCATTCCTGCTTTTTGCCGAGACTAATTCCCTTGCTCTGGTCCGGTTCGTTGTCTGATGCCGGTTCAAAATTCGAACGGTTTTCGGCATTGATATCTTCTTTCGCAACAACAGCATCAACCGGCTCATTATCACGGGAAATGGTCATGGCAGATTGTGCACCGGGTCCGTACAGCCCGCTTAATGCCGTCAAAAGTATTAGCTTAATAAAGAAGGCGCTTTTCATGTAAATACCCTATCATTGAACGATACAGGAAAAAATGCAATTCATAATATTCGTCACGTTCCACAAGAATACCCTTGTTGGCCATTCCGGCGAGAATTAAATGTGCCGTTTCCCGGCGAAGTGATAAAACGGAAACAATTTCATCCAGGGTCATTCTTTCATGTTGAACAATTGCCGCGATTACGAACAATTCGTCATCACTGATTTTGGCATCAATTCTGACATCAATATCCGGCAGTTCACCGATCTCAAATCGCCTGTTTTCTAAATTATTGATCGATATACACCAGAAAAGCATGGCAACCGATATGTTGCCCGTAGAAGCGTCCCTTAGTCTGTGAAAGAATTGGTCTTTTAACAATTTTTGCCGGTCTTCTTCAAGAGAAAGCTGACGGTATTTCTTGGATTTTTCCAATGCCGGATCAGGGAGAAAGCGTATGGGAATTCCCGTTAACCGATGTCGTCTCATAATCATGGATTCAATCCCGTCATCCTTTAAACCTTCCAGCGTTACCACCTTGGAAAAATAACGCATAAGGCCAAGGACTTTATTGATATAATCCCACGTATAAGAACTGCATGTAATAAACCAGAAAATTGATTCCTGGGTTTTGGCGGCAAAAAGCAGAAATCTGTTAAATATTTCCAAACCCTTGATGGTTCTCAAAAAGATCCGTTGTATATCCTCAATGATAATCACCCGGGATACGTCAAGATCTGAAAGTTGTCTTTCAAAATCGTTGAGTGTTTTCACTTGTGTTTCAATCCCCAGTGTCCGGGACAGAAAAGCCAGGAGCTCTTTTTCAGAATAAAGGGTTGAAGAAGGAACAATGCGGTGAACCAATATATCTTTAAAATAGCGGGTGTGGGCTAATTGAACGAGTGTTGAGCGGCCTGATCCTCTTTCGCCTGTAACGGCGATCATACCCCGGCCGCCTTTGCGCCAAATTTCATAGGCTTCGCCAATGCTTTCAAGTTCGGTATTTCGGCCGACAAAAAGTTTTTCCGTATCCAGGGGATCAAACCGGAAAACACGCCGGTAAACTGCGGGAAGATCTTCAAGCGAATGTGCTGCCTGTTTGAGATACCGTTCCACAGAACTGCTGTCCTGTTTCTTTTCAATAATGCCAAGCCGGGCAATGCGAAATAAAGAAGCGATCGTCTGTTTAAGAGGTTTATATAATGCAAGTCCGGTTTTTTTCAGATAATGAAACCCTTTCCGGAATATCAGGCTTAGCACCTTCAGGGATTTTTTCCAGTATCCACGAATCCGTTCGCGCGTCCTGGATTGAAGAAGTTCAAGCCTGAGTGCCAGCAGTTTTTCACTTTTTCTTAAACCCGTCAGGTAGTTGCGGGCTGTTTTTTCGATACCGGAAAGTTCATCCTGAATGTCGGTGACAATGGATCCCATTTGTGATCTGAGGGTTTTTAAAGCCGTCAGTGCCCTGTTTATCCCCTCGTCAATTTCGTTCACCGTCCTTGTAACACATTCTTCTTCATCTTCGTTATCACGCTTCCTGAGTTCGATGGAAGCCGTATCAAACGTGGAATCAACAATTTCTCCCAGAACCGCCGGTTCGTTCGACAGAACCGTGAGCTCGTCTTTACCTCTTTGTACTATTGTCCGGATCTCCGGATAGATTTCCGCCTTAAGATATGTGATCACCAACTCTCTCAGCGGAACCTGCTCAACCTGTGACTGGGGGATGAGTCGTTCCCTGTCCGTCACAGACAGAACAAAATATTTTTCCTCCAGATTGTCCGCCGATTCCTGAATGGTTTTCTCAAAATCTGACAAATAATCGTTCAGATTAAAGGATAAAATAAGATCAGATACTTTTAGAAGTATCCTTTCAGAGATTTCATCAGAAAACGTTTTGCGGTTTGATTTAATAAATGTCCGGATCTCTTTTCGCGTCAGCTCCCGTATGCCCCGGGAGTGATTCAAAATACCGATGAGGGCTTTCTCTGCCTTTTCCAACTCTTTTTCGGTTTTATGAATAAGGTTTTTTTCGATATCATGCTTGGTTACAGACTGGGCGATCAGGATATGATCTTCAAGGCGCAGCAAGTCCAGATCCTTTAGAAAATCCATGACTTCACCCTGCCAGTGTTTCTGCCATGCTTTCCTGTCTTCAATCAGTTCCCTGTTGAAACGTTTATTTTTTCTTGCCGATAATCGCTGTTTGAATTTTCTTTGCGGGTTAAGGATCGTTCCGGCCGTGCCCAGCGTTTCCCCCGTTTGTTTTATCAGTTTTTCTGCATGTTCCCGGATTCTGTTTTTTGCGTCATCATAGGCACTAAAATATTCCTTCCGTGCGTTTTCAAGAATCAGAATATCATCAATTTTATTTTCAGAATCCGGTGCAATCTCTTCATCAAAACACTGCTTAATTGATAAAAAATAACGGGACGCTGCTCTGTTATAAAGATTCCATTCATGAAGCATAAGCTTTTCATACGGAAGCCAAAATGCAGCCATAACAAAACTGTGTCCATTGAAAAACCGCATAAACCGAGGGACTTTGATTTTATCCTTTCCCCGTAAAACGGATCGAAATTTGTGCAGTCTTCGCCGGAAATCTGCCCTTCTGCAAAATGTCTTTTTGCGATGCCGCGTCAGCAGCGAATCTTCTTTTGTAATTTCAAACAACGTAAAATCAACGGGTAAAACCGTATGCTTTCCGGCAAGATGAGTAAGGCCGAGCTTTTTTCTCAAGTCTGATGATGACAAGTCCTGTCTGGAAAAATGTCCTGCAGGGGATTGAAAGGTTTCAGTCAACGAGCGAAGTCCGTTCAAAACATCAACCCTTTTTCCGGCGGATTTGGACATATATTGATGAACCTGATTTTCCAAGGGCTTCATTTGTACCGGAATTGCCTCATACCAGCCCGATAACGTGTCTGCAGCATCGGCCGCGGCAGAATCCAACAAATCCTTCAGCATGGAAATATATGACGTGCTGATTATTTCAGGTTCTTTTTTTCTCTTCATTGGAAATTTTTTATGTTAATATTATCCGGGACATTACGTGTGGGATCTTAAAACTAATTTAACACTTTTTAAGAAATATTTTTACATCAGGAAAAACATTCGTCCTGCAATTCGCCATCACAAATTTTTACGACGGGAGCCGTCATGGTAAGCGTATGATCCCTGAGAATGTCTATGTGAATGATCCCGCCGGGAACGTGGACGGATATATTGGGTTTGCAAAGCCCCAACCGATAGGCGGTATATGCCGCCGCACAACTGCTGGATCCGGAAGCAAGCGTATAGCCTACGCTCCTTTCCCAGATTTCAATACGGATATTGTCTTTGTCAAGGGGCATCATAAACTGAACATTGATCCTGTTAGGAAACAACAGGTGGGTCTCAATTTTCGGTCCGTATTTCTTTGCAAAATCAGCCGTTAAATCATTCGGATTATCCATGAGCACAACACAGTGGGGATTTCCTACCGTCACCGCAGTAAATCTGAAAACTCTGTCATCAATCTGAAGTTCCTCATTCAGTACGTCTCTGCTTTCTCCCTTTACGGGAATGGCATCACTTCTCAGACTTGCTTTGCCCATATCAATGCGGATATCCCTGTTGTTGGGAAGGACCGTTGCAGTAACAATGCCGCCGGGTGTTTCAATGGTAACGGGATCATAGGTTATGAATCCTTTGTCAAAGAGATATCGTGTAAAAATTCGAAGACCGTTGCCGCTTTTTTCAAATTCACTCCCGTCGGGATTATACAGACGAAGGCGGAAATCTGCTTTCTCAGAGGATAAAGGTCCGTGTAAAACGCCGTCCGACCCCACGCCGTAATGCCTGTCGCAAACCCTTTGGGCAAATTCAACAGTAAATGTTTCCTCCGGAATTTCGCCCCCCATGACAATATAATCGTTGCCAAGTCCGTGATATTTTGAAAAGTTCATTTTAATCCCATCCGGTTATTTCAATATCATCATCTTTTTTGAAAGATTCAAGGTTCCGGACCTTAGCCGGTAGATATAAACGCCGGACGGCAGATCTCCGCCATGAAACGCTACTGTATAATGCCCTGCATCATGATAATCGTTGATTATGCGACCGACGTTTTTCCCCAGGAGATCATAAACATTAATTTGAACATTGCCGGGCTCGGGAACAGAGTATTCAATCGTCGTCACAGGATTAAACGGGTTGGGATAATTCTGCATCAGGGCAAATTGCTCCGGTATAACCGGATTGCGGAATTGATCGATCGAAGTAATCCGACCCGTAAGATCAGCCGCCAGGCCCAGATTCAGCTGTGTCACTTTTTTTACAAGTTCCAGATTAACGGAGCCCAAGCTGTCATAGGATGTATGATATAAGGGATTCCTCACATAATAATCCGAATCTGACCACGGCGGGGCATTTTCAATCATGAGTATGGCCGGGAAACCCTTTTCCCAGAAACGGTCATGATCGCTGTATGTTGCATAGGGATACGGCGGTTCATTCATAAAAAGCCCTATGTCATAAATGCTGTTGATATCAGCAGATCGCATTCCAAGCCATTCTGATTGGCTGTTTGATACAACAGCCGTATAATCATAGAAGCCGTTATAGCCAATCATATCAATTGAAACGGCGCCCAGGATTTCATGCTCATTGTTTTCGGCGTTGATGGCAAAGCGCAAACTTCCCAAATGGCCTGAACCGAAATTCGGGTTGGATTCTTCAGCTGCAAACGCCACCAGAACAATGCCGTATTCTTCAGAAAAACCAAAGGTGGAATCAGAAAGAATTCGTCCGATTTCAAGAATCGCCGCAACGCCTGTGGCGTTGTCGTCAGCACCGGGGGCTTTTATTGTATCCCATTGATTGTTCCAAACAGAACTTCCCATTCTGCCGGCAGAGGCATCGTAATGTGCCCCTAAAACAAAATAACGGTTAGGATCCCCGGTTCCGTTAATACGCGCAATAATATTGACAAGGGGATATTGGTTAAAGGGCGGGATAGCCGTTTGGTTGTAAAAAGTATCCAGTTCAACCGATGACACCTGCGTAAATCGTTGGAAATAATCAGCAATATAGAGTGCGGCGCTGTCATTCCCCGGCGTAAAAGTAACTCTGCTTTCGTGTCCGCCGGCATATTCAAGAATTCTGATGTGTTCTTCGATATTTTTTATTGAAACAGAATCCATCATGGATGAAATTTTCAGAAAGAGGGAATCCTGGGCAGATACATGAATCGTGAAAAGAATCATTAAAGCAGATAATCGCATAGAATATTTCTTCATTCGGGTCCTTTAAGTAATTGGCGTTATAACAACAGTGGCGGTTTCTTGTTAGTCTCTTCACAGAACAAGATACAGATGACGTAACCCGTTCCGGTATTATCGGTTCTCACATTCTGTCATCAAGGGCTTTTACCACCTGGTCCAGGGATATGCGGATTTGTTCCAGCGTGTCACGATCCCGAAGTGTAACGGTGCGGTCTTCCAGTGTTTGGTGATCAATAGTCAGGCAAAAGGGTGTGCCGGCTTCATCCTGACGGCGGTACCGTTTTCCGATGGATCCGCCTGTATCGTAAAAAGCCGGATATTTATAACGCAGGTCTTCATACAGCTTTCGTGCAACGTCAGGCATTCCCTGTTTATTGAAAAGCGGAAATACCGCGACTTTAAATGGTGCAACACGCGGATGCAGGCGTAAAACCACCCGTTCATTTTCTTCATCGTCCCAATAGGCGTCGGCTAGAATCGTCAGAACCGTCCGGTCCACGCCCGCGGATGTTTCAACTACCGCCGGAACAAGCTTGTCTCCCATATTATCCTGGTCAATATACTGAAGCTTTTTACCGCTTAAATTGATGTGTTGCGTCAGGTCATAGGTTCCCCTGTCTGCAATACCTTCCAGTTCTGAAAATCCAAAGGGGAACTCATATTCCACATCATAACAAGCTGTGGAATAATGGGCAAGTTCATCTTTGTCATGCGCCCGCAAGCGAAGTTTTTCCGGCGTAATCCCCAATGATTTAAACCAGTTCAGCCGCTCATTTGCCCAGTATTCCAACCATTGGGCGTTTTCTCCGGGCCGGATAAAATATTCCATTTCCATCTGTTCGAATTCCCGGGTCCTGAAAATGAAATTTCCTGTTGTGATCTCATTTCTGAAAGCCTTTCCAAGCTGGGCAATACCAAAAGGAAGCTTTACGCGGTTGGAAGAAACCACATTATCAAAATTCACAAAAATCCCCTGTGCCGTTTCCGGGCGGAGATAGATTTCCTGTGCACCTTCCGCCGTCGAGCCCAAAAAAGTTTTAAACATCAGATTGAATTGTTTGGGTTCTGCCAGCTCTCCCTTACATTCCGGGCATTCTCCGGTGTTTTCGGGCAGGTGATCCAGCCGGTATCTTCGCCGGCATTTCCGGCATTCAACCATAGGATCGTGAAAATTTTCAACATGACCAGAGGCTTCCCATACTTTAGGATGCATCAAAATGGC
>DKER01000039.1:922-4115 GCA_002452555.1 Fidelibacterota bacterium UBA6817 | reverse complement strand
ATGATTTTAACATGATCTTTTTTTCTTTTTGGTATTTTTGTGAATTGGATTTGAGCGTTTAAAAATCCTTCTTTTTGATATAGGATAATTAATCGGCGCAAGTCGTGCTCTACAAACCCGTCATTAAAAATCTCAGGTTTTTCCCAAAAGAAAAACTGTTGACGAAGACTCTTTGCTTCCAGTGTCAATTCTCTCTTTAAAACGGATGACGATAAGGTCTCGTTTCCTTCAAATCGAATATTTTGTATAATATAATCATCCTGAGCCATGAGATGGTTTAAACAGAAAATGAACAAAATGAATGTAAACAGGGTTTTAATAACAAACCTCTTTTTGATAACAATTAAAACTAAAAAATGTTTGTCAAGCTTTCAATCATAGAATTTTGAGCGTAAAATATGAGATGAGGAATCTAAATTCATTTCGTATATGACGAGCTTTCGTTAACTTTATTCATTAATAAATGAGGTTTTTATGAATTTAAAACGTACACATCGTTGTCATGAATTAAATGAATCGGCTGCGGGACAGGACGTGATTGTAAATGGATGGATCAATACCCGTCGGGATCTGGGCGGAATATATTTTTTGGATGTGAGAGACCGTTACGGTATGATTCAGGTTCGTGTGGGTACCGAACTGCCGGAAGAACTTCGGGAACGCGTGAGGAAAATGACTCCTGAGGATGTTGTTGCCGTGAAAGGTACTCTTTCATTGCGTCCTGCCGATGCTGTAAATCCGAAGATGGTTACAGGAACTCTGGAAATTCTGGCAGAAGATGTGGAATTACTCAATAAAGCAAAAACACCCCCTTTTGAAATTATTCGTCGTGAAACAGGCAGTGAGGACTTACGTCTGAAATACCGGTATCTTGATTTGCGAACGCGCACGCTGCAGGAGAACATGATACTGCGTCATCATGCAGCCAGAGCTGTAAGGCACTTTATGAATCATGAGGATTTCATTGAGATAGAAACACCCGTTCTTATGAAATCCACACCTGAGGGTGCCAGGGATTTTCTTGTTCCGAGCCGCCTTCATAAAGGACACTTTTATGCGTTGCCGCAGTCACCGCAAACGTACAAACAACTTCTTATGGTTTCCGGTTTCGATAAATATTACCAGATTGTAAAATGCTTTCGTGATGAAGATCTCAGGGCTGACAGGCAACCGGAATTTACACAGATTGATATCGAAATGAGTTTTGTGGATGAGGAAGATGTTCGGGATTTGGGGGAGAGGCTCCTTTCATCTGTTTTGAAAGACGTTAAAAATATTGACTTATCACTGCCCCTGCCTGTTTTATCCTACCATGAAGCTATGGAAAAATTCGGTACTGATAAACCGGATACACGTTTTGATATGCCCCTTTTTGCTTTAGATGATTTAGCAGAAAAAAGCGATTTTCAGGTGTTTACAGGAACCATAGCAGATGGCGGCGTGGTTCGCGGCCTTGTTGTATCCGGCGGCAGCACGTTTTCCAGAAAACAAATTGATGAATATACTGAGACAGCCAAAAAGTACGGACTCAAAGGACTTGCATTTGTGAAAGTTGAAGAGGGCGGACTTACGGGCGGTATTTCAAAATTCTTTAACAAAACTTTGAGTCTTGAATTGATTCAATTATCAAAAGCAAAGCCCGGTGATCTGATTTTTTTCAGTGCAGATCGTTGGACTACGGCCCTCACAGCTCTCGGAGCAGTCCGTTTGAAGATTGGAAAGGACCTAAATCTGCTTGATTTAAAAGCGTATAAAGCCCTGTGGGTCAATGACTTTCCCCTTGTTGAGAAAAGTGAGGAAGAAGGACGTTTTACTGCCATGCACCATCCGTTCACATCCCCGCGTGCGGAAGATGAAGAACGAATGGAAAGTGATCCCGAAACGGTTCATGCCCGTGCATATGATCTGGTATTAAACGGACACGAAATTGCCGGGGGCAGTATTCGTATTCATCGGGAAGACCTGCAGGAAAAGATGTTCAGAGTTTTGGGAATCTCCCATGATGAAGCGCGTCAGAAGTTTGGTTTCCTTCTGGATGCATTTCAATACGGTGCTCCGCCGCATGGCGGGATCGCTTTCGGTTTTGATCGTCTTGTGATGATTCTTGCCGGTACAGATTCTATTCGTGAAGTTATTGCATTCCCAAAAACCACCACTGCCCAGTCACCCATGGATAATGCACCCGATGTTGTGGATGAAAAGCAGTTGAAAGAGCTCCATTTGAGAGTAGAGAATGGAGAGTGTTGAGTTAGGGTTTGGTTGGGCAGGTTATTGCTGACGTTTCATCCATTAACATGTTACACAAAACGGTTAGCTGTGTTTTTAACACATAAAAAACCGGCTAACGACTACCGATTAAAATTATGCGTCATCTTATACTTGGAGACATACACGGACAGTTTGATGCCCTTATCCGTGTTCTGAAGAAAGCTGATTATGACCCTTCTTGCGATATTCTTTATTGTGTCGGAGATTTGACCGATCGGGGACCTGATTCTGCAAAAGTGTTGGATTTCTGCATCAGACATGAAGTCTGTTCCGTGCGCGGAAATCACGACATTTGGTTTATGGACTACTTAACACGCGGGTTAACTCCGTCAGTCTGGCTCAGACAGGGCGGTTATGAAACAATTGCTTCATGGAAAAAAGATATCCTCACCCGAGAACCGGTTTTAGATTATTACCAAAAAATGCCATATTATCGTGAAATACAACCTGAAGGAATATCCATTGCTATTATTCACGGAGGATTGATACCGGAAATTCCTCTTATCAAGCAGGACTCTGCGGTTCTCACCTGGGACCGTTATTTTTGGATGTTTGAACAGGATCCAAAATTGTCTTATGACCGGATTTTCCTGGGACACACGGCTCTTTCCGGTTCTGCCCGGATCAATAAACACAATGTAATCAATGTTGATACCGGGGCCGGGTATAATCAAAAACTCACGGTTATGGATATGGTAACATTGGGAAAATTTGAATATAAAATTTATTAATGCACTCCTGAATGTTCAGGAACAGACAAATTCCTGACTATTGACTATGACCTGACTCCTGACACATACACGTAAATTTAACATCTCTGTTTCCGGACCGTGTCATTTTGTTACAGACTCGTCGAACAGGGATCTCTGTATCGAAGCTTAAAAACGAAACGCATGTATGTCATCACTTCCTGCTATTATATATA
>DKER01000039.1:0-847 GCA_002452555.1 Fidelibacterota bacterium UBA6817 | reverse complement strand
GGAGATTGTATTATGAAAAGAATCATCGTCAATTCTGTTTTCATCATCATATTTATTTTGGTGGAATTGTACGCGCTCGCACCGCCTCAACAGGTAGTAACTGAAAATCTTGATCGTCATGTTGCCATCCTTTCCGGAGAAAAGGCTTTTATCGGCCAGGACAGTCAGAATGTTTGGATCACAATTCGGAAAGTAGGTCAACCCGGTTATGTTCTGGCCGGGGATTATCTGAAGAATGAACTTAAATCTTATGGATATATAGTTGATACTTTTGCATTCAATGTTTTTCTGACCGGCAGTACCCGTGCAGACGCTGAAGATATTTTTGTTTATAAAGAAGGGTATAATCATCCTGATGAAATACTTCTTTTGTCGGCTTTTTATGACGGTTCTCTCACATGGGGCGGGAGCAATGAAAATCCTTCAGCAGATATGAATGCGTCAGGAACTGCAGCCATATTGGAAACCGCAAGGATTTTTTCCGACCTCGATCTGTCCAGATCCGTACTTTTTGCTTTCTGGGGTTCAGAAGGCGACGCGACGTGGGCATTTAAGGAAACATATTCCGACAATCCGTGGATAGATCGGATTTTCATGCAGATCGATGTGGAAGCCATCGGATTTGATACGTTGGATTTACGGTGTATTGAAGCTCAGATACCCAGTTCAAATGATGAGGTTTATGCAGACATTCTTGCACGGTTTGATTCTGTGGTCACTTCGGAAAATATTGATATTTCTGTAGGTTTTAATCATTACGGTGCTACCGGACTGATCTCAGGATACCCGATACCAATGATGTCTTTTTCACAGTCCGGCTCGCATTATAATCCGCATGTCTGGACTA
>DKER01000012.1 GCA_002452555.1 Fidelibacterota bacterium UBA6817 | reverse complement strand
TCCAGAATATCCATTTTATTCAGAGGATAATGATAGCTTACAAACTCTGATCCTTGAGGACGGATAAGAACAATCTGCTCATCACCCTTATCATTTGTTTCAATCCCTTCATACAGGATAATATCATCCGGCTCAAACTGATTGCTGATACTGAAGAGGTATTTCAGGATTTCAATTGTAACATCATCCAGTCTGTCATCGAAGATACGGATTTTTTCCAGGAGATCAGGAAAAGAGTAGACGGATCTGAGTACATAATCATCACCCATGGCACGAATCAGGCCGTTTGCACTGTCATCAAAATCAGGAATATCTCCGTTTTCATCGGGATAACGGAGCAGAACCATGATTTTCTGTTCCATATCGTGGTAAAGAATGTCAAAATTCACAACGACAGATGATGAACAATTCTCACAGACCAAACGGGTTAATTCCCCTTTTTTCAGTTGCTCTTTAAGGTCAGGATCCTGTGAACCATTGACACTGTCCCACACTTCAAAATCCTGTTCAGTTCCACAGGAAGGACAAGTGATTGTCTCATAATGTGATGTACTCATAACCCCCTCTCGCTTTTTAGGAATATACAACGTTGGTATGTAGAAGTCACGGGGGAATATTGGGAATAGATGAATGAAGAATTAAGAATTAAGAATTAAGAATGAAGAATTAAGAATTAGCTCATGACTGTGAGTATTAAATAATTGAATAATTTGGTTTAAAACAAATTCTAAATAATACAATCATGATTTCATGATATGAGAGATATGACAGAACCTTTTAAAATTCGCTAACCGAACTGATTTGTGTTATAGTATATCCGGGCGTTCCGCTTGTATCAGGAATTTCTTCATAAATCTGCTGTAGCTCTTCCTGGGTTAATTCGACCTGATCATACACCCCGACAGAATTAATCACACCATTGAAATAATCGCCACTGGTACCGGTATCGTCCCAACCGCCTATAGAATAGCTATCAACACTCCCAGTAACTGGGTTACCAGGAGTTCTTTCAACCATATCTGAAAAAAGAACTCCATCTACATATATTTTTGTACTGATGTTATTGCCATTTCGTTCGGCAACACCCGCAACTAAGTGCCATTCTCCATCATTGACATTTGTATTAGTAGCAACTGTATAATAATTACCATACCTCAACCCAACTTGTGCATACACTTCTCCGCCAATCAAATCACCATCCAAATAAAGTGCATATCCTCTGTTTTGATCCTGGTATAAGCTAACTATCACCATCGTTGTATTCGGGTTTGTCCATATAGTATCCAATCGTATCCAGGCTACTAATGTAAACGGTTCTCCGGACCCTGAAGTTATTAAGGGTTCATTATTTTCACCGGAAATAACCGGCTCTGGTTCTCCATTAAATGTACCTGAGACATCCTGGGTTGAACCATCTACTTCCCATTCAACTAGATTCCAGCTCATCGATGCGCCTTCAAAATAGGTCGGTAACACATTTACAAAGTAATAATCCATTTGAATATTTCGAGTGTATTTTCCTATCGTGCCAGTTGAACTGAGCCTGTAAGTCGTATCTGTAAGGGACATGTTCGTAATTGTAAATTCTCCACCGTCATATGTAACAGTCTGGTCAGTAATGCTACCTGTTGATTTAAGTTCAGCCAGAGCAAATTCTATCCCTGCATTGGCAATATAATAGGCCTTATGCCCATTGAGATATCCAGCGGCACTCAGTCCGCCTGAGGAGGAAACATAGAGCAAAAATGTCCCCATGATCCCAAAAAGGATCACTACAACCAAGGCTACCGCCGTCAGGGCGACACCGGGATAGGCTTTTACTCCCTTATCCCCAAACTTCCCTGTGAAAAACGCTTCACTGGACTCAACCTTATCCTCAATCTCAATCTTATTCATTTTATACCCCCCTCCTGTTTTCAAGAAATATATTCTGAACAAGTACATATGTTTCACTCCCGGCAACAAGGTTTAATGTAACGGTTAATGATGTAATCAGACCGGTGTCCGTTTCAGCGTCCAGGGATGAATTAAAGTAGGCAAACCCCGAACCGGTAGAATTCAGGTTTATAGCGGGGATTAATACACGTGAAGTTCCGCCATTCAGCTGCCTTAACAGCTGATTACCACTTATTTCATATCGTACCGTATTCCCACCCGGGGTTGTAAACTCAAAAGCTTGAGAGGTAGCAGACGTAATTGAAACAGCCTGTCGCATTTCAAAGATCAATCGGTCATTCACCTGCCGGATAGTGCTTGTCAGTTTATTCCGGGCAGAAATATAACGATAGATTTCTGCCATATTGCCAATTATCTGATAGGTAAGTGAACTGACAACAACTGCGATTATCATAGCTGCTAACATTTCAACAAGTGTAAATCCCCGGTAGTTACGCTTATTCATACGTCACTCCAGATCTTTCACCATAAAGAGATGAGAGAGAAACGGTTGAAATATCGGGAGCAGAAGCTTCAACCAAAATACGTTTCAATGGCGTAGGACCGGTCACTTCTGTTTCAAGATCTGACGGATCCACATAGTATACAGTAGATGTAACGGTTACTGATCCATGGGTTGTAGACACATTATCCCACGTATCGATATCGTTGAAACTGTATGTACGGATCGTTTCCATGCGGTGGATGGCCAGTTGGGATGCCTGAGTTATAAGATCCCCTCTCATGGAAAAGGAACCGGCATTCCGAAACACCAGAACCAGGACTGTAAACGAAATGGCCACAATCACAACGAAAGAGACCACTTCAATGAGGGAGAAGGCGTTCCAAAAAACTTGTGGAAGTGAGGAGAGGTTTTTATTGCCTCCCGCGGAGGGCGCAGAGACACGGATTTTTTTATGTTTATTCCGTTGAGAATGCAGAGATGAGGAGAATTTATTTAGGTTATCTTTAAACATCGCATAAACCTTTGAATATCGGACACCATGTAATTTTGGAATTCTTGCACCTCCGCCTCGCCACTGCCGCCTGCCGACTGCC
>DKER01000188.1 GCA_002452555.1 Fidelibacterota bacterium UBA6817 | reverse complement strand
GACTGTCGACTGCCGACTGCCGACTGACCACTGACAACTGCAGACTGACCACTGACGACTGACGACGTTCAATCCCCACTTCGTGGGGTTCAACACCTCACGTTGTTCGGTGTTCAAGTGCCTCTGCACAGCTTTCAAGAATTCCAACTTTCCATTTATATATCTTTCCATTTTTCCGTTCTCCCACTGTTTGCTCTCTGCTACATTTTCCTTCTTCCATTCTTAATAAAATCAACCTAAAATTGCATACGTGATAATCGATAAATAAGGAATTAACCATGGATCAATCAAACAGACTTCTGTCTCTTGATGCTTTCCGGGGCTTGGTGATCGGTTTTATGATTACAGTCAATACACCCGGAACCTGGGACAAAATCTATGCTCCTCTTCGCCATGCCGCGTGGCACGGCTGCACGCCTACCGATTTGGTTTTCCCTTTTTTCCTTTTCATTGTGGGTGTGTCTATGTGGTTTTCATTCAGAAAATATGATCATATGGCAAGCCCTGAGGCTGTTCGTAAAGTCTTGAAACGTACAGCTCTCATATTTATCATTGGTCTACTTCTGAATGCTTTTCCCTTTATCAGGATTTATGATGATATGACATTTTGGCAAAGCATGGGGAGATATTACGGCGGGTTACGGATTATGGGCGTTTTCCAAAGAATTGCCCTTGCCTATGGTATCTGCTCCCTAATTGTTTTGTACACCCGAAGGAAAACGTATCTTTGGATCGGAAGCGGTATTCTGGTTGCATACTGGCTTATTATGAAATGGTTTGGCGGCGCAGATCCATTTTCGCTGAATGACAATTTTGCCAGGACAGTCGATCTGTTTATTCTGGGGAAAAATAACGTTTACGGAGGATTCGGAGTCCCCTTTGACCCTGAAGGTCTTTTCAGCACTTTTCCGGCAGTCGTAACAGTCCTGCTGGGATATGAAACAGGACGAATGATCACATCGGCAAAATCGCGCCCCGAACTGGTTAATGACATGTATCTTTATGGTGTAGCCGCACTCTTTGCCGGATATGTGTGGGGACAATTTTTCCCGATAAATAAACCAATATGGACAAGTTCCTACGTGCTTTATACAGGCGGTCTGGCTATGATGATGCTGGCCCTGTTTATTCTGATCATTGATGTGAAAGGGTACCAGAAGTGGTCCTACCCACTGAGGGTGTTCGGACTCAATCCCCTCTTTTTGTTTGTCCTGTCGGTTGTATGGATAAAAACAATCACGCGTATTATAAAATGGACGCTTGACGACGGTACCGTAATGACGGGGTACCGGTGGATCTATCAGAATATCTGTGTCCGCCTTCTGGGTGATAATCCAAACGGATCGTTGTTGTTTGCACTTTTGCATATTGCCTTTTACTGGCTGATTCTGAGAGAGTTGTATAAACGTAAAATCTATGTCAAGATTTAAAGGAGTACATGATGAGGAAATTAACACCCCTTCTATTAATATTTTTTTTGATTGCCGGTTGTGCCACTGCGGATAAGACGATCGTTATTGAAGAAAAAAAAGTTATAAAAGAATGTGGATCCTACGAAGATAAGTCCGGTGAAAAAATGACAAAGTCATGTGATGGAAAAACTGCTGTAAAACCCGGAATTGAAGTGTTGAGGGAAAACGGGTTTGATGTCCTGAAAGGAAAACGGGTGGGACTCATTACCAATGCAACAGGAATTGATTCAAAACTGAAATCCACTATTGATATCCTTTGGGAAGCACCGGAAGTAAACCTTGTTGCGTTATACGGACCGGAACACGGCGTTCGCGGTGAATTTGATGCCGGCGCCTATGTGTCGGATTACCGGGATGAACAAACGGGATTGCCGGTTTATTCACTCTATGGCAAAACACGGATTCCCACAGAGGAAATGCTGGAAGGGATAGATGTCTTTGTCTATGACATTCAGGATATCGGATGCCGTTCCTATACCTACATCAGCAGTATGGGAAATATTATGTCTGTCGCTGCGGACAAAGGGCTCGAAGTCGTTGTTCTTGACCGGCCCAATCCGCTTACCGGCAATAAAATTGAAGGAAATGTGGCAGAAGAAGGATTCTTTTCGTTTGTGAGCGCTTTTCCCATTCCTTACGTTTACGGACTCACACCCGGAGAAGTTGCCTTGATGATCAATGATCAGGGCTGGCTAAAATCTGATAAACAATGCAATTTGACGGTTGTCCCCATGAAAGGCTGGAAACGGAGCATGACTTTTGAGGATACAGGTCTGCCCTGGGTTCCGACCTCACCACATATTCCTCATGCCTATTCAGCGGCATATTATGTATCTACCGGTGTACTGGGTGAATTGGGCGTTGTTAGCGAAGGTGTGGGATATACGCTCCCGTTTCAGGTTATGGCAGCAGAATGGATCGACAATCCCTTTGAACTGGCAAAACGTATGAATGCCATTGGATTAAAGGGAATCAGATTCAGGCCGGTTGTTTTTCAGCCATTCTACAGAAAACATCAGGGAAAAACGTTGAAAGGCATCCAATTGCACTTCACTGATTTTGAAAAGACAGAAATGATGTATATCCAGTTCCGCTTTCTTGAAATATTACATGAAATGTACCCGGATGTGGATGTTTTGAATGTGAATCCCAACCGTCATCGTATGTTTGATCAGGTTTGCGGCACGGATGAAATCCGGAAAAAATTTGGCGAACGGTACAAATTTGAAGATATTCAGCCAATCCTGGAAAAAGATATTGAATCCTTTCGGGAATTATCAAAGAAATATTATTTATACCAGTAGCCTATAGCCGGTAATCAGGGAATGATGTGTTTGAAATTCAGCAATTAAAGCATGTTTGATTTAAAAACGATTGGTTTAAACGATTACTGGACCAAAGCTTTCCATAACCTTCCAAAGGATTTGGATGCAGGGCGAATTGTGACATCTTATAAAAAACGGATAGTGGTGCGGACATCCCATGGGGATGTAGAAGGAGAACTGTCCGGTCAGCTTCAGTATGCAGCCCAATCATCGATGGATATTCCTGTCGTGGGGGACTGGGTAGCCGTGTCACGCTGTGGAAATAAGGGGTTGATCCG
>DKER01000144.1 GCA_002452555.1 Fidelibacterota bacterium UBA6817 | reverse complement strand
TGGTATGATTTTGAAAGGGTCCGGGAGGGGTCCTTTCTGTCTGTTGCAACCGGACTGGGAGTTGAACTTTTTCCCTGGCTGTCACTCGGACTCGGAATGGAATTTTCATCAGGAGAAAGCGATGATTATCAGGTGATGGATAAAGTGGGATATTTTGATCTTTATAATGAGAATCAATTCATGTATTCCTATGATACGATGAAAACTGAATATACCGGTGTTTCGGAATTTTCGTCACTGAAAAGCTCTGTGGGTTTTCTCCTGAATCTTGAACGGCTTTCATTTGGAATGAATGTTCGTATGCCGTATACCCTGAACAGGAATTTCAATTATGACATTTTTGTTACGGATAATCTTAGCACACAACAATCTGCAATTAATGGAACGGATGAAGTAAAAATTCCCGGCGGTTTTGATATTGGATTTTCTTTAAAACCGGCAGCAAAGATACTGATTTCACTCGATTATTCACAAACACCGTACCAAAATGCAGACTGGGATTATGATCCCGCGATGAATCCAAATCCCCGCAAATGGGTCCAACAGTCTTCAATCCGCTTTGGAACGGAAGTCAACGTACTCCCGTTTATGACACTTCGCGGCGGTTATAACGTAACATCCCAGGTTTTTGTACCGGACGGTGCCGCATTGGTAACGAAAGGTCCGGATCGGATTATCTGGTCCTTCGGCAGTACTTTGTCAACAGGAAAATGGGGCAGCGTTGATATTGCATGCGAGCTGAATACATTGAAATATTATGACCAGTATTTTTCAAATACGAATTATGTAACTGATACGTCAACCCGCCTGATGATCGGGTATCGTATTCAATTATAGAATAAAGAGTGAGGAGGAATGATATGAAAATTGTGTATCGTGTTTTTATTTGCCTGATTTTGATGGCGGGTTTGTCACTTGGGCAGATTCCGTCAAAAGTCGAAGTGACGGCAGAGAATTTTGAACCCTATTTCCAAAGCGATTTTAAAAATGTTCTGAGCTTTGTCCCTCAGGGCGTAGATACGATTGTTTTGGCAACCAGCGGATTTGTGTATACAACAAAGGATACAATTCCGATGGTTATTAAGGATAGAGTCGTTATTATGGCTGCTGACGGATTGGAAGAAAAACCAATTCTCACGCATCCCAATAAGGGCTTTGCCAGCGGGGAACCCAGTTCTTCCATGGAAATATTCAGGCTTTTAAATGATGTGGAATTCCATGGTGTAGCCTTCCGGGGCGATCTGGAGGAAACCGGCGGATGTAAATACGCACTGCGATATGGCGACTGGACAGATCCGGTTACGGAAACAATTACACGGGGTAAAACCGGCGCCCGTTTTGTTTTCAATAATTGTGATTTTATCGGTTTTCACAGCCTGAAAGACCAGGAACAAGCTGGTAATGTTCTTTATTACATGAGACCCGATAATACAACATTGGATCACTTGAGAAATACAAAAGTCTTTTTTGAGAATTGCTATTTCAAAGATATTGGCGATGAAGCAATCCGTATTTCTGAAAATGAAAAATACGGCGGACCCAATGGTGTTGTTGCTGTTGATACCCTGATAGTTAGAAATTCAACGTTTGAAGATATTGATGCAGAATGTATCCGCATCTACGGCGATCTGGATACGAGTAATACGGAGGGGTACCTGCTGGCATCCCATATTACAGTCGTAAAAAGTGCACCGCGTTTTATCTATGCAAAGAATTTCAAAAAAGCTGTTATTCGTGATGTATTGATTTCTCACGGAAGAGAAACAAGCATCATTCGTCCGGATCGTGGCGACTACAATATTCAGGTGCAGCTTAAAGGCTCTTCGGTTGCCCATGTTGACACATTTATTACTGCCTTTACTCTGGATTATAGTCCAAGAATCGGAGCAACCAAGGGCGGGAATGTTGATCTGGCAACTATTTATGGTTATGACCCTGAATTTGCAGACGTGGAAAATGGTGATTTTACCATTTTAGAATCTTCGCCTCTGTATTATCTTTCATCTGACGGAACCTGTATCGGTGATCTGAGATGGGCAACAAACAAGCCTGCAAGCATAGGAAATCCGCATATCCCCGGTGTTTTTGCATTAAATCAGAATTATCCCAATCCCTTCAATCCGAAAACCACGTTTTCATTCTCACTACCCGAAAACGGATATGCTACACTGAAAATTATGAATATTCTGGGTCAGGTTGTTTTTGCCCCCGTAAACGGTTATGTCAATGCCGGCCAGCATGAAGTACGCTTCGATGCGTCCTTTTTGCCGTCAGGTGTCTATTTTTATGAACTTCGTCAGGGAAGCCATGCTGAAATGAAAAAAATGGTTCTCCTGAAATAATGAATTAAACATATAATAAGTAAGAGAGAAAAGGAATGATCATGCTCAAAAAAACATTGTTTTGGATTTGTATGATGTCATTCATCGTATTTTCCGCGGCCGGAGGAGCTGTTGTTCCCGTGAGTTCAGGAACTGTGAATGCGGTTCATGATGCCATTGCCGCTGCTAATGATGGTGATATCATAGAATTGACGGATATCGGTCCGTATCTGTTTGATTTGCAACCGCTTCTGGATAAAAACATTACAGTAAGGGGAAATGCTGATCTGCCGGAACAGCCGGTTATGAAGTATGTGGGAAGCAGTACCAGCGCCCATTTTTTCCGTATTCCGGGAGAACAAAGACTTGAACTTGAAAACATCATATTTGAAGGAGATGGCAAATCCGACGGAGCTGCTGCTTTGGCAAAATATGTCGTACGAATTGAAAATGGTGATCCGCTGCTTAAAGCCGGTGTTTTCATTAATAATTGCGTGGCACAGAATTTTAATGACAAATTCATCAAACCGTACGGCAATTCGGGTATGGATTCCCTGATCGTCACAAATTCTGTTTTTAAGAACGGAAC
>DKER01000235.1 GCA_002452555.1 Fidelibacterota bacterium UBA6817 | reverse complement strand
GAGGTTGGCGGACCGTTTGCCGGTATTTCTTTCCACCACAGTGCCATGATACCGCAGCGGATCAGTTTTTTCTATCCTGTTGCAAACAGTATTGATCACAGTAAGGATTACTGGACCCGGGATACATCTTTTGTTGCGGATTGGACCCTGAAGATCGGAGACGGACCAGCTCTGCCTGTAGGCAAAGATCCTGCACAGTTTGAAATATCACCGGTTTCTGTCTCATTTTCACAGAAAAAGGATATATACAGTATTCAGGCTGACTATCGATTTTGTCAGAACAAACCTGCCATGGTTCTTTCAATACAGTTTAAAAATACTTCGGATATAGCTGAACGGTTTGAATTCAGCTATCTGTTAAAAACATCCATTCGTACATGTCATACATTTCGTCTGATTGACAAGGCAGAAACCTCATTCATAGAAAATGCGGCATTTTTCCATTTTCAGCAGAATGACGCAGATAACGCAGTCGTTTTTGTTGCCAATGCCGGATATAAAGCAACGGAGAGTTATGTATCTGAACCATCACTCCCGCCGGCAATACAATATGTTTATACAAAAGATCTAAGACCGGGCGAAGCCCTGGATATTGTGCTGATTATTGGTTCAGCCAAATATGAGGAAAGCCGGGAAATCGTTGCGTATTTACAGGAAAATTTTCTGGAGGAAATCAGTCTTAATACAGAAAATTTGTATAATCAGGGAAATCTGTCTGTTTTCAGGACAGGTGATCCTAAAACAGATCATTCCATTGCTTACGCTAAGGCTGTCATGGTGGCCAATGCCCATTATCTGGACGGCGAGATTGTCCCAATGCCCTGTCCGGCTGAGTATAATTTCTATTTTACCCATGATGTGCTTGTTACCAACCTGGCAGCGGTGAATTTTGATATAACCCGCGTAAAAACGGATTTGGATTATATTATTCGTCATGCCAATGAAAAAAATATTATCCCTCATGCATATTACTGGAAAGATGGTCGTTATGTCACCGAATTTGCCGACTCGGACAACTGGAACAATTTCTGGTTTGTGCAGGTGGCTGCAAAGTATCTCCGGCATTCAGGCGATCGAGCGTTTGTGGAAAAATTATTCCCGTATATCAATACAAGCATGAATAATTCCCTTCTTACGCTTGAAAGGGACAATCTTATGTGGTCATACCGACCGGACTGGTGGGATATCGGTCACAATTACGGTCCCAGAACCTATATGACCATTCTTGCCATAAAAAGTCTGAGAGATTATGTGTTCCTTGCAACAGCTCTGAATAAGGATTCTGTTCCAGTTGCAAAATATGCATCATTAGCTGATAGTATGCAAACAGCTTTAACAGATAAACTGTGGCATGATGATATGGGTTACCTCATGAATTACCACAATGACGGTTCATTGGATGAACACTATTATATCGGTTCCCTTTTAGCAGCTCATTACAATCTTCTCAATGAAGTGAAACAAAACAGATTGGTTCAAACAGCCTCATCAGTAATGGTAGATCCGGCAGTGGGTATATACAATGCTTTTCCCATGGATTTTGAGTCATGGGGTGATTTTATGAAATTTTCCGGTAATGAAGCCGGTGCTAAATATTATTATTTTAATGGGGGCATCTGGCCGCAGGGAAATGCATGGTATGCCCTGGCTCTAATTGCAAACGGGGAAAAGGCAAAGGCCGCCGAATTTATTAACAATACCATGTCTCTTCATGGTATCATGAATGGACCAAATGGTCAACCGGCGTATTACGAAGTCCGAAATGCAAACAGAGAAAACCCTGATGAATACGGTACGGTGGATAAACCCCAGTTTTTGTGGGCCGGTGCCTGGTATCTGAACTGCCTTTATCAACTATACGGCATTAAGGATAACGGTTGGAATATTTGCTTGGATCCCTATCTCAATGAGGATCAAAAAACATGCAGTTTCAGTCTTTATGTTAACGGAGATCATTTGCTGATCACAATGAAGGGCAGAGGAGAGGTAATCCGGGAAATAAAATATGGCAAGTCTGCTGTTAATACAGCTGTTTTTACCCCTGATCTCCCAAAATCAAAAAACGTGCAAGTTGTGCTGGGAGCGAAACCCAAAACCCCGATTTTACTGAGTACGCAATCTATCCTTGAATCATGCCGTTTTAAGAATAAAAGGCTTGAACTTACTCTGAAAGCTTATCAGGGTCATGTAAGCGAATCGGTTATCATTTCACAGAAAAAACCAATATCAGTAATTTTTAATCGTGAACCGTTCACTGGATCGTGGTCTTGTAAGGATGAAGGAGATTATTTTAGGATTTCTGTTTATACGGTTCACACTGACCAAGCCGACCAACTTGTAATAAACTACAATAATTATGAAAATGAATAGAATTCTTTTGCTTGGAATTGTTTTGTGTATTACAGGTTTCCTGTCCTGTGACAAGGATTCATCACGTAAAAACGATGAAAAAACGGGAGTGATCCGTCTAACGTATTGGTGTTCTTCCAACCAGAATGAAATTAATCTGGCACAAGAACTGGTAGATCAGTGGAACAATAAAAATCCCCATATTCAGGTGCTTTTACAACCCATTCCTGCCAGTCAATCCTCAGAAGAAGTGCTGTTGGCAGCTATAGCCGGAAAAACCACGCCTGATATCTGTTCAAACATCTGGCCCGGTGCTATGGATGATTTTACCGGTGCTGGCGGACTGATCCGCCTTAATGAATTTCCGGATTTTTTTGAAGTCATGACATCCCGAATTCCGCGTGAATTGTTGCAGTCATTCCAATCTCCGGACAGTCACTATTATCAGATCCCCTGGAAAACCAATCCCATAATGATGATGTATAATGTTAAACTCTTTCGGGATGCAGGGATTGCTAATCCGCCGAAAACATTCAGTGAATATCTGGCTGCTGCCCGATTGATTACGCTTGATCTGGATGGAGACGGTGATTTTGATCAGTGGATGGGGTACCGGGATATCCGCCCCATCTGGTGGCAACGGTTTTTTGATTATTATACCTTTTATATAGCAGCTTCAGGGGGTAAAACACTGTTTGACAAATCCAATATCATTTTCAATAATCTGGCATCAACGCAGGTATTTCATTTTTTTCAAACATTGTATTCCAATGGCTTTTATCCGCGTACCACGTTTCAGGGGGACCAGTTTATAGCCGGAAAACTGGCCACACAGTTTACCGGACCCTGGAATGTTATTCATGTACAACGTTATGCCGAATCCGGTTTTGAATTTGATATTTCACCAATCCCAGTCCCTGATGAATATGAAGGCCCGGTTTACACATATGGCGATCATAAAAATATTGCGCTTTTCAGCACAACAAAGCATCCTGAAGCTGCATGGGAGTTTGCTAAATTCCTCATAAATCCTCAAGCCGATTTAAGATTGCTTGA
>DKER01000182.1 GCA_002452555.1 Fidelibacterota bacterium UBA6817 | reverse complement strand
CCCGTCAAAAATTTATTATCAACCTTATGTCCGCGTACCTCAGAATGTTATGGAATGGAAAGAATTGAAGCCCTCACGGATAGAGGTTATCATTGTCCGAAAATAACAAACCCCTTATTCTTGGAATAGAATCATCCTGTGATGAAACCAGTGTAGCCCTTTTAAAAGGATTTGACGTTTTATCCCATGTGATTTATTCACAGCTTATTCATAAGGAATATGGAGGGGTAGTGCCGGAATTGGCAAGCCGTGAACACGAAACAGCAATCTCCCGGGTTGTGGATAAAGCTTTCAGTGATGCGCCGGGTATAAGACCTGAAAATGTGGATGCCATCGCTGTTACTTACGGACCGGGTCTAATGGGTGCACTTCTTGTCGGACTTAATTTTGCCAAAGGGTTGGCTATTGCCCTGAATAAACCCCTGATTGCCATTAATCACGTTGAAGCTCATTTATATGCTCCTTTTCTTGAATTTCCCGATTTAAACCCTCCGATGCTGTGTCTTCTGGTTTCGGGTGGGCATACCATGCTTATGGATGTTCGGGGGATTCGTGATTTCACGATTCTGGGACAAACTCTCGATGATGCTGCGGGAGAATCTTTTGACAAAGTTGCCCGGCTTTTGAAAATCGGCTATCCCGGCGGACCGGTCATTGACCGTCTGTCAGAAAAGGGAAATGCCGAAGCCGTGGTTTTCCCCCGCCCTTATCTGAATAAGGATTCACTTGACTTCAGCTTTAGCGGCCTGAAAACGGCCGTATTGAATTATACACGGGATAAAGTGTTTACTGATCAGGAAATTGCTGATATTGCCGCCGGTTTTCAGGCTTCGGTTGTCGATGTCCTGGAAGAAAAAGTCCGAAGAGCAGTTGTTTCTACAAACCATAAAAATGTCATCCTCGCCGGTGGAGTTGCCGCTAACAGGCTTTTAAGACACCGGTTACGAGAATTGTCAGAGAAGATGGATATTAAACTCTATTATCCACCACTGAAATATTGTACTGATAATGCTGCCATGATAGCAGCGGCAGGCGTTCTGTATTATGAAAAAGGATGGACGTCAGAACTCACCGTTCCGGCAGTCCCTAACTTAAGGATTTATGATTATTCCTATACTGGATGAGTATTATTTATCACTGGACAAGTGGGTAATTGCTGCGCTGATTGCACTTTTTACCGTGTATTTTTTTTGGTTAATTCAAACATTTTATACTCAGTCAATCATGCGTTCTGTACGAATCCCCGTTATTATCCTGAGAACAGCTTCCTTAATCCTTTTTATCTTTATCATCACAGACCTCAGTTTTGTTTTCAGTCTATGGAAAACCCAATCTGCTCATACATTAATACTCTATGACTTGTCAAGGAGTATGGATTCGGCGTGGACCCGGGAAAGTCTGAAAGAATGGCATGATCATCCGTTGAAAGTCAAGTTGGATAAAGAAACCCGTATCAGCCGCTTTGGTGGCGGCGAAAGGGGAGTGAAACTTCGAAAAACTCCCGAAACAACGGATTTTATTGAGAATGTAACCGATTTTGACGGGTTGATTAACAGTTCACTGAATCGTTTCCAAAATATACCGGATCAGATTATTTTTCTAACGGACGGGCAAAATCTGAAAGGTATGGAAACGGAACAAATATCCTATCCTGCCGGTGTTCAATGGATTGTGATCGGTGTAGGAGACACGCTCAGTAATTACCTTCCTGTCATTTCAGAATGGTCACTCCCGGATTATGCTTCGGTGAATGATACGATTCAGGTTTCTGCTGTGATTTTATCAGACAGGGATGAATCAATTAACGGGAAATTTTTTCTGAATGTAAATAATAAAACCATAGACAGTGGACAGGAAATCATGCTTCATCCGGCTACAGCACAAGTATTCACCTTTACATTTGTTCCTCAAACTCCGGGTATTGCTAATCTGAAAATAGCATTTGAAAACAATGATAATCAAACGATACTCTTGTCGGGACATTCAAAACTGTATGTAAGACCGGAAAAATTTTCAATTATTGTTGATGGAAGCCCTCACCCGGATCCGGCATTTGTACTGCATCATATACAACCCAAAGACTTATATCATATTTTCACGGTCAAAGATTGGGAGAGTGTCCGCGGGAATGACAAACCGGATTTATTGATTCTTGGCCCCGGACATTCCATCGATGCAACCTCCTTCAACACGGTTCCAATATTACAAATTGCTGATCTTTCGGGACGTGATTATACAAATGTATCCGGGTTTCAAATAGTTCGCCCCTTTCCATTTACAGCATTATCATCCCATCCTGCACTTGATCGGGAAATCTGGGTCCGCTTTCCCCCGGTTTTTGCCCCGAAATCACCAGTGAAAGGTGAACCGGTGATCCTTGATGACAAAGAGGGGATTCCTCTTATATTGATTGAAAAGAATCCCAGAAAAATTTTATTGAATGGAAACGGATTCTGGCGATGGGCATGGTCCGGGTACAATACGGAAAGGGAAGGATCCTGGACTGAACTTGTGAATGGTATGATAGAATGGCTTGTTTCTCC
>DKER01000027.1:6579-9124 GCA_002452555.1 Fidelibacterota bacterium UBA6817 | reverse complement strand
ATGAAGTATCCTGTGTTTCCGATTCAGTCTTTACGACGTTCACAATTGTTGGTTATGCCGTTAATGAAACCGGTACATTATATATTGCCGGTCAGGGCGGTGCCGGTGCTGATACAGCATGGGTTGACAGTTATTCCTATGAGAATAATTATGTTCCCGGTCTGAATGTAATTTCAACAGTCGCTGAAGCACGGGCCGTACCGGTTGGCCAAAATCTGGCTACGATCGGTGTGGTTACAACAACCAATAATTTTGGAGCATCCGGTCCTGTTTACATACAGGATGAAACAGCTGGTTATGCAGTCTATAACTATAATGCTGCTCAATCTGTTGATCTCGGAGATGAAATCCTGGTTATTGGAACCCAGAAAAATTATAACGGTCTTCTTGAACTCGATCCCACATTCAATCACATTGTTCTGAGTAAAGGCAATGTTGTTGAACCTGTCGAAGTAACGGCTGACATGCTGGACGGTGAAGCCTATGAAGGCCAGCTTGTGATTTTTATGGGTGTTGATACACTGGAAACAGGTCTGAACTGGCCATCCGAAAATCAAAACCTCGGTATCTATCTCAAAGACAAGAATGATTCAACATTCTTTGCCTATATTGACAGAGACACTGATATTGACGGTTCACCAAAACCAACAACATGGCCCATGAACATAATGGGTGTTGTCAGCGACTACAACGGTCCACAGCTGATGCCCAGAAGTCTTGCTGATTTTATTCCCAATAATGTTCCCGGACCGTTTACAATCCTGAATCCTGCAGATGGATTAATCATCACATCTCTGGATGATCCGGCTTTTGTTGATGTGGTTATAGGTGAAGAAACAGTAAAAACTCTGTTACTCAAATGGACAGAAGCTGTTGATCCTGATGATGGTGATGTGGTTACTTATGAAGTCGTGATTTATCCCGGCGGTCAAGAAGAACCAATCATAACAATCGATACAGTTTTTTATCTTCCAATTGAAGTAGAAAAACCATGGGAAATGAATGCCACATACAACATGTTCGTAAAAGCATCTGACATTGTGGGTGCAACGACACACAGCGATACGATCGTTATGACGATGGATTTTCCGGCTCCTCCGGAAATTGAATTTGCTGATATTGTTCTGATTGACGGTGCTCCTAAACTCTATGCAATGTTCAACATAGATTTCGAATCTGTTGCGTTGGAAAACTTCACGATCATTAATAAGAATTCAGAGGTAGCTTCGGCTCCCACTGCTATAGACAGTATAGCTCCAAATGCAGTTTTGCTTACCGGAGATATTATTGAAGATCAATATTATGCTCTTGCTTACAGCGGTATTGTAGCTCCCGGCGGGGATGTGGCTGTAACCGATACGGCTTGGGCAGGTCAGGCGCTCATTCCATTCAGTGCAAATCATCCGGAAGATGCAGCCTTCATTATCAATGATTTTGAAGAAAGTGTTGGAACATGGAAAGCTCCGACTTACTCAGGATCTACAACTGGTATTCTGGCAACATCTTCATTTGTCGTGTCTGATGAAGAAGCCTTCCGCGGTGAAAAATCCGGAAAGCTCACGCTTCTGGATGATCCTGCAAAAAATGGTGGTTTTTATGTACGTATTCTTCATAACTATCCGTTCACATATACTGTCAAATCCAGTTCTACATTAATGTTTATGGTCAAGGGAACCAATGCCGAAGTTGAAATGAGACTTTCGGTTACGGAAAACCCCGGATACGAACAGGGACCATGGCAGAGAGTAACTCTCAGTGAAGACGATTGGCAGGTTGTGAGTTTCGACCTTGCTAACGATCCTGTCGAAGGATGGGTAAATGGCAATGGTGTGATTGACAAGGAAACTGTTGAAATCGAAGCTATCCATATGCGTTGCTCAGAAGATATTGATGTTATTCTTTACATCGATGAATTCACGGAACGCCAGGTTATCGGCGATGTTGACGTTACATTTAATGTAAATATGAAGAAATGGGCTGAAGACGGTCTGTTCAGTGTCACCGGTGATTTCGTAGATATCGCAGGAACTATGAACGGATGGGGCGGTACCATGATGGCTGATGAAGATGGCGACACCATCTATAGTGTGGTCATTCCGCTACTGAATTTCTCAACCCAGGAATTCAAATTCCGCATTAACGGCAACTGGGATACGTCTGAATTCCCGGGCGGCGGACCGAATCGTGTCTACACTGTCGGCGATTCTGCAGGCAATGTTGTTACTTACTGGTATAACAACGAAGTCTATGTCAGCATTGACAACAGCCTGATCCCCGATGTTTATGAACTGGGTCAGAACTATCCAAACCCGTTTAACCCAACCACGACAATACCTTTGGCTCTGCCGGAAGCCGGCAATGTTAAACTGATTATCTATGATATTACGGGTCGTCAGGTTATGGAACTCTATAACGGTTTCATGCCCGCCGGATATCATAATGTCAATTTTGCCGTAGGCAGAATCCCCAGCGGTATGTACATCTATCGCGTTATGGTCAACGATTTCACGGATGTGAAGAAGATGACTATCCTGAAATAAACTGT
>DKER01000027.1:0-6430 GCA_002452555.1 Fidelibacterota bacterium UBA6817 | reverse complement strand
AGTATTTTGATAATTTCTTCACATTCCTGTATTAAACCTTGAATATTATCAATTGAGTAATTGGATTCATTTATCAGTTTTAGCCAATATTGCGTTTCATTTGCTTCTTTTAATGCAATCATCATTTTATTGCTGAAATCTTTTCTTGAAACTGCACTTTGAGCTTCACAAATATTTGCTCCTATAGATGTACCGGAACGCAACAATTGATTTGATAAAACATAATCTTTATTGTTTATTTTTAGACAATGAGTCAACTTCATAATCATCACAGAAAATTGAAAGCTTTTGTCAACAATAATATTGTCACTCATATCAAATAATAATAAATGAAAATAATAAATACAAGTTAATATGAAATAACCTATATTAAAAAACCAATAAATTCCTTAATTCATCATTCAATTCATCATTCATCATTCATCATTTCAAACATGTATAGCCCACTCTTCAATTCCTCTTGCCGCTTCCATTACAGCTTCCGATAAGGTAGGGTGGGCATGGATCATAGCTGCTATGTCTTCCGGAAGGAGTTCGGATTTACGAGCCAGAAGAATTTCATGAATCAGTTCGGTTGCTTCTTTGCCAACAATATGGGCACCCAGAATTTCATGGGTTTCTTCATGGCAGACCAGTTTTACAAACCCGTCGGATTCTTCAACAGCTACTGCTTTACCTGCCCCTCGAAAAGGGAAGGAAAAGACCTTTACAGGGAAACCGGCTTCGTGTGCTTTCATTTCCGTATAACCAAAACCGGCAATCTGGGGTTCCGTATAAACCGCACCGGGAATTAATGTCGGATCAACCCGTTTTTCATGTCCTTTTCCTGCCATATGTTCAACGGCAATCTCTCCTTCCTTCGATGCAACATGAGCCAGCAGGGGTGTGTTGATTACATCACCAATAGCATAAATACCCGGGACGGATGTCTCATAGAAATCACCGGTTTCTATGAATCCCCGATCGGTTTTAATTCCCAAATTTTCCAGACCCAGGTTGTCAGAATTGGGTGTCCGTCCAACGGCCACAAGGATCTTCTCTACATCAATGAATTCAGGTTCACCGTCTGCTTCCAGCTTAACTTTATAACCGCTGCTCATTTTTTCTGATATGCTTGCTTTGACTGACGTGTAAATTTTAACCGAATTCTTTTTAAATGCTTTGGCAAGTATATCCGACGCATCTTTATCCTCGAGAGGTAGAATAGAGTCCAACATTTCCACCAGATGAACCTTTACTCCGAACGAATTAAAGATATATGCAAATTCTACGCCGATTGCTCCTGCACCGATAATTGCCACGCTTTTAGGCAATGTTTTTAGATTCAAAGCACCGGTAGAGGACAAAACGCCCGCCTCATCAAATTCGAAACCCGGAATAATTCTTGGGCGTGAACCGGTTGCTATCAGGATTTTGTTTGCTGTATACTGCTTATCTCCATCAACGGTTATCGTGTTGTTGCCGGAAATTTTTGCCGCCCCCTTTATGAGTTCGATCTTGTTTTTTTTCAGGAGGAATTCCACACCTTTGGATAGTTTGGCAGCAGCAAGTCTTGATTTTTTGTAAACACTCTCATAATTAAAACCAGAAGCATCGGTTTTAATTCCCATGTTTTCCAGATCTTTCAAATATGTGAATTTCTGTGCCTGGGATATGAGGGATTTGGATGGAATACACCCCCAATTTAAACAAACTCCTCCCGGGTTGTCTTTTTCTATAACAGCAACGTTCATACCCAGCTGCGAAGCACGGATAGCTGACACATATCCTCCCGGTCCTGCTCCGATGACAATCAAATCATAATTGAATTCTGACATTCCTCTCCCTCGGGTTTTTTCAAACTTATTTCAGTTAACAATTTTTCACAAGGTTTATATCATGGCAAGAGCAGGATCTTCAAGATAACTTTTAAGAGTTTTCATGAAATCTGCTCCTGCAGCCCCGTCAATGACTCTGTGATCACAGGAAAGGGTCATCGCCATCATGGGGCGTATCACTATCTGATCATGGATGACAACCGGTATTTTTTGAATAGCCCCCAATGCCAGAATCGCTGATCCGGGAGGATTGATGATAGCCGTAAACTCTTCAATTCCCCAGGATCCCAGATTGCTGATGGTAAATGTTGCACCGGTATATTCATCAGGTGTCAGTCTGTTGTTCTTTGCCTTATCAATCAAGACTTTCAGCTCTTCGTCAATCTGAGATATTTTTTTCATTTCAACAGCTTTTACAAGCGGTGTTATCAGTCCGTCTTTCTGTGCTACGGCCAGACCGATATGTACATGAAAAAATTTGAGAATAGAATCGCTGTTCCAGGTTGCATTGATTTCCGGGTGTCTTTTCAAGGCTTCAGCAGTCAGTTTCATTATCCAGGCATTCAGGGATGTTTTGCTTTCGGGATGATCTTCGTTAAACCGAAGTCTGGATTCTATCAGACGGGTCATGTCAGCTTTTAGGGTGAGATAAAAATGAGGAGCTGAATATTTGGACTCCGAGAGTCGTTTTGCTATGATAGTCCGTTTGTCGCTTAGGGGGATTTTGGTATCATCACCGGATATGGGAATATTTGAAGATATTGAAGGTATAGCCGACGGTTTGAAAGCTTCCACGTCTTTCTTTATAATACGACCTCCGGGGCCGGAGCCTTTGATCCGGCGGAGATCAATCCCTTTTTCTCCTGCAATTTTCCGGGCCAGGGGAGAGGCTGTTATGCGTGTTCCGGATGAAGATTCCGGCGATTCGGGTTTTGGTTCAGGAACTGCTGTTTTATTTTTACCGTCTCTTTCTCCCGCACCGGCATTTTCCGCATTGGGATCTGTATCTTCTTTTTCTTTCAACTCACGGAGAATATCAGAAATCTCGTCTCCCATTTCACCATAAACAGCAATTGGCTGGCCAACTGTCGCCTGACCGCCTTCTTTTATTAAAATTTTCAGGAGAACGGCATCATCCGGCGCTTCGTATTCCATCGTTGTTTTATCCGTTTCCACATCACACAGAATATCACCGGTTGAAAAGCTTTCTCCTTCTTTCACATGCCATTTATGAATAGTTCCCTGCTCCATGGTAGGAGACAGAGCAATCATAAGTAGTTTTTCGGCCATTTAAGCCTCCTTTATATACAAAACAGTGTTCACAGCTTTAATAATTTTTTCTACGGAGGGTTGAGCTGCCAGTTCGAGATTATGATTGTAAGGCATCGGCACATCTTCTGATGTAACCAGTTCAACCGGCGCATCAAGATCGTCAAATGCATATTTGGAAATAAACCATCCGATATGAGATGCCATACTAGCCACAGGCCATGATTCATCTATTATAACAACCCTGTTGGTTTTGCGGACTGTCTGCAATACGGCTTCTTCATCCAGAGGACGAAGAGACCGTAAATCGAGAACCTCAGCATCAACACCTGATTTTTTCAGTTGTTCAGCTGCTTCCAGAACAATTCTCAACGGTTTACCGTATGTTATCAGGGAAACATCCGAGCCATCTTTTTTTAGATCGGCTTTTCCGATATCGATGAGATATTCCCCTTCCGGGACCTCACCTTCCCAGGAATACATCAGTTCCGCTTCCATAAAAACGACAGGATTGTCATCGCGGATGGCTGATTTAAGCAAACCTTTCGCATCATAGGGCGTGGCCGGTGAAACAACTTTCAAACCGGGAAAGTGTGCATATATGGAAGCCAAGGCCTGTGAATGCTGTGACCCTAAAAATTCTGCCGGACCATTTGGGCCGCGGAATACTATGGGAACATTTATCTGTCCCCCGGACATATACAGCATCTTGGCTGCATTGTTAAAAACCTGGTCCATAGCCTGAATGGAAAAATTAAACGTCATCCATTCGACGACCGGTCTCATACCGGCAAGAGCAGCTCCGATAGCAACGCCTGTGAACCCTTCTTCCGTAATAGGTGTATCAATAACCCTTTTCTCGCCAAATGTATCAAGAAGTCCCTTGGTTACTTTGTATGCCCCATTGTATTGGGCTACTTCTTCTCCCATGACTATCACATTTTTGTCACGGTCCATTTCTTCTTCAAGGGCTTGTCTTAATGCTTCTCTGTATGTAATAATTGCCATAGTTCCTCCTTAAACAAGAACATCTTCATACAATGAATTCAAGTCTGGTTCGGAGCTTTGTTCTGCAAAGTCAGCTGAAGCTTTTACCTGTTCTTTGATTCCTTTATCCAGATTTTGAAATTCTTCTTCCGTCATTACGTTATTTTCCAGCAGAATACTTTTAAGAATCAGGATTGGATCCTGATTTTTATATTCTTCCAATTCTTCTTTTGTCCGATAACGTGCCGGATCGCTCATGGAGTGTCCCTTATACCGGTACGTTTTAATTTCCAATAGAGTGGGAGTGTTTTCTGTTTTTGCCCGCTTAACGGCTTCCCCAACCTCATCATACACGTCCAGGATGTCCATCCCGTTCACTTGTTTTCCTGGTATGCCGTAGGATTGTCCCATAATTGAAAAATCATCCACGGAACTGACACGGCGAAAATCTGTTCCCATGCCATATTGGTTATTTTCACAAATAAAAACGACAGGCAAATTCCAGATTTTAGTCAGATTTAGGGTTTCATGAAACGAGCCCTGATGAATAGCCCCATCCCCGAAGAAACAAAGCACAACACCCTTTTCGTTGTTGTATCTGATTTTCAATGCGGTTCCGGCGGCAAGGGGAATGTGAGCCCCCACAATTCCATTTCCACCCATAAAATGTTTTTCATTGTCAAAGAAATGCATGGATCCGCCTTTTCCCCGAGAACACCCTGTTGCCTTGCCATATAATTCGGCCATCAGTGAATTGATATCCATTCCGCAGGCAATGGCATGACCGTGATCCCGGTATGCAGTGTATACATAATCTGTTTTAAGGTCCAGGTTTGCAATGCTTCCTGCGGCGACTGCTTCCTGACCTATATACAAATGGAGAAAACCGCCAATCTTTTTTAATCCGTAAGCCTGAGCTGCCCGCTCTTCAAAACGGCGTATCAAAAGCATTTGTTTCAGCATCTTCTTTAACAATTCCGGTTTGTATTTTTTTATGTCTTTCTTCATTATTCATTCTCCGGATTTTCATTGATAACCGTTCTGAGTTTCATACACTCCATTGGTTTGTAATAAGATATCTCTTCAATTAGCGTTTCCAACACAACAAGATCCTCTTCCTCATGACAGAGTTTCCAGAAAACGTCCAGACGGTCAGAAATTTTTTCCAGGAGTTCTGACCGGAGAGAAGCATTATCAATAATATTTGTAATACCTGAAATATTCATAATCTCTCTTAAATCTCTGCTTTGAATCATCCATTCTGAATGCGGATTATCGTCAAGCTGGTGTTTTTTTGCAAAGCCCCCGGATGTTACCGTAAAAATCACACCGGGCCGTTTTGACAGGTAGATGGGACTCATCCAGCGGGTATGTGGCTTACCTTGGGCATCCACAGTTGTAAAGACACCGGTCTTTACTTTAGATATGATATCATCAAGTTTATTGAGAAATTCCTGCTTTTTCATTAGCATCCTCCAAGATTATGGTCTTATTATTAAAATATTGTCCGTTTGTTTTATCTCGATTCTTATTTATGCTCAAAAATTGAAAATATGTTAAAGTCTCACCATAAAGCCATTCAGGGCTTCTGTATTTCTGCTCAAGACGACGGATTTCTTCATCGGCATCAAACGTTTTATCGTTAGCGGCTTCTGTCAGATTGAAATTTATGTCAAATGCCTGTAGAATTTCCTTTGTTACATCATAAACTGTAAGGCTGCTGTTTATTTCATTCAGATTCGTAACATTGGAAGGATTGGATTTCGTGCTTTTCAAATCATTGAAATAATAGGGTGATTGGAGAGCTGTTATAAGTGCAGACAAATCTGTATCAACCAACAAAGTTCCGTGATGCAGAACTGTTCTGCTGTTTTGTCTGAATGCTGAACCGGATATCTTCTTATCTTTATAGAATATTGAGTAGTCTTGATTTAATTCGGTTTCAATATCCAACGCCATCAATGCAGTTTGAATAATTTGAAAAATTTGTGTTCTGTCATAGAGTTCTTTTGGAAGTATAACCGTATAGTTCAAGTTCCCTTCATCATGGTACACGGCTCCGCCGCCGGATCGGCGACGGGCAAACAAATATTTCACGGGATCGGTTTCAAGCCAGGGGTTCTGATGTTTGCCGATAACAACAGCAGGAGAATTTCTGTACAGCAGCAATGAAGAAATATTATGTTCAAAAAGATAGTCTTCCAGAGCCAAATGCGCATAAATACTGCCTTCATTTAACACGGAAAATTTTATTTTTTTTTTATCTTTCAATGCTATACCTTTGATTGCAGTGGGCAGTCCAGTAACCGGTAGCCGGTAGCCAGTAGTCAGTGGGTGGGTTGATTTTGTTTCAGTTT
>DKER01000212.1 GCA_002452555.1 Fidelibacterota bacterium UBA6817 | reverse complement strand
TCCCGTTGTTTGATCCCTGATCCATGAGACCAAAAATCCCGGTTCCTGATCTGCCTGTTTCGGTGTTATAAAGAGGAGGGAGTCCTAAAAGAAATCCTGACATAAGAACCACTGTACCATTTAGAGCAACATTAAAATCAAGCTGATTCTGCATCTCAGGCAAGACGATGCCTCTTTCAACGCCTAAATCATTAAACAATACGACATGATCAGGGCGTAAATATTTTTCAAGGAATGGCCTGTCGAAATAGAAAGACGGTATATCATAGGGTGTGGGATCATACATATCGGAAAAATCAAAATCCTGCCCCACGCCTGCATGAAATAATATCACGTCCTTTGATAAGCTGTTAACACCGTGTTCATTTTTAAGAATGCTCAGCGTTTCATAGACCAGTTCAGCCAATTTGTAATCTATGCTATCCGGTTTATTGGCAGGATGGTAATAACGCATCTCTCTGCTCAGAGTCACTGAAAGATTGTTTGCCGGCAGAATGTTGGCCAAACTTGTATCGATGCGAATTCTGCCGTCAGACACATTATGCCAGTAATTTCCAAGAGATATGAGATGTGATTGAAAATATTGTTTATTATGAGGCGGGGGATCGAAGATGTATGGGGCATCTTCATCCCGGTTTTGGAGAAAAGTCCCGTTTCCGGTAGTAACCAGCGAGTTGTCTTCCTGGAATTCAACAAGGACAACATTCCATACGTGATTATTTTGTGCAGATATTTCGAATTGTAATGGTGTCCTTGAGGGGAGTGCAAAAAGGATAGAATGAAAAGTGGCGATAAGCATCGCCACTGACATCAATAATCGAGTGTATTTCATAATTTGTTCAATCTTTTCCGAAGCGATACCTTAAACTGATTCTCATGGTATTGGTCAAGGGGTGGTTATCAGCCCCATGTGTATACCCGAAATCAAATCCAATATTGTGGTACATTAGACCAAAACCGAGGGTTGGATTTTTAATTTTTCCGGCTTTATCATAAATAAAACCGGCTCTGAGTGCGATGAGGTCGTTGTAAACATATTCCCCGCCCACATTAAAAATCATCTGATCAATTTCATTCTGAAAAGAGCCGTCACCTTTGGAACCGACCTCAATTTTATTCATGACTTTATTCGTAGGATGGCCGCCATATATTCCCCAGCCGACCATTTCTTCGCCTGTATCAGGGTGATAACTGACAGCGAGATTGCCGTTTTCATCAAAATCACCGCCGGGAAAAGGATCACCGCTTTGGTTAAATCCGCCCTGAGGATTTCCTTCAGCATCGTATCCGCCGATGTAGCCGTCTCCGGAGTAATCAATATCCCCTTTGTACTTCCAGTCGTTAAACCATGATGTAAAAATAGCTTTATACCAGGGATCGGAATAGGCTTCTTCACCCTTGTCAATAATATAGTTGCCATCTCTGTCCATCGGCTGATAACTTGCAACCAGCAGCTTGTTCACATCAAAAACAACGGAGAATTTATTATGTTTATGTTCCATCAATCGCAGATTGAGTCCAAGCTTCATATTTGTAGGCATAGGGTCTGCCTGTGCTACATCAATAAAAGCGACTTTAGGACCAAGATTTGACAGGTTGGCGCCAAAATCTATGCGGTTAAACAATAAATTTTTATAAAGATAACCGAAATCAAAGGCAAAACTGGTTGAAGATCCTTTACCTTTTTCTCCGATTGTTCCTGTTGGGCTCAGCATCTGATATACAATTTTTGCATTGACGCCAAAAGCTTGATTTTTTGAAATCATCGTGCCGTACGAGGCTGTAGCAGCAGTCATGTAGGATACAAATGTTCCAAGATCCTCATTATTCTCGCCTCTGCGTTGCTGTTCTCCGAGGTTCAGGTAAATTATGTGGCCGCCTACCGTTCCAAACCCTGGTATTCTATAACCGCCAGTCAAAAAATTATAATACATATCATCCACAAGATTATGCAGCCATTTAACATACATGAGTCCTATCTCGTTTTTATCCATAAACGCTAATCCTGCAGGATTCCAATAGGAAGAATAGGCATCGTTTGCATCAGCAACCTGGGCTTCACCCATGGCTTCTGCCCGTGCACCGGGTGCAATCAAAAGGAAAATGGCAGAAGCATCACCCTGAGCCATCAGATTTCCAGCGGATAAGATGAGAATCATTATGAGGATGATTCGTTTTAACATATTTCGGGTCTCCTTAAAAAAAAACCGAACGACGTAAGAGCGCTCGGCCTGCTTATTCGTTCAAAGGACATATTTGTACAGTTTACTCTTTTTCAAATAATCCTTTAACGAATGTTTCTGATGCTCACCTCTCCATTTTAACCATGAAAGTTAATAAGCTTGAATTCAGAATGTCAATACTTCTCTTACACTATTTATATACGACTATTGAAGGGTCGTGTTCCATGATACAGCTCACGAATTCTCTTCAAGAACTTTGATTTCGTCTTTGAATTCAGTTACATCCTTGAACTCATGATATACAGAGGCAAAACGGATATACGCTACTTTATCAATTTGTCTCAGCCGTGTAATAACTTCTTCTCCTATGAAGGAAGATTTCACTTCTGAAATACCCAGCAGTTCGATTTTTTGTTCAATTTCGTATGCAATATTCTGAATAGTTTTTAATGAAACGGGACGTTTTGTACAGGAGAGTTGAATACTGTGAATCAGTTTTTCCCGGTTGAATTCCTCCCGGGTTCCGTTTGATTTAATAACTAAAACAGGACTGAGGGCGATATATTCATAGGTTGTGAAACGATAACCGCAAGCCGGACATTCTCTGCGTCTTCGAATGCCGATTTCTTTTGTTAAGGGTCTGCTGTCGATTACCCGGGAATCGGGCTGTTCACACTGTGGACATTTCATGGTTTATATTTGCTTAATAAGTGCGGATACAGTGGATATTTTTTCGTCAATTGCCGAATATCATTGCGAACAGATTCAATGTTCTCTTCATTATCCGGATCATTGATAACACGATCAATAAACCCGGCAATAGCTTTCATTTCATCTTCTTTAAAGCCGCGGGTTGTAAGAGCCGGAGTTCCGATACGTATACCGCTTGTAATAAATGGACTTCTTGTATCAAACGGGACCATATTTTTGTTCACGGTAATACCTGCATTTTCAAGAGATGTCTCCGCTTTCTTGCCGCTGATGTCTTTATTTCTCAGATCAATCAATACCAAATGATTATCTGTTCCACCGGATACAAGATTAAAATCACGGTTTAACAGTTGTTCTGCCAGAGTTTTCGTGTTCCTTATAATCTGCTCGGAATAAGTCCGGAATTCGGGTGTTAATGCTTCTCCAAAAGCCACAGCCTTGGCAGCAATAACGTGCATGAGGGGACCCCCTTGAATTCCCGGCATAACTGTTGAGTCCATAATTTCCGACATCATTTTTGTCCGACCGCTCTTAGCCGCCGTTAATCCAAACGGGTTTTCCGTATCTTTTCCGATAAGAATCATCCCTCCCCGCGGACCCCGTAACGTTTTATGCGTTGTTGTTGTCACGACATGACAATAGGGAATAGGATTGGGATGAAGTCCAGACGCAATTAATCCGGCCGGATGGGCGACATCAGCCATTAGAAAAGCGCCGATTTCATCTGCAATTTCCCTGAATCGGGGGAAGTCATAAAAACGGGGATATGCACTGGCTCCGACGATGATCAGTTTTGGTTTGAATTTCCGGGCTTTTTTCACAACATCGTCAAAATCAATAAGACCTGTGTCTTCGCGAACACCATAACTGACAATATTGTAAAATTTTCCGGAAAAATTTACCGGACTTCCATGAGTCAGGTGGCCTCCGTGAGATAAATCCATGCCAAGGACTGTATCTCCCGGGTTACAATACGTAAAATAAACAGCCATATTTGCCTGGCTTCCTGAATGAGGCTGAACATTGGCATACTCAGAACCAAAAAGTTGACAGGCTCTTTCTCTGGCCAGATTCTCTGCTTCATCAACAAATTCGCATCCAGTATAATAACGATGTCCGGGATATCCTTCTGCATATTTGTTCGTCATAACATTGCCCGTTGCTTCCAAAACAGCCGGACTGACAAAGTTTTCTGATGCTATCATTTCCAGAGTAGCATCCTGACGATTGATTTCACGAGTGATTGTTTTAAAAACGTCCGGATCCTGATCCTTGATTGTATCAAACATTTAGCACCCCGTTAATGAATGAATTTTCTCGACACGTCTGGCATGACGTCCGCCTTCAAAAGCGCTTTGAAACCATATATCGACCATTTCTTTTATATCTTTAAAGGATGAAACGCGTGCACCCATGGCTAAAATATTCGCATTATTATGCTTTCTGGCCATTTCTGCCTGAAATTTTCCGGTACACAGCGCAGCACGGATTCCGGGAATTTTATTGGCTGAAATACTGATCCCAATTCCCGTGCCACAAAAAACAATCCCGCATGATCCGTTAGTATCACGAACCATACGGGCTACTTTTACACCATATTCGGGATAATCAACCGGCTCATCCGTTTCAGGTCCCAGATCAACAACCTTATATCCCAGCGATCGGACATATTCTGCAGTTTTTTGTTTTACTGAAAATCCTGCATGATCAGAACCGATAAAAACTACTGTATTTTTATGGTCCTTGTAATCCAACTGTAACCTTCTCCAATAGGTTTAAACTCATTTGGACCGGCCTTATTGGCTTCCGTTGCCAGAAAATAGTCTCTTTGCCCCATAATAATGAGTTCATTTCTTTCAAGAAAACTGATCTTGGTCCGGACTGTTCCGTTTCCCTGGGCAACAGCATTCTTAAAATCTTCATAAGCCATATGATAAACAAGTTTGTCGTTTAAATTCAAAGTTATTGTGTTTGCCTGAGCTATGGATAGATATACTTCTCCTCTTTCAGCCAAAGCCCGTCCATTATGAGGAGGTAAACTGACTGCTTGTTCTGCGTATTCCAGAGCTTTTCTGAATTGTCCCATTTCGCGATATAAACTGGATATTTTTATGAGCAGTTCATTATCGGATGGATTCCGTTTGGAAAGTTCCTCATAGGTTTTTACTGCCAGATCCATCTGTCCGGTATTTTCATAACTTTTAGCCAGTAAATCAGCCAGGTTTCTGTTTGTTAGATTGAATTTCAGGCATTCTTCCAAAACAACGATAGCCGTCCTGTAATCTCCTGTATCTACCAGTCTTTTTGCATATTGATATCCATACTGCGGATTTGTTTTATCCAACTCGAAATTTTTGGCATATAACTGAATGGGGTCCACGCCTTTAGCTTCATAAGCCGCAATTATGGATAATTCTGCTTTTCTGTTTTCAGGATCGATTTCAAGAATTTGTTCAAGCAGCGTGATTTGTTCATCGTACCGACCGGAATTAAAATAGAGATCAGCCAGTTCAAACATATATTCTGTATTGCCCGGATAGAGAGTTACAATCTGATTCCACGCTTCAATGTTTTTTTCCAGATTTCCTCTGTTATAATATGCCTTGAGTTGAAGCATGTGCAGGTTTGTGGGATTATAAATCAATCCTTCCTCAATAGCCCATGATGCAGAATCTGTCATATTCAGGCGGAAATAGCAATGAGCCATATCTTTAAACAAGGGGTCTGCAAAATCCTCAACGCAACCCAGTTCAAGAACTTCTTTATAATTCTGTATAGCCATAGACCAGTTTTCCTGAATTTTGTACTGATCAGCATTGCTCATTTTAAAAAGACATCGGTTGTAATTTGCTTTTCGTAATGAATCACGTTTTGCCCGTTGAATTGCTGCAAGCTCTTCAGGAGTTCTTTGATTCTGGGGGACGCAGTTTGATAAAAATATGATCCCCAGAATCAGGGAAATTCCAAAAATTAACAGGTGGTTTTTGTTTAGTCTCATCTTATGTTATCTCCTGATATTTATTATCTGTATTTTCCTCGTGTATTGAACCAGCGTTCAATCGAATTAACAGAAACTTTTATCTGATAAAACGATTCATCAAGGCTTGTGTTTTCAAAGATATCTCCTGAATTTAAGCCGTAAATGAATGAAACGTCAATACGACTTTTAAAATTATTAAACGGCAAGCCCACCCCTGCCGTTACCCCCATTGTTTTGTAATCAAGCGACAGTCCGTTTTTATCATAAAAAGCACCGAAACGATACGTTACGCTTTCGCGAAGCGGAACAAAAAGGCCCACAGCCCCCCGTTTTTCAAGTCCTATGCCTAACGAATGCGATGATGTTGGATTATGATTGCTCTTTATCGTATTAAAATCTGTCAGGTTTTCCGGCGATGCAATTCCGCGATATGTATAATCAGATATGAAAAACAATTTGTTCGACAATTTTAACGATATCCCGGCACTTAACTCACTTGGAAGAATAATATTTGTGGAACGAAGGGTGTCGGTCGGATCATTGTAGATAAAATGGCTGTAAGTTTTATAATTATATGTATGATATGTCATCGAGTACGTATGGGAATATGACAACCCCATGGACAGATTACTGTAAGTTAAAAGTGTTCCCAATACTATTCTCCGGCCATCAATGCCGTGAGTAACATATCGTTCAGCCGTATCATAAGCCGGATTGTCAAAAACAATCTGATCCGATTGTGTATACCCTCCGGTTAGCATTTGCAGGGATATGCCCAAATGAACATTGTTGTAGATTCTGTATCCCAATCCCAGAGAAATTGTATAGATATCGCCGCTGTTGGTTAAAATTTCTGTTGTGTGGGATTGTGTAATCTGATATTCTGCTTTTGCTGAAGTGAGGGGATTGAATCCGATATGCATTCCTCCTTTGGAACCGACAGGGATCAGGAGATTAATGTAATCGAAACGAACTGTTGACTCATTGTAACCGAAATTGGTAATGTGAGAGATTTTTGTTTTCAAACCAGTTTCAAGGCCGGTAAACCTGACATGAGAGAGGAGAGCAGGATTTTTTACTCCGACAGTCAGCGAATCGGTATAAGCAACCGATGTACCGCCCCTTCCCGACGCAGATACTGAAAGGTCATTTCCGTAATTTCCCGTTCCGTACAGATCAAAAATTCCCGCCTGTAT
>DKER01000148.1 GCA_002452555.1 Fidelibacterota bacterium UBA6817 | reverse complement strand
GCCGTAACGGGGGTTTTCACGGCTTTAACCACGGCAGATGCCACGGCATGTACCCGGTTCAGGTCTTTGAGAATGGCACTTCCCCCGCCCTTTTTTACAACTTTGGGCACGGGACAGCCGAAATTCAGATCAATGATATCCGGTTTGAATCGGGACACTGCAAAGGCTGCTGCATCGGCCAGAACATCCGGATCCTGCCCGAAAAGCTGAATTCCAACCGGTCTGTCTGCCGGATCAAGAATCATATACCGGAGTGTTTTTTCATTTTGCCGCACAATCCCTTCCGAACTGACGAACTCGGAATAGGTTACGTCTGCACCGAACTCCCGGCAAATACGGCGGAACGGCAAATCCGTCACCCCTGCCATGGGTGCAAGAAACAGGGGAACCGCAATGTTTACCGTATCCAGGATAATCGTCATGAAAGGTTAGAGAAGATTGCGGAAATGGGTTACCTTGTCCCTGCCGCTGTTTTTGGACACATACAGGGCCTTGTCAGCCCTGGAAATAAGCTCATCAATCTCAACAGGTCCGGACGTCCATGTGGAAACGCCCAAACTAACCGTAACCGGGTGTTCCAGTCTTTCGGCAAAACTCTTTTTAAATCCTTTCCGGAGCTTTTCCGCCACATAGACGGCATTCAGTTCATCCACATTGGAAATAAAAATCACAAACTCCTCCCCGCCGAACCGGGCCAGGATGTCATAATTACGGAGATTGTCTCTGAAGACTCTGGCACTTTCCACAAGGATCTTATCTCCCATATCGTGTCCATACGTATCATTGATACGCTTAAAGTGATCAATATCGGTAATAATCACGGAAAAGGGTTGTTTCTGGCGCTGGGCAAGGTTGATATAGGGTAAAACCTGGTCATAAAAACTCCGGCGGTTCAGGATCTGGGTCAGGTAATCCACCTCGGAGAGCTTTTTGATCGCCTTCATAGAGAGGACTGTCCGGAGAAAACCGGCCACTTTCAGGTTAAAGGCATCAATCTGAAACGGTTTGTGAATGAAATCATTCACACCGAGATCAAAGAGCCGGTGCCGCATAACCCGTTCATCGCCGCCGGAAAGAGCCAGGATCGGCAAATAAGTATCCCGGTTTCGAAGATTTTTCAGCAGATAATCCGCATGGTCATTCGGGCTGTCCACATCCACGATAAGCAGATCGAACGGTTTGGACTCCAGGAGTTCATCCGCTTTTTCGTAAGAATCGGTATATGTGGCGGAATATTTGTAAATGTGGGAAATATTCCGGAAAAGGACCGATTCCTCTTCGTCGGGGATAACAATCAGGATTTTACTGTTGACATGATTTGTCTGGTCATTAAAAAAATCAGACACAATGGGGCGTATGGAATGAAAGGGTTTATCCATATTTACCACATTCACAACGGGAAACGCATCATACGCAGTAAGAGTCCGGGAATTGAGTTCATCGGTGAGGAGAATCAGGGGAATTTTTTCCCGGTTTGCCAGGGGGAGGATCTCGTTGAACTTTTTATAGCAGCTGATAAAAAGATCGGGGGGATAATGACGGATCTGTTCTTTGATTTCTGCCATTTGGCTAAACGTATAGCTGTGAAGATGGATAGAATCCGTTGTGAGATCATTTTTAAGAAAATCCGTAAGATCGGACTGATCGCTGAGAATCCAGATTGTGCGTTCATCATTCATCAGGCAATCGGTCCGGCATCTGTTAAATGAACATTCAGCCACCGGACATAGTCTTGAATCCCTTGTTCCAGCGTATAGGCAGGAGAATAGCCCAGTTTTGCTTTTGTATCCTCAATATGGGCGCATGTATTATTCTGGTAGAAGGGATAGGGATTGTCGAAATACTCGATATAGTGATCTGTATTCAGGGCTTCATTCAGGATAGCCACTATATCGTTAAAGGTCCGCGACACGCCTGATCCCGCATTAAAAATCCCGCTGATGCCGGCTGCTCCGGCTTTCAGATTTGCCTGCACAATATCGTCAACGTAGACAAAATCCCGTCTTTGATCCCCGAATTTAAAGAGTCTGGGCGTAATATTCCGGCGCATCTTCAGAGCAAGCTGGAGAATCATGGAGGCCATTTTGCCTTTATAATATTCTCCGGGACCGTACACATTGAAATAGCGGAGGCCAACAACGGGATGGGACGGTGCGGGAGATGAATTCAAATACCGGAGCGTCATTTGGTCCATCATATATTTCGAATAGCCATAAACATTTTCCGGGATTTCGCCGGCACCGACCCGGTTGGGTGAGGGAGAATTTCCATAGACTGCGGCGCTGGAGGCATAGACCAGGGGAGCCTTATTTTCGGCACAGAGCCGGAGCAGGGATGAAAACGTATTCGTATTCACCTCGATCATCTTCTTTTGATCGCTCACAGTCGTATCCGTAATCGCGCCCTGGTGGAAAACCACATCAAATTTCCGGCCTGTCAGATCACTCATAATCCGCGGATCGGTCAGATCCCCGGCAATCAACTCGCCGGTAAAACCGATCAGATTCTTAAAGTGACCATTCACAAAAGCATCCAGGACCACAACATCCGCATCAGGCCATTGTGAAGCGAGGGTTTTCACAAGATTTGACCCGACAAACCCTGCCCCCCCCGTGACCAATATGCGTTTGCCGCTATAATTCATGATAGTGTCAGTATTCTTCATAGTAGAATATAATTATTTAATTCATAATAGGCAATTAACAGTCGACAGTCCGGTAGCCAGTAGCCAGT
>DKER01000219.1 GCA_002452555.1 Fidelibacterota bacterium UBA6817 | reverse complement strand
CTGCCTGGTTTGATGATTTCAGCGTAGAAAAAATGGTTGTTGTAACCAGCTCCATTGAAAATCGCGAAAATGATGATATTGAAATTCCCAAAACATATGCATTGCTCCGTAACTACCCGAATCCCTTCAATCCTAATACGACAATTGAATATCAGTTACCTGCCCAGACGAACGTTAATATGATCGTCTATAATGTTATGGGTCAAAAAGTAAAAACACTTGTTAATGCAGTACAAAATGCCGGAAATTATTCAATAACCTGGGATGCCAGAAATGATCACGGCGTTCTTGTTCCTTCAGGTGTATATTTCTGTGTTCTTATGACAAATGAAAAAAGACTCACCAATAAAATGATTCTGATGCGTTAATTCTCATTGTAATACAAATCACTCCGGGGGTTGCAAAGCCCCTGGAGTATTGTACTTTATTATGTGAAGAAGGATAATAAAATGACACGTATGATCCAACTTATCATTATTAGCATGTGTCTTTTGAATTCGATCGTTTATGGTGCGACAGCAGGTAAGATATCCGGTCGGATAACCGATGAAAAAACAGGTGAACCGCTCATTGGAGTAAATGTTATTCTTGAAGGAACAATGCAGGGAGCTGCCACAGACCAGGATGGTTATTATTCTATTCTGAATGTATTTCCCGGTGAATACTCGTTAAAAGCGACAATGATCGGTTATCAGACGGTTGTTGTAACAAATGTAAAAGTCATGATAGATCTGACAACTCCGGTAAACTTTACTATGACAACCAGTGTTTTGACCGGCGAGGAAGTTGTTGTTGTGGCAAAAATGCCTACAGTAAGAAAAGATGTGACATCCACGTCATACCGGATTAATGACGAGCAGATCAAACAATTGCAGGTCCAGAATCTGAGTGATATTGTAAATCTTCAGGCAGGTGTTGTAGATGGGCATTTCCGGGGCGGCCGCTCCGGTGAGGTCATGTATATTGTAGATGGAATACCTATGAATGATGCTTATTCCGGAAGCCACCTTTTTGATGTAGAAAGTGATATGATCCAGGAGGTTGAGATTATCAGCGGCACGTTCAATGCAGAATACGGGCAGGCAATGTCGGGTATCGTAAATATTGTGACGAAGGAAGGTCAGCAATATTATTCCGGTAAAATCACGCTGTATTCAGGAGATTATTTCAGTAGAGATACGGATATCTTCATGAATATTGACGATGTAAATCCAAATTCAATTTATAATCTTCAGATGAGTTTAAGCGGTCCGTTTCCTGTCTTTAAAGAAAGAATATCTTTTTCAATATTAGGCCGCATTTACAATAATGAAGGCTGGCAGTACGGCCGGCGAATTTTTATGCCCGGAGACATGTCTTACTTTTCCCACGATCCGGGTGAAATTATTATTCAGTCCACCGGGGACAGCAGCTATGTCCCAATGAATCCTGAAAATAAGCAGACGATTCAGGGTAAACTCAGTTTCAAATTAACACAGAGGGATAAACTGAATTATACATATTTTTATGAAAATGAAGATTACCGATACTTTGATCGTCTTTTTAAATATAATCCGGAAGGCAATTACTATCACGAAAGCAAGAGTTATCAGAACTCTGTTCAATATACTCACATGTTTGGGAAATCCACATTTTTGACGGCCAATGTATCTGAATCATTTACGGAATACAGCCAATTTGTGTATAAAGATCCTTATGATGCACGATATTATCCCATGGAATATCTAACTCAAAACAATTCTAACGGATTTGCTACAGGCGGAATGAGAATGTGGCATCATTTCAGGGATAACAGGACGCGCATATTCAAGGCTGATTTAAGAAGTCAGATTACAAGTAAACAAACGATCGGTCTTGGATTCAGTTATAAAAAGCTCCGGTTATGGCTTCAGGAATATCAGATTTATTTCGATGAAAATAATGATATTAAAATTCCTTCAAAAGATTCATGGTATCATAACAGTTATATTCATGAACCGGAAGAGATCTCAGCTTATATCCAGGACAAACTGGAATTGGGAGAAATGATCATTAATCTTGGGTTACGATGCGATTATTTTGAACCGGATGGTGTTGTTCCCGAACAGTTTTACAACACGGTTGAAGCCGTAAAACGCAAGGCAGAATCATCGAGTCAGTACAGTCCGAGAATCGGAATTGCTTATCCTATATCCGATCAGGGTGTCATCCATTTTTCATACGGTCATTTTTTCCAGATTCCCAATTATGAACACTTATACATCAATCCTGATTTTGAAGTGAATCTTGTTCAGTTAAAAGGTGATAATCCGCCCCGGGGAAGTTTCAATATTATGGGAAATGCTGAATTGAAACCCCAGAAAACCGTCAGTTACGAAATTGGCATCAAACAGGCAATTACACCAAACATGACCATTGACATAACGGGTTTTAACAAAGACATCCGTGATCTGATCGGCCAGATAACCATGAGAGATATTTTCGGCGGAAAATTCTGGTATTTTATCAATCGAGATTATGCGAATGTTAAAGGAATTACTGTTGCACTGGAAATGCGTGCATTGCCAGGTTCGATGGGTTTTTCCATTGATTATACATATCAGTCAGCCACGGGCAATGCATCGGATCCCCTGGATGAATCCAGAAATCAGGAATCCGAACCGCCAATACAATCGGAAAAAAAACGTCAGCCGTTAGACTGGGATCAGACTCATACTCTGAACTTGACGGCCACGACGTCTCAAATGGGATATCATATCAGTATTATCGGAAAAATCGGGAGCGGAACTCCATATACGCGGGAATCACCCTACTATAACAACCGGATACTAAATGGTGAACGTAAACCGATGACGCTGACATTTGATATGAATATTACAAAGGATTTTTACATTAATACATTAACCCTTTCTCCCTTTTTGAGAGTCTCGAATTTATTTGACAGACGCAATCACCGGGAAGTCTATTCTTCAAGCGGTTCTGCTGATCATAATTATAACATGGTCTTTGAAAATTATATCGGGTACAAAACACAAAAAGAATGGTATACCCAACCCAATTTTTATGATGAACCCAGAAAAATCATTATAGGTTGTTCAATTAGTTATGATCAAAATAATTGAGATATAAAATGAAGATATTTACAATGAAAAAGAAACTGTTATGTATTCTCTTTATCGTCGGGATCATGGGTCTGCAGGATGCTACTCTGCAGGCACAAACGCCGCTGAGCATGCGGGGCCATCGTAAATACAGGCGCCGGGGGTTAATGAATGGAAACCTGGTTCATACATTATTCTGGAATTATTGTGAAGTGGGCAGTTATCCCGATGATCCGTCCGGATGCTGGCCGTCCCCGGACCGGCACTATCTGGATGATATAACACTCATCGTTTCCGTAGAAGCAATAAATGGAGACGGTCAAATTATTCATCCCATGGAAACGCAATACCGAGAATTTGTTGACATGTCACCGGAAGGTGTTCCCTGGGGATTTGAA